>CAXNIN010000427.1:0-3029 GCA_964202365.1 Myxococcota bacterium | reverse complement strand
CGAGGGCGTAGATGCCGCCGACGGTGCGGTGGAGGAAGAGCACGTCGGGCGGGCCGACGATGTCGGCGTGGCGGAACATGGCGGTGCTGTGCGGGCGGAGATGACCGACGAGCGAGGGCTCGGACTCGCCGACCTCGTACTCGCCGGTGCGCCAGGGGCGGACCGCGGCCTCGCAGAACTGCCAGATGGAGTCGGCGGCGGCGGGGTCGTCGCCTGTCCACGCGCCGAACGCGCGCACGCCGTCGAGCGCGCCCTGGCGGTCGCCCGCGAGCGACGAGCGGACGATGCGGGCGTACGCGCCGATGCTCGCGACGGAGAACTGCTTGACGCAGCCGAAGTCGAGGACGCCCACGCGGCCGTCGGGCTCGAAGAGGTAGTTGCCGGGGTGCGGATCGGCGTGGAGGACGCGGTGGCGGAAGGTCTGCTCGAAGAAGAGCTCGGCGAGGGTGCGGGCCGCGCGGCTGCGCGCGTCGCGGGAGGCCACGGCGATGAAGGGGTCGATGGGGCGGCCGGGGAGGCGGTCGAGGGTGAGCACGCGGCTCCCGCACCGGTCGCGGACGACGCCGGGGATGCGCACGCGCGCGTCGCCGGCGTAGAGCGTGTGGAACAGCTCGGTGTTGTCGGCTTCGCGGGCGTAGTCGAGCTCTTCGATGACGCGGGCGCGCAGCTCGTCGAGGGCGCCGCGGAGCTCGGCGGGGTCGCGGCCGAGGGCGCGCCAGGCGGGGCCCGCGGCGTCGAGCGTGGCGAGATCGGCCGCCACGGCGTCCTCCACGCCCTCGTGGAGCACCTTGATGACGACGTCGCGGCCGTCGTGGAGCCGCGCGGCGTGGGCCTGGGCGAGGCTCGCGGTGCCGAGCGGGGCGGGGTCGACGGAGGCGTAGAGCTCCTCCAGCGAGGCGCCGAGGTCGCGCTCGATCGTGGCGCGCACGCCGGCGAAGGGGAGCGGCTCGCCCTTGGCGTGGAGGGTGCCGAGGGCGAGGCGAATCTCCGGGGCCAGATCGAGGTGGTCGGCGGCGATGGCGAGGGACTGGCCGAGCTTCATGGCGCCGCCGCGGAGCTTGCCGAGGGTGCGGGCGAGATCTTCGGCGCGGGCGCGGAGGCCGGGGTCATCCGTGCCGGGGTCGCGGCCGGCCACCCGGGCGGCGACCGCCGTGGCGCCGATTCGCCCGGCGAGGGCGCCGAGCTGGGCGTAGCGCTCGAGGCGTCGCGTGAAGGACATGAACGGCTCCGGACGGGTTCAAAACCTATTCGATTTCAGCGCGCGGGGCCGGCCCCGGAGAGGACAGGTGTAGCGCGGCGCACCGAGTGGCGGCACGCGCTTACGCGCGGCTCGGCGCCGCGAGCACGCCGGCCGCCACGAGCTCCGCGCGGGTCGCGTGGTCCACCGTGGCTTCGAGCCCCGCACCCTTCGTGACCGCTTCGGCGACCGCCGGCGCGAGCGCGTGAAGCGCGACATCACCGCTTGGCGCGCGGACCACGGCGAGGTGGATCTCTGCGCGCGGCGGGAGCGCGACCGGCCGCCGCTTTCGAGCTCCGCCGAGCGCCCCGCGCCAGTCCCGGCGGGCGGTGATCACCGCGACGCCGGGCGCGAGGCGGAGCGGGCCGCCGGGGTCGGGGGCGCCGCGGAGCGTCGCGACCACGGGCGACAGCGGAGGGGCGTGGGACACCGCGGCTTCGAGGGCGGCGAGCTCGGCGACATCGACGGGATCGAGGAGATCGGCGGGGTCGGCGGCGCCGAGGTCGTTGGCGGTGGCGGGGCCGTCGTCGGGCTCGGCGGCGCCGTCGGCGAGGAACCGCGCGAACCGCACGCCGAGGGGCTCGCGGACGAGGGTGTCGTCGGCCACGAACGCCGCCACCACGGGGTCGGCCGCGGCGCCGAGCAGGCCGAGCGCGGCGGGGCACACGGTGGCGAGGCCGGCGCGCACCTGCCGCGCCGAGCGGCCGAGGCCGCCGCCGAGGTCGTAGCCGACGGCGAAGGTGTCCTCCACGTCGGGGACCTCGACGTCGTCGCACAGATCGCGCCACGCGGCGGCGGCGGCGCCGGCGTCGAGGTCGTTCGCGAGGGCGTCGAGGATGGTGTCGATGCGGGCGGCCGTTTCGGGGTCGCAGTCGGCCTGGACCACCGCGAGCCGCCAGCCGATGTCCTGCGCGATCCATCGGCGACGATCCGCCTTCCACACGGGCAGTTCGGCGCCGTCCCGCAGGGCGGCCACCACCGCGACGGCGCGCGCCTCGAGGGCTTCGAGCGTGGCGTGGCGGCCGGTGTCGGGCGGCACGAACCGCTCCACCCAGGCGTGGAACGCCGGCGACGCGAGTCGCGCGCTGTGCGCCGCCGCCCAGGCGAGGCCGTCCGAGCCGAGCTCGAGCGTGGTCCACCGGTGCGGCACGTACTCGCCGTCGCGGAGGGTGCGCCGCACGGCTTCGAGCTCGTTCGCGACGAAGCGGTCGCCCTCCTCGCGGAGCCGGTCGACCTCGACGCGCGCGGCGGGGGAGGGGTCTGGGCCGCGCGTTGCGAGGGCCTCGCAGGCGGCGCACCGGATGTCGAAGCGCGGATCGGCGAGCGCGTGGCGGTCGCACCGGGGCGCGCCGGCGTCGTAGAAGTACCAGAGCGCGACGGGGACGAGCTCCGCGAGCCGCGCGGCCGTCGCGATCCAGAGCGGCGACGCCCCCGGCCGCCACGCCCACCCGACGAGGCGGTGGCAGAGCTCGTGGGCTGTCCACCGGGGGCCGTGCGCCGGATGGAAGCTCGCCACCATGCGGTCGAGCCGGGAATGGCGGAACTTGGCCTCCCCAAGCACGCCCGCCCGCCAGCCGGTGGGCGTGGCGAGATCGGGCCGATCGGGCCGCCATTCGTCGGGACCTTCCAGGTGTACGTGGTGCTCGAAGTGGGCGAAGAAGAGGTCGGACGCGCGGGCGTACGTCGCGACGCGCGCGGCGGCGACGGAGCCGCGAAGCTCGTGGGCGGGGGGCTTCATGGGGGCGCCTACTCCCCCGCGGCGTGCAGCGCGGCGGCGCGCGCGTCGAAGGCG
>CAXNIN010000426.1:0-3031 GCA_964202365.1 Myxococcota bacterium | reverse complement strand
CGGTCGAGGGCGCGATCCGCCTCCTCCACCCACGCGTACACCGGCGGCGCGGTGCCCGCGCAATCGTCAGGGTCGACGCGCCCCCCGGACGCGGACAGGATCGCCCGGGCGCGCGTGAACTGGGCGAGCGCCTCCAAGCGCGGCTCCGTCGCGAGGCGCACCGCTTCGGTCGCGGCGTCGAGCGCGTCTTCCGGGCGCCCGGCCACGAGCAAGGCCTCCGCGAGTCCCTGCCGGAACGCCGCCCTCTCCGGCTCCTCCGTCGCGAGCGAGGTGAACGCCGCCAGCGCCTCGTCGGTGCTCCCTGTCCCCATGGCGAGGAGCGCGAGGCTGTGGCGAACGGCGCGGTCCTCCGGGGAGCGCGCGAGCGCCTCCTCGAAGCGCCTCTTCGCAAGCGGCGGATTGCCCTGCGCCATCGCCACGCTGCCCAGGCCCTTGTAGCCGAGGGGGTTGTCCGGGTGCGCGTCCACGCACTGCTGGAACGATTCGCGAGCAAGCTCGGGTTTCCCCGCGAGGTGGAGCGTCCACCCCAGGCCGTACAGCGCCTCTGCCCTGCCTGGGTCCGCCGCGAGCACGTCGCGCCAGGCCACCTCCGCGCCGGAGAGGTCGGCCGCGTCGAGCGCGCGCTGCGCCTCCGCGATGCCGCGCGGAACGGCGGTGAGCCGCCAGCCGACGCTCCCCACCGCGAGGATGAGCACCACCGCCGTAATGACGGGAAGGAGCGGGATCGCCCGGGTCGGGGGGGGCGTTACGGGGGGGCGCGCCCCCCCGTCCCCGGAAGCGGACGACGAGCCCCTACCCGCCTCGGAGTCCGCGCCGCTCATGCGTCCAGCCCGTAGTCGCGGATCTTGTAGAGCAGGGTCTTGTAGGAGATCTCGAGGAGCCGAGCCGCCGCCGCTTTGTTTCCGTCGGACTTCGCCAGGGCACGCTCGATCAGACGCCGCTCGAGGGCCTCCACCTGGGCGGGGATGGAGAGCTCCTCGGCGGTCGGAGCGCGGGGCGTCTCGACGCGCAGCTCCCGGGGGAGATCCTCGGGTTGAATCGTAGCGCCGTCGCAAACGAGTAGCGCACGCTCGAGCGCGTTCTCCAGTTGGCGAACGTTGCCCGGCCAGCGCTGCGCGAGCAGGATTCGCAGCGTCTCGTCCGTGACGAGCGGCTTCGGAAGCCGCATTCGAAGCGCCAACGCCGCGAGCAGGTGCTCCACGAGGAGGGGCACGTCCTCCCCGCGCTCTCGCAGCGGCGGGATGTGGAGGTGCACCACGGCCAGCCGATAGTAGAGGTCCTCCCTGAATCGAGGCGGAGTGAGCGGCTGCGCCGAGGCCGCGACGATGCGAACGTCGACCAGGGCGTCCGCGCGCGCGCCGAGGCGGCGAACCATGCCGTCTTCGAGCACGCGGAGAAGCTTCGACTGGAGAGGTCCAGGGAGATCACCGATCTCATCCAGGAACAACGTACCTTTGTCCGCCTGTTCGAACAGCCCGGGCTTGGCCTGGATCGCGCCCGTGAACGCCCCCTTCGTGTGGCCGAACAGCTCGCTCTCAAGCAGCGTCTCCGGGATCGCCGCGCAATTGATCGCCACCCACGGTCCCTTTGCGCGAGGGGACAGCCGGTGGAGCGCCCGCGCGAGGAGCTCCTTGCCCGTGCCGCTCTCCCCCGCGAGGAGCACCGTGGAGTCGTGACGCGCCGCCCGTCCGAGCACGCGGAGCGTCTCCTGGATTGCCGGTGATCTACCTACGAAACCCTCGACCGGCTCGCCGACGCGCTCCCTCAGTCGGGCGTTCTCGACGGCAAGGCGGCCGCGGTCGGCGGCGAGGCTCTCCCGCTCTTCGAGCTTGCGGAGAGTGAGCACGATTTCGTCGGCCTTGAACGGCTTGGAGACGTAGTCGTACGCCCCCCGACGCATCGCTTCGAGCGCGGTATCGACCGTACCGTACGCGCTCATCATCACGACGGGTGGCGCCCCGGGCGGGAGCGCGCCGAGGAACGTCAGGCCGTCCATCTCGGGCATTCGGATGTCGCACAGGACGACATCGGCCTCGCCGAGCCGCGCGAGCGCATCCTTGCCGTTTTGCGCCGTCACGACGCCGTAGCCGGCCCGCCCGAGGATCAGGCCGAGCAGGTGGCGGAGGTTCTCTTCGTCATCGACGACGAGCACGCGGAGCGGGGACGGATCGGGCACGCGCGAATGATACCCGAGCCGCGGCACGGCCCTCGCCGGGGCGGCCCGATAGACCCACGCGGTGCCGCGCCTCCTCCAGCTCGTCCACGGCTTCCCTCCCCGACAGAACGCCGGCACCGAGCAGTACGCGCGGCGCCTCGCCGACGGTCTCCGCGGGCGCGGGTGGGACGTGCACACGCTCGCGGTCGCACCGGAGGCAGGCGCGGCGATGTACGCGCGCACCGAGAGCCCTGGGCTCACCCGCGTCGTGAACAACGCGCCGTACGCCGGGCTGCGCACGGGCGCTTCGGATCGCACGATCGACAGAATCATCGAGGAACTTTCCGGCGATGTCGACCTCGTTCACGTGCAGCACCTCGCCTTCCTCTCCGCGAGCTTTCGGGTGCGGGCGCCCGTGGTGTGGACCCTCCACGACGCCTGGGCCTGGTGCCCCGCGGGAGGGCTCCTCTTGCGCGGCAATCAGAGGTGCGACGGGCCCAACCTCGGCTGCGCGGCGTGCGCCTCGCGGTGGGCGCGCGACACGCCTGCGCTCGCGATGGCGCTGGGGGTGGCCGGCCGCGTGGGACGCTGGATTCGCCCCGATCGCCTCCAGGCCGCGTGGCGGCGCGTGCCGGGGGCGGTGCGGGCGCGGCTGGTGGGCGGGTCGCCGCCGCCGTTGACCGCGGCGGATCTCGCACGGCGGGACTCCGCAATTCGCGCGTTCGCGCAGCGTTGCTCTCGAATCGTGAGCCCGAGCCGATGGCTGGCGGAGGCGGCGGCGCGCGCCGGAGTCGCGGTGACCGACATCGTCCCGCACGGCGTCGATCTTCCGGGGTTCGCGCTCGATCTTCATGGGGCGGGGGGGGGGCCCCCCCC
>CAXNIN010000425.1:0-3057 GCA_964202365.1 Myxococcota bacterium | reverse complement strand
GACTGGAAGTTCTTCTAATCCTTCGGCTTTCGCCCCGGAGCCCCCGTGCAGCACCGCATCCTCTACCGCCCCTCGTTCGCCCTCGCCCACGTCGAGCTCGCCGCCGGGGAGGCCATCCGCACCGAGTCCGGCGCGATGGTCGGCATGTCGGCCAACCTCAACCTCGAATCCAAGATGCAAGGCGGGCTCCTCGCGTCGCTCGGCCGCGCGATGCTCGCGGGCGAGTCGCTCTTCCAGAGCACCTACACGGCGCAGGGCGGCCCCGGCGCGATCCTCCTCGCGCCGTCCACCCCCGGCGACATCCTGGGGGTCGAGCTCCAGAATCAGTCGTTCCTGGTGCAGGCCGGGAGCTGGCTCGCGGGCAGCACCGCGCTCACCATCGAGACCAAGTTTGCCGGCATGCAGATGCTCGGCGGAGAAGGCGCTTTTCTCGTGAAGGTGAGCGGCTCGGGCACGCTCCTGCTCTCGAGCTACGGCGCCATCCACAAGATCGTGCTCGCGCCGGGCGAACAGTACGTGGTGGACTCCGGTCACATCGTCGCGTTCGAGGCGTCCGTCAAGTACGACATGACCAAGGCCGCAAAGGGCTTTCTCTCGACCGTCACCTCCGGCGAGGGCCTCGTGTTCAAGTACACCGGCCCCGGCGAAATCTACCTCCAGAGCCGCAACCTCAAGGGCCTCGTGGACGTCATCTCGCCGCTCCTCCCCAAGCCCACGAGCGGCTTCGGCGGCTGATTCTTGGGGCGGGGGCCCGGCCCCCGCCACGCCCCGGCTCGTCCGGCGGGGCGGCTCGCCTACTCGTCGATGCCTTCCATCTCGTCGTAGCGGGTGGCGTCCTTCGGCTTCGCGCCGAAGAGGCGCACCTGGAGCCCCACCACCACGCCCGCGCCGAGGATGCTCGCGCCCGGGGGTGCCGTCGCGTCGACGACCTCCGCGGTGCCCGCGCGTTCGGACGCCGTCACGGCCCCCGCGATGCGGAGCTGGATGGGCACCTGGAGGTAGAAGTCGACGCGCTCCGAGAGCCGGGCTTCGCCGCCCACGAACACCTCGGCCGCCACGAGCGTGCCCGGCGTGAACGTCGCGAGGCTCTCCGGCACGCTCTCGGCGTCGAGCGACGTGCGGCCCTGGATGATCAGCAGCGAACCCCCGAAGCTCGGGCGAACGTTCTTCACGGGGAAGAGCGTGGCGGTGGCGCGCGGGCCCACGAAGAGCGTTGTCTGGCCGGAAGACTCGGGATCGGCGCTGATCGCGGGGGAGCCAACCGTTTCCTGGTTGATGTCGACCGTGAACGTGCCGAGCGTGAGCCCGCCCACCACGCCCACGTCGAGGTAGGGCGTGAGGCCCCACCCGATGCTGGCGCCGAAGCTCGCGCCGCTGCCGGTCTGCACGGACTGGGCCGAGTAGGCGTCCACCACGCCGAGGGAGCCGCCGGTGATGTCGTAGGCGATACGCCCGTAGTAGGTGCCGGCGTAGGGGCCGGAGGCGTAGCCCACGACCGGCCGGATCAGGAGCTGCCCCTGGCGGCCGATGGCGCGCTTGCGCCACTCAAAGAGGGTGAGCCCGGCGTTCTTGTACCGCAGGTACTCGCTCGGGCCCATGCCGAGGCGCTCCCACGGTTTGGTGCCTTCGCCCTCCATCTTCTTGGCGAGGTCGTCCAACGTGTATTCGGGCTTCGCGATGGCGCGGTCGCTCCGGCTGATGACGGCGGTGACGCTCCCCATCTCCCGGGAGAGCTCGGCGAGCTGGGCGGCCACCGCGGCGTCGTCCATCGGCTCCGCGGCCTCGCCCTCGTCGTTGAAGCGGATGTCCTTCTCCTGGCCGACTTCGCCGGAGATCGCCGCCACGAGCACCTTCGCCACGCCTTCGGCGAAGGCCTCGTCGTTGCCGGCCTCGAGCTCGCTCTGAAAGCTGATCAGCGACCGCGCCGTGCCGATGTCGAGGATCTCGATGGTGACCTTGGTGCCGCCCACGAGCGCCTGCACCGTGCCGGTAACCGCGAGCTCCGCGCCGGCGCGCTCCGCGATCACGAAGGTGCACCCCGCGATCTCCCCCGGCGGGCACCCTTCCATGTAGGTGCGGGCCGGGTAGTCCTGGAACGCGGGGGTTTCCTCGATGCGGAGGACGTCGATGTCGGGGTGCTTGTCGAGCTCCTGGGCCAGGAAGTTCTCGACGAGCGACGCGAGGCCCACCGACTCGGAGTTGCGGGCCTGGAGGCTCGAGACGAGCACGGTGGTGCCGTCGGCGGCGAGGGCGGAGGCGAAGAGGAAGGGGATCACGCCGCCAGACTACCGCAAACGCGGCCCGACGCGGCGCTCGGCGCCGCGCCCGACCCGAAGCGGCTACGCGCGGACGAGCTCCGAGACCGCCGCGAGCTCCTCGTAGAGGTACACGTTCGCGAGGATCGCCTTCTCGAACACGCCGAGATGCAGGCTCTCGTCCGGCCCGTGCGCGGTGGTCTGCGGGTCGATGACGCCGTTGAGGATGAGCGGCAAATCCCCGAACCGACGCCCAAACAGCGCCACGAACGGGATGGAGCCGCCGACGCCCACCTGGAGGAGCGGCCGGCCCCACGCCTTCTCGTACGCGCGATCCGCGGCGGGGAACGCCGGGCCCTTGGGCGTGTAGAGCCACGCGCCGGACGACTGCGCGGAGATGTCGACCGTCACCTTCACGCCGCCGGGCGCGTCGCGGAGGAGCTCGGCGCGGAGCGCGTCCCGCACGGCGTCGTCGTCCTGGCCGGGGGCCACGCGCACGGAGAGGATGGCCTCGGCGGCGGAGCGGAGCGCGTTCTTCTTCCGGTCGATCGTGGGGAGCGTCGTCGCGACCACGGTGACCGCCGGCTGGCGCCAGAGGTGCTCGGCGGGCGGGTGGCCTTCGGTGGGGAGGGGCTCCACACCGTGGCAAAGGTGCGCGCCGGCGCGGATCACCTCGGTGGTGAGCGGCACGTCCCACGCGGCGGCGCTCCAGTCCGCGGGCACGTCGGCGCGCGGCGCCTTCAGCCGGCCGTTGTCGTCGACGAGCCGGGAAATGAGCGTCACGAGCGCGAGCGACACGTCG
>CAXNIN010000424.1:0-3059 GCA_964202365.1 Myxococcota bacterium | reverse complement strand
GCCTCGTACAGCAGCGAGGCGCGCGTCGGGCGCTGCACGCGGGCGACGAGCGCGAGCGCCTCGGCCGCGGCGCCGCGACCGACCGCCTCCCCCGCCGCTTCGACGAGCAGGGCGTCGCCCGGGGAGGCCACGTTCGCGAGGAGCGCGCGGCCCTCCCGCGCTGTCCCCGCCCGGAACGCGAGGAGCGCCCGGGCGGCGAGCAGCTCGGCGTCCTTCGGAGTGCGCTTGGCCTCCGCGGCGAGCCGCGCCTCCGCCCCGACCAGCTCCGTTCGTGCGGCGAACAGCGCGGCCCTCCGCGGGAGGTGGCGGTTCTCGGGCCACGCGCGCGCGAGCTCGTCGTAGGCGTACACGAGGTTCTCCGCCTCGGCGAGCTTCGGCGCCACCGCGGCGAGCTCGCGCGCGACCGCGACGACCTCGCGGCAGCCGAGGTCGGCCGGGGCCGCCGCGACGCAGTCCTCCGCGAGCGGAACGCTGTCCGCCGCGCCGTCCGCGATCGCCACGCGCGCCGCGGCCCGGAGGACAGCGGGGGCCTTCGGGGCCGCGCGAGCCGCGCGCTCCACGAGGGCCTTGCGCAGCACCGGCTCGGCGCCCGACTCGGCGTACAAAAACGCGAGGAGCGACAGCGCCTCGACGTCGCCCGGCGCGCGCACGACCGCCCGCTCGGCCGCCACCACCGCGGCGGCCAACGCTTCCGCGCCGCCGGCGTTGCGCTTCGCCCAGGCCTCGGCGAGGAGGAGCGCGCGCGGCTCCTCGACGTCGCCCACGCGCGCCACGAGGGCGTCGAACGGGTGGGGCGCGGCCGGGGTCGGCGCGGGCGCGGCCGGGCCGGGCGCCGGCACGGCGGACGGCGCCACGGGAAGCTCCGCGCGCACCGCGACCACGGCGGGCGGAGGCCCGTCGGTGGGACGGGCGGCGACGAACGCGACCGCCGCCGTGCCCGCGAGGAGCACGGCGCCGCCGAGCAGCAAGGCCGGTGTGCGCCGGCGAGCCGCCCGCGGCCCCGCGGCGGGCGCAACGGTGGCGCCGGCGCTTGCCGGGCGACCCGGCGCCGATCGCGCCTCGGCGTGGCCGTCGAGGAACCACGCTCGGAACGCGGGGTGCGCCGCGATGGGCACGGGGTGCCCGCCGCCGTCGACGACGAGATCCGTCCCGGCGAGCGTGCCCGCGTCGAGCGCCGCGCGGATCGCGGCGGCGTCCAGACGCTCGCTCCGGGAGCCGGAGCGCACCTCGAACGTCGGCACGCCGCCGAGGCACGACGCGCACGTCGGGAGCGGGAGCGCGGCCGTCACGGGGACGGGACGGCCACAGCGTACGCAAGGGAGCTCAAGGGCACGCGGCATCGTCGTCGAGTGTACCGCAAACCGCCGCCGTGGGGCCGGCCGCCGTCGGCAGGCGAATCAGTGGCGGAAGTGCCGCGCCCCGGTCATCGCCATCGCCATGCCGGCGTCCCGGGCGACCGCGAGCACCTCGTCGTCGCGGATGGACCCGCCGGGCTGCACCACCGCCGTGACTCCCGCGGCGGCCGCCACCTGCACACCGTCGGCGAAGGGGAAGAAGGCGTCCGACGCGAGCACGCAGCCCGCGGTCGGCCGGACCGCCTTCGCGACGGCCAGCTTCACCGAGTCGACGCGGCTCATCTGGCCGGCGCCCACGCCGTTGAGCACCACGCCGCCGTCCGCGATCGTCGCGAGGACGATGGCGTTGGACTTCACGTTGCGGCAAACGGCCCACGCGAACCGCAGGGCCCGCTCCTCGTCGGCGCCGGGCGCGCGGAGCGCCTGGGTCCACTCGGTCTCGTGCGCGATGTCCCAGTCCTGGAGGAGCCAACCGCCTTGAACGCGGCGACCGTCCTGCCCCTCGGGGCGCGACGCGGCCCAGTCCGCGGGGAGCTCCATCACGCGGAGGTTCTTCTTCGCCGCGAAGAGCGCCCGCGCCGACGCGTCGAACCCGGGCGCGGCGATCACCTCGTAGAACACCTTGCTGTCGATCACCGCGCGCGCGGCGGCCTCGTCGACCGGGCGGTTGAAGACGAGGATTCCGCCGTAGGCGCTCACCGGATCGCCCGAGAGCGCGAGCGCGTAGGCGGGCACGAGGCCGCCCGGGTGCACCGCGGCGCCGCACGGGTTCATGTGCTTGACGATGACCGCGGCGGGGGAGTCGAACTCGAAGGCCACGCGCAGGGTGGCGTCGAGGTCCGCGAGGTTGTTGAAGGAGAGCTCCTTGCCCTGGAGCTGCACGGCGCGAGCGAGGGAGCGGCCCCCTTCGAGGGGGGTGGCGTAGAATGCAGCTTTTTGGTGCGGGTTCTCGCCGTAGCGGAGGTCCTGCACGCGGCGGAGCGGGAGGGCGGCCTCGGCGGGCTCGCCGGCGTCCAGCCGATCCGCGAGCCACGACGACACCACGGCGTCGTACGTGGCGGTGTGGCGGAAGGCCTTCACGGCGAGGCGCCCGCGCACCGCCGGGGCCTCGGCGGAGTCGCCTTCAGGCGCGATCGCGTCGAGCACGGCGGCGTAGTCGGCGGGGTCGACCACGACGAAGACGTGCGCGTGGTTCTTCGCGGACGCGCGCACCATCGCGGGCCCGCCGATGTCGATCTGCTCGACGGCGTCCGGCAAAGACGCTCCTGCCAACACCGTAGCTTCAAATGGATAGAGGTTCACCGCTACGACGTCGATGAGCCCGATGCCGTGCGAGGCGGCCACTGCGTCGTCGACGCCGCGGCGCGCGAGGATGCCGCCGTGGATCTTGGGGTGGAGGGTCTTCACGCGGCCATCGAAGATCTCGGGGGCGCCCGTGTGTTCCGAGACCTTCACCACGGAGATCCCCGCTTCTTTCAGCACCTTCGCCGTCCCCCCGGTGGACAGGATGGTGAACCCGCGGGCGACGAGGCCCTCGGCGAAGGACACGAGGCCCCGCTTGTCGGAGACGGAGAGGAGGGCGAGGCGCGACATGGGGCTCCGAGGGGCCGTGCGATTTAACCCGGGGGGCGGCCTCCGGGGCGCCGGGAACGGGCGCCCCGGTCGCTTACAGAAATCTTTCCGAAGTCGGGAGACCCGACTTCG
>CAXNIN010000423.1:0-3065 GCA_964202365.1 Myxococcota bacterium | reverse complement strand
CTCGGCCACCACGTGAACGTGCTCATCCTTCAGAAGGCGCTGGCGCTGGACCTCACCCACTTCGAGGACCCCACGGTCTACGACCGCATGTCGCGCGCCCGCCGCGAGGCGTCATCCCGCCCGCTCGCGCTCGTCCGCCGCGTGTTCGGGCTCCTCCAGAACGGCGTGTCGCTCGCCGGCGTGGGCCTGCTCCTCGTGCCGTTCTCTCCGCTCGCCGTCCTCATTCTCGTGATCGCGGCGCTCCCCGCGGTGTGGGCCGAGGCGAAGTATTCGGGCGAGGCGTTCCGGCTCTTCTCGTGGCGCACGCCCGAGAGCCGCGAGCAGGCCTGGTACGAGACCGTGCTCGCCCGCGAGGACTACGCGAAGGAGGTCAAGCTCTACGGGCTCGGCCCATTCTTCCTCGCGCGGTACGAGCGCATCTTCCACACCCTCTACGACGCCGACCGCGGGCTCACCCTCCGCCGCGGCCTCGTCGGCTTCCTCTTCGGCACGGCGAGCACCGCCGCGTTCTACGGCGCCTACGCCTGGATTGTCATCTCCACCGCCGCCGGCCGCATCACGCTCGGCGAGATGACCATGTACCTGCTCCTCTTCAAGCAGGGGCAGTCCGCGCTCGGCGCGAGCCTCTCCGCCATCGGCGGCATGTACGAAGACAGCCTCTACCTGAACAATCTCTACAGCTTCCTCGAGCTGCCGGTCACCCCCCCGGGCGGCACCGCGCGCACCGGCCCCGATCCCGCCGACGGCCTCCGCATCGAGGCCCTCTCCTTCACCTACCCGGGGGGCGACACCCCCGCGCTCCACGACGTCTGGCTCCACGTTCGGCCCGGCGAGAAGCTCGCCATCGTCGGCGAGAACGGATCAGGCAAGACGACGCTGATCAAGCTCGTCACGCGGCTGTACGAGCCCGCCGGCGGGCGCATCCTGCTCGACGGCCGCGATCTCCGCGAGTGGGACGTCGACGTGCTCCGGGCCCGTATCGGCGTGATCTTCCAGGACTTCGTGAAGTACCAGCTCTCGGCGGGGGAGAACATCGGCACCGGCGACGTGGCCGGCATCCAGGACGAAGACCGTCAGCGCGGCGCCGCCGAGCGCGGCCAGGCGTGGGCCTTCCTCCAAACCTTCCCGGAAGGCCTGCGCACCCGGCTCGGGCGCTGGTTCGGCGGGGGCCGCGAGCTCTCGGGCGGCCAGTGGCAGAAAGTTGCGCTCTCCCGCGCGTTCATGCGTACCGGCGCCGATCTCGTCGTGCTCGACGAGCCCACCGCGGCGATGGACGCCGAGGCCGAAGCCCAGGTGTTCGAGCAGTTCCAGGAGACCGCGAAGGGGCAGATGGCCATCCTCATCTCGCACCGGTTCTCCACCGTGCGCCGCGCCGATCAGATCGCGGTGCTCGACCGCGGCCGCATCACCGAGCGGGGCACCCACGCCGAACTGCTGGCGGCGAACGGGCGGTATGCGCGCCTGTTCACGCTCCAGGCCGAGGGGTATCGGTAGGGAAGGCGTTAAGGCCGGAGCGTGCGCACCCTCTTCGTCGGCGACGTTCACGGCTGCTCGGGCCCGCTTCGGGCGCTCCTCGCGGAGGCGCGGCCCGACCGGCTCATCCTCGTCGGGGATCTGTTCGCCAAGGGCCCCGATCCGCGCGGTGTCTGGGACATCATCCGGGAGCATCGTGCCGAAGCCGTGCTCGGCAACCACGACGCGCGCCTGCTCGACGTGTGGGACACCCCCGGCGACTCCGCCCACCACCGCGCCGCGCGCGCCTTGCCGAACGAAGCTCGCCGGTGGACAGCCGCGCTCCCGCTCTTTTTGTACGGCCCCGGCTGGGTGGCGGTGCACGCCGGGCTCCACCCCGAAGAAGGCGTGCTCGGCACCACGCGCGCCATGGCCATCACGATGCGCCGCTGGCCGGACGATCTCGACCACGCCAATCCCTTCTGGTTCAAGCTCTGGAAAGGACCGGATCGCGTGTTTTACGGTCACGACGCCGTGCGCGGGCTCCAGGTGCACCCCGGGTCGGTGGGGCTCGACAGCGGGTGCGTGTATGGAAACCCGCTTTCGGGCTTCCTCCTCGAAGAGGAGAGGGTGTTCCAGGTGCCCGGGTCGGTGAAGTAGGGGTCTCCCCTCCCGGCCCGGGTGGACCGACGGCAAGCCGAGACGGCGGCGGTGCCCGACACGAAGATTCCGGCGCCCCGGTTGGCTCGCGACCGCCCTCTCGCCATCGAGAGGCCCGCGCCCCCGGCCCCCGCCTTCGCTTCAGAGACCGCCGAGCGCCTCGGCGGCCGCGTTGCCGAACGGGCGGTGGCCGTGCTCCGCCGCGCGCGCCGCGAGTTCCAGGAAACGCCTCCGCGCACCGGTAATATCTCCGTAGTGGGCGCGGCGGTCGCCGTCGAGCGCGACCACCCACAAGAAGAGCTCTACCCTGGGCGAGGCCGTGGCCTCCTCCACGAGGAGCTCCCACGCGGCGGCGGACACCGGCTCGATCTGCGTGCGCAGCAGCCGCGCGTAGAGGTCGAGCTCGCGAAAACCCTGGGCGATCGCGGAGGTTCGCGCGGCGTCAATCAGGCCGAGGGCGGTGTTGCGCTCCTGGCGGGCGAGCCGTGCGCGGGCGCGCTCGATGGTCGCCTCCACCGCGAAGTAACCGGCGTTCGGAGCGGCTTCGAGCGCGTCGAGCGCGCGCCCGGGCTGGCCCTGGTAGCGCCACCACCGGGCCGCGGCCACCGGGAAGGCCCCCGGCCCGCCGCGCACCGCGGAGGCGTGCTCTTCGAGGGCGCGCCACGCGGCGGCGGCGTCCTGGCGCGCCGTCGCGACCGAAAGAAGCACGGTGAGCGAGAGGCTGCGCGATTCCTGCTGGTTCAGCCTGCGCGCCACCACGAGCGACTCCTGCCCGAGCAGGCCGGCCGTGGCGGCGTCGCCCCGCTCCACGAGGAGCCAACCGAGCCACCCTGCGGCCTCGGCGGCGCCGCCGCGCTCGCCGGCGTCGAGGCGGGCGCGGCGGGCGCGCTCCACGGCGGACTCGGCCTGGAGCCGGTCGCCGAGCCACGCGTAGGAGAGGCCGAGGCGCAGAC
>CAXNIN010000422.1:0-3071 GCA_964202365.1 Myxococcota bacterium | reverse complement strand
CGAACGCCGCGGCGGGCGGGCGCCCGGTCGCCCTCGTAGCGCCCCAGGATGATGCCGGTTCGAACCTTACTATTGACGTGTCAAATCTTTCCCGCGGCCGCCACTTCGATTACCCTCCGGCTTCCCACCTGGAGCCCCGCTGAAGCCTCTCCGCGCCCTCATCGGAATCGTCCTGCTTTCTACCTGGATGATTCACGACATCCCCCAGGCTTCGCCCCACGAGGTGGGGGTGGCCGGGATGTCCCAGCGGGGCCCCGGAGCGCTCGTTCGTACCCGTTTGGACCGCGCCGCGGCCCTCGCCGCGACCGACGCGAACGCAGCATTGACGAATCTCGACGCTTTGCTGCACGAACTCCACGCCCGACGCTCCAACGCCGCGGATCCGCTGGAAACCGACACCCGCGACGCCCTCGCCCGCGAGGCCCTCGACCTCCGCACCGGCGTGGCCCTCGGCGACGCCGCGCTCAAGACCGGCTTCCGGCGCGACTTCGTGGCGAGCATCGCGCGGGGGGCCGTGTGGTCGGACTGGGCGCACGGCGTGCCGGCCTCCGTCACCATCGCGCAGGCCATCCTCGAGAGCAGCTGGGGCAAGTCCGCGCCGGGGTTCAACCTCTTCGGGCTCAAGGGCGAGGGCCCCGCCGGCAGCACCAAGCGGCGTGTCGTCGAATACCGTGGCGGCAAGCGCAAGATTCGCACGGCGCACTTCCGCGCCTACACCCACGTCGACGAGGCCCTCGCCGACCACGCCCGCATCCTCGCGAACGGCCGCCAGTACGCGCGGGCGCGCGCCGTCAACGAGGATCTGGCCCGGTACGCCCAGGCGCTCCAGGGCACCTACGCCACCGACCCCCGCTACGCCGACAAGCTCACCGCGATGATCGAGCGCTACGGCCTCGCGCGCTTCGACTGGAACCCGCGCTCGCCGTGGTTGTGACGACGCGATAGGCTCGCGCCGCGAGGATTTTATGCACGCCGCCTACCTCGACTGGCTCGCAGACGTGTTCGAAGAAGCCCAGGTCACCTACGACGCCTCCACGGCGCCGTACCTGGACGCCACCATGCGCAAGCTGGTGAACGGCGAGAAGGACGACGAAGAGGTCGTCTTTCGCCGCATCCGCGAGCGGTGGCTGCGCCAGGGCCTGCCCGGCCGGCAGCTCCTCGCGGCGTTCATCCGCGACGAAGTGTACTCCCGTCGCGACTCGCCGTTCCGCCCGGCCGAGGGCGGCGCCTACTACACGAACGACTACGTCCCGAAGCAGGCGCTCCCCGACTTCAAGCGGTAAAACGCCGGCAGCCGCGTGCTTCGCCCTCCCGGTGGGCGGGGCGCGTCGCGAGCCAGGACGTGGCGTCGGTGCCCGCGGCGATAGGGTCGCGCTACCGGGGGGCCGCGCAGCAGCGGAACCCGGTGGAGTAGTCGTGCCAGGCGGTATCGTGGGCCGTGCTCGTGTAGCCGCACCCCGCGCCGTTCAGGGCACCGTCCGCGTAGAAATCACCCTTGAACGTACCCTCCGTGTCCGCCACCCATTCGTGGAGGTTGCCGTGGAGGTCGAAGATGCCGTCCGCCGACACGCACCCGGGCTTCGCGCCCGTGGGGTCTACCGTGCCGGCCTGCTGGTTGATGCCGGCGTCGTTGAGGTGCACGCTGTCCCACACGCCGTCCGCGGTGCCGAAGTAGTCCACCACAGGGTGCCCCCCGGCGTAGCTGTCGTTGTAGGCGGCGGCGTCGTAGGCGTCGCCGTACGGCCAGGTGGTTCCGTCCGGGCCGGCGCACGCGCGCATCCACTCGTCCGCCGAGCAGAGGCGCTTGCCGGCGGCGGCGCAGGCCGCGGCGGCGACGTCGCCCGAGATGTAGCCCTGGGGCACCATGCCCGCGGCCGTGGCCGCCGTGCCGCTCACGGGCACCTCGAAGGGTGACCGATCGACGAGGTGCGCTTCCCAGCGATCCACGCAGGCCTCGCCGGCCAGGGCCATGCCGGGCGGGCAGGGGCCGCCGGTGTCCACGGTGTCGTCAGTGTCGTCGGTGTCGGCCGTGGTGTCGGTGTCGGTGTCGGTGTCGGTGTCGGTGTCGGTGTCGGCGGTGTCGGCCGTGGTGTCGGCGGCTGCGGCTGCGGCTGCGGCTGCGCCGGTGTCCGCGCCTTTGGGCAGGCTGCACGCGAGCAAAGTCAGGAGTGGGAGCAGCGTGCAGGTCTAACCGTGCGGGTTGGGATGGTGCGTGGGAGCGGTCGGGGCGGCCGGCCGTGGCCTCCGTGGGCACCAAGCCCCCCAAAAGGAGACAGGGCGGGGGCTATGTGGTCAAAAAGGAGACGGGCGTCCGTGTGCGCACGCAAGACGACGATATGGACCACGGACCATCCTCCGTTTTCCGCTAGCAGGTCGACCTCTGGCGCGGCGCCGGGGAGCCGGGGGCCCGTTTGGCGGACACGGAGGGTCTCGTTTGTCTCCTTTGAGGGGGCATGGCAGGCGCCGTGTCTCATTTTCGGGGGCATAGGCAGGCACCATGCCCCCTGAAAGGAGAAAACAAACGTAAATGTCGTCACGATTCGCTGCGCCACAGGGCGGGGTGGCCGCCGCCGCGCGCGATGCTCCGGGCGCTCCGGGCGCTCCGGGCGCTCCGGGCGCTCCGGGGGCCGCGGCGTCGGCGTCGCTCGCCGCCCCGAGCCGCGGCGCGGTCGGCCGCGCGAACGGGCGCCGCGGACATGTGACGCAATCGGCCGCCGCACCCTCCCGGCCGCTGCGTTCAGCGCCTTGCGCGTCGCTTTCCAAGCGAAGGCGCGATCGGCCGTCGGCCCGGCGCGCGCCGCCCCGGCGCCCCGTGATGGCGGGCCGCGCGCCTCAACTGCCTGCCTTCTACCCGCTGATCCAGCGCGCTTCGCCCGGCGCCAGCGCTACGCGCGCGCGGCGGCCGTCGAGCGTGATGCGGCCTTCGGCCGCCCAGCGCAGCGCCATCGGGTACAGGCGGTGCTCCACGGTGAGGATGCGCGCCCCGAGCGTTTCTTCGGTGTCCGCGTCGAGCACGGGCACGGTGCCCTGCGCGAGGATCGGGCCGGGGTCGACACCGGCATCCACGACGT
>CAXNIN010000421.1:0-3086 GCA_964202365.1 Myxococcota bacterium | reverse complement strand
CGTGCCGCCGACCGCGCAGGTGGTCCCGAACGGGCTGGGGCACGCCGCGAAGGCCGACATCGGGGCGCTACCGACGATCAGGGCGAGGAGTACGCGGGGGGGGGCAATTCGCATCATCCTCTCCGGGGCCAGGGCGCGGCCGTTCGTCGGCCGCTCAGGAAGGATGCGCCGAAGTCGCGCGGAAGCGCAAGCCACACCGAAAATTTTGCGCAGGATGCGCGCCCGTGCGCCTTCGAGCGGGGCGGCAACCCGGGGCACGGGTTGGTCACGCGCCGGTTGGACGGTGGCGCGGGCCTCCCGGCGAGCGGGGAACGTCGCAAGCCAGGGCCGCCGCCGCCGCCCGCGGCTCGCGACGCCCCTGCACCACCGAGAGGCCGCCGCCCGACGCCTGTTACGCGGACAGCCCGATCGCGGCCTTCACCGCCGCGTGTACCTCGGACGTGTGGGCCTTGCCGCCCATGTCCAACGTGTGGAGCCCCGACTCGAGCGCGGAGATGCACGCCGCCCGGAGCCGCGCGGAGGCCTCGTGCTCGCCGAGGTGGCGCAACAGGTCGACCGCCATCCCGAGCATCGGGTAGGGGTTGGCACCGTCGGGCCCCACCACTTCCACGCTGGTGCCGTGCGGGTTCTCGAACACGGTTACACCGGGCGCGTAGCAGGTTCCGCACGCAACGGTGACACCCCCGGCCATGCCCGCGGCACAATCGCTGACGATGTCACCGAAGAGGTTGCCACACAACAGAACGTCGAAGTCGCTGGGGCGGCGCACGAGCCGCATGCACAGGGCGTCGACGATGATGTCGTCGTGCGCGATGTCGGGGTAGCGGGCCGCGACTTCCTTGCTGACGGCGAGGAACATGCCGTCGGCCTTCTTGAGGATGTTGGCCTTGTGCACCGTGGTGACCCGCTTGCGGCCGTTGCGCAGGGCGTACTCGAACGCGAACGTCGCGATGCGCTCGCACGCGGCGCGCGTGGTCACCTTCACGGACTCGAACACGCCGTGGGTGCTCTCGTGCTCGAAGCCCGAGTAGATGTCCTCGCTTGCTTCGCGCACGACCACGATGTTCGTGCCGGGCGCGCGGGCGGGGAGGCCGGGGAGGTGCTCCACGTGGCGCACGATGGCGTGCACGCCGAGGCGCTTTCGGAATTGAAGGGTGAGCGGCATCTTCCCGCCGACGGCCGGCGAGACGATCTTGCCCTTCACCACAACGCCCGTGCGCTTCGAGGAGGCGACGATGGCGTCGAGGTCGCCCTGGGCGGGCACGTCCCAACGCACGTCCACGCCGAGGGTGGCGACGATGTCGCGCATGACGTCGGCCACCTGGGGGCCGATGCCGTCACCGGGGATGAGGGTCACTTCGTAGGGCATGGCAACCTCTCAGAGGGCGTCGATGACGGCTTCGGTGAACTCGGCGGTGCCGGCCTTGCCGCCGAGGTCGCCGGTGATGTGCTTGCCGGCGGCGAGCACGTCCCACACGGCGCGCTCGATGCGGGTGGCGATCTTCCACTCGCCCACGTGCTCCAGGAGCATGAGCCCCGAGAGCAGCACGGCGAGCGGGTTGGCGAGGCCCTTGCCGGCGATGTCGGGGGCCGTGCCGTGCACCGCCTCGAACACCGCGGCCTTCGAGCCGATGTTGGCGCCCGGCACCACCCCGAGGCCGCCGGCGAGGCCCGCGCAGAGGTCGGACAGGATGTCGCCGTAGAGGTTCTGGAGCAGGAGCACGTCGAACCGCGTGGGGTCGAGCGGCAGCAGGAGCGAGAGGGTGTCCACGCCGATGTCGAGCTGCTCGATGAAGGGGTACTCGATGCCCACGTCGCGGAAAGCGGCGAGGAACGCGCCGTCGGCGAGGGGGTTGATCGGCGCCTTGTGGCAGCAGTGAATCGTGCGGCGGCCGCGGTAGCGCATGTACTCGAAGGCCCAGCGGCTGATGCGCTCGCCGGCCTTCGTGGTGGAGGTCTTGAGCGACACCACCGTGCCGGGCGTCACCTCGTGCTCGATGCCCGCGTAGAGGTCTTCCGTGTTCTCGCGGAAGAGCACGAGATCGAGCCCGGGAAACGCGCCGGGCACGTTCGGGAGCGCCTTGACGGGGCGAAGGCCCACGAAGAGGTCGAGCTCCTGGCGCAACGTGACGTTCGCCGAGCGGAATCCGCCGCCCTTGGGCGTCATCAGCGGGCCCTTGAGGCCGAGCCGGTTGTTGCGGATGCTCTGGAGGGTGCCCTCCGGCATCGGGACGCCGAACTGCTCCATGGCGTCTCCGCCGGCGGGCGCTTCCTCCCATTCGATGGGGGCGCCGGCGGCGGCGAGGATGCGGCAGGTGGCGCCGGTCACTTCGGGACCGATGCCATCGCCCTTGAGCAGGGTCACGCGGTACTTCAAGCGGGCCTCGCGAGGCCGCCGGTCCTATCGCGTCGAGGCGCGCGGGGCACGCGCTGCGTTCCCGATGGGGTTCCCCCTCCCGGCGTCCGGGGGCCGACGGCAAGCCGAGACGGCGGGGGGCGCGCTTCTGGGGCCAGCGCGGAACCGGGGGGGGCATCGACGTGCGCGGCGCGCGGCCACGCGGCCACAGAACGACTTCGTACCGGACGATCCCCGATCCGTGGCCGCCACGCGGCCACAGAACGACTTCGGACCGGACGATCGCTGTTTGTGGCCGCGGCAGGCGCGCGCGCCCCCCGCCCCCCCGCCCTCCCTACCCCCAGCCCCGCGCCCGCTCCTCAGCCTCTTCGAGCAATCGCGCGTCCCCCCGCGCACGCCCCAGCGCCCTTAGCGCCCGCGCGGTCCAGGGCCCGTCGCTCGCGAGCTCGGTGAGCGCGGCGTCGAGGTCCGCGGCGCCGCCGAGCTCCGCGCGGAGCACCCGCGCGCGGCCGCGGGCGAGCGGCGCCTCGGCGAGCCGGTCGATGGCGTGCAGGAGGTCGTCGGGCGCGCCGGTGACGACGGCGCGGCACGCGAGCAGGTCCGCCGCGAGCAGGGGCATGCCGCGCTCGTCGGCGTAGGTGATTGCGCGGTCGATGGTGGCGGGGAGCACGGTCTCGCCGGCCACGGCGCGCGCCCGCGCGGCCCACGCCTCGGCGCGGAAGGCGCCGGC
>CAXNIN010000420.1:0-3089 GCA_964202365.1 Myxococcota bacterium | reverse complement strand
CAGGGGCCGGAGTCGGTGTCGGCGGTGTCGCCGTCCGTGTCCGTCCCGATCGCGGTGTCGTCCGTGCCGTTGTCCTTGTCCTCGGCCGGACATCCGGCGAGCAGGCCGAGGGCGGCCAGGAGCGCCAAAGGGCGGGTGTTCATGTCTCCTCCATCTTGGAAGCGCAGCGTCACTCGGCCGCGGCCGAGCTCTCGATTGTGAGGGTGTACCAGTGGAACCGGCTACCGCGCCCGTCCTCGGTGCGGGCCAGCAGGTAGAGATCCTGCACGCCCGTGATCTTCGTGGTGAAGTACGGGTCGCGGTCGTAGGCGATGGGGCCCGTCGTCTCTTCGCGAAGCACGGTGGCGCCGTCGGACGCGTAGAGGACGAGCACGAGGTTCGCGGCCGAACCTTCCTTGAAGGCGTTCACGGTGAACGTGAGGGTCTGCTCGCCCTCCGACGCCGTCGTGAGCTTGTACCAGTCCAGGTCGCTCGCGCTCGACACCGCCCCGAGCACGGTGTGGCCGAGCGTGAACGGCGCCGCCGACGCGAACCCGTTGTTCGGCTCGGCCTCCTCGGCGTCCCACTCCACCGGCTCCTTCGACAGGGAAGCCAGCATGAACCAACTGTAGTCTTCGCCGTAGAGGAAGTTCGTCTCGCCGAGGGTGAGCGTGTACGGCTCGAGGGTGTCCACCGGGAAGACGAGGAGCGGGTCGGTGGTGAGGTACCCGTCGAGGAGCTCGGCGCTCTCGCCGCCGCCGCTCACGATGAGCTGGGGGTTGGCGGGCGAGCCGCGCGAAGCGGCGTCCACCTGGATCTTGAGCCAGCCGGGCTGGGTCGGCGTGACTCGGAACGAATCGTAGTCGATGTAGGTAAGGAATTCACCGCACGCCCACAGCTCGAGGTCGAGCTCTTCCGTGCCGTCGGGGGGCGAGTTGGGCTCCGTCTCCTCGCGATCGCAGCGCGGCGGAGGGCCGGTCTCGGCGGTCTCCGTGTCGGGCCCGCTGTCGTCCGGCGGCGGCGACGTGTCGACCCGCGGGTCCTCCGTGGGGTTCGGGAGCTGGGGCCCGCAGCCGTTGCAGGCGCCGAGAAGGACGAGGAGAAGCGCCATCCATCGACTCCGGGATCACCGTACGGCAGGATAGCCGTAGTGCCTCCGGCTATGTTGGAAAAGAGGAAGACGCCATGCTGCCCCTGCTCCTGACCCTGCTCGCCTGCGATGGCGACACGGAACTGAAGGCTTTGAAGCCTGACATCGTGGTTTCACCCGAGGTGCTCGACTTCGGCCGCGTGGTCGAGTCGTACTCGGCACCGCTTGAGGCCGAGGTCATCAACGCCGGCCAGGGTGTCCTCGAGATCGGCACCGTCACGATCTCCGGCGAGGGCGCGAACGCCTTCGTGGCCGCCGAGCTGCCCGCGGAGATCCCCAACAACAGCTCCTGGCCGCTCCAGGTCACCTTCCTCCCGGAAGATCCCCTCACCTACGCGGCCACGCTGAACATCACCTCGAACGACCCCGACACCCCGGACATCGCCATCGCGCTGACCGGCCAGGGCATCGTCGCGCCCACCCCGGACATCGACTGCGATCCGCTCGCGCTCGACTACGGCACCGTGCCCGCCGGCAGCTTCGGCACGCTGTGGTTCACGTGCACCAACGTCGGAGACGACGACCTCTACATCGAGGGCGTCACGCAGACCTCGAGCGGCGCGTTCTCGCTCGTGAGCGACCCCACCGGGTACGTGCTCGCGCCGGACATGGCGCTCCAACTGATCGTGATCTACTCGCCCACGTCCGACCTCGGCGACAACGCCACGCTCGAGCTCGCCACAAACGATCCGGACGAGCCGACGGTCTCCCTCACGCTCGTCGGCAACGGCGGCGGCGACTTCGAGTACCCCGTCGCCCTCATCAACGGTCCGGCCACGGCAACCCCGCGCACCAGCATCACGCTCGACGCGAGCGACAGCTACGACCCGCTCGGGTACGAGCCGCTCACCTACCACTGGACCGTGCTCGGCCCCTACGACAACGTATCGGCGCTGGAGGTGGGAACGAACCTCGAAGTTCAGCTCGATCTCGCCGGCGAATACCGGGTGACCCTGCAGGTCGAGAACACCAATGGAATTCTGTCCGCGCCCGACGTGTACACGGTCACGGCTGTCCCCGTCGAGGAGCTCCACGTCGAGTTGATCTGGGGAGACGCCCCGGATCTCGACCTGCACCTCCTCACCTCCGCCGGCGCGTTCTTCACCGACCCGTACGACTGCAACTTCTGCAACCCGAATCCCGAGTGGGGCGTGCTCGGCGGCGGCGACAATCCCACCCTCGACCTCGACGCGCGCTCGGCCGGCGTCGAGAACATCAACCTCGAGTTTCCGGCCGCGGACACCTACGAGGTGAAGGTGCACTACTACGAATCCAACGGGTTCGGCGATACGACGGCCACGGTGAACATCTACGTCTATGGCGTGCTCGAGGCGAGCTACTCGCGCGCGCTCCAACGCAACAAGGTGTGGGACGTGGCGCAGATCGTCTGGCCGGACGGGTACGTCGTCGAGACCGACGCGGACCTGTACACGCCCGACCTCCGCACCTGCGAGTAGGTCTGCGAGGGGTTGGGGCGGGGGGCGCGCCCCCCGCAACGCCCCCCGCACCCGCGCGGATTCCCAAGCTACATCAGGGGCAGTCGCCGTTTTCGGCGCCCGGGGTGCCGTAGTCGGGGTAGCCGCTGTAGCTCGCGCCCGAGTAGCGGTCGGCGCTGCCCGCGAGGCACCAGGCGCCGGCGGCGTCGTTGCTCGTCGGGTCGGCGAAGGCCGGGTCGAGCTCCATGCTGTAGCGCGCGGTGCGTGGCCAACTGTCGCCCGCGGTGTCGGCGCCGAGCTGCCAGAACACCTGATCCATCAGCGAACTGCCCAGGTACACCGTTACGAAGTCCTCGTCGCGGTCGAAGTAGAAGGTGGTGTCGTGGTACCCGGCTCCCCACGCGGCGTCGCCCCAGGTGTAGTCGCACACCGCGGGCGTCGCGAACCAGGTGTCGTCGTAGCAGAACACCGCGTAGCCGCCCGCCGCCACGACGAGCCCCGCGGCCGGTGACACGGAGAAGCTG
>CAXNIN010000419.1:0-3108 GCA_964202365.1 Myxococcota bacterium | reverse complement strand
CGAACTGCACGCTGAGATCGAGCACTCTCTCGAGCCACGGCTCCACCACGAGGGCGCCCTGCGCCGCGAGCACGCCGCGGGCCCAGGCCTCCGTCGCGGAATCCGCCGCCCAACGCCGCATTCCGCGCCCCGCCGTGCCGAGCGGCGCTTTGAGCACGTGCCCCTCCGTCGCGACGGCGACCACGCTCGCCCAGTCGGTGCACACAACGCCGACCACGCCGGGGTCACACAGATCGGGACGCTCCGCGAGCCGCGCGACGGACCACGGCTTCTCGTAGAGCGCCCGGTGGCCCGAGTCCCACGCCGGCGCTCCGAGCGCCGCGAACCGCGCGGCGACATGCGGGCTCCTGCCCCACGGACGCGGCTCGCCCACGGGGCGCCCGACGGCTTCCCGCCCGGCGAGCGCGTCGGGGCCGCCCTCCACCACCTCGGGGAGCGCGAAGCCGGCGTCGGCGAGGGCCGCGAGGAAGGCCGGCGTGGGCGCGCGCGGCGTGAGCACGAGATCGTCCTTGCCGGCCAGAAACACGAGCACGCCAGCGAGATCGCGGGCCACCCGCGCGCCGGTGGGCGTCGCCGGGAGCCCGGCGACCTCGGCCTCGACCTCCGGATGGAAGCTGAACACGCGCGGCGGGCGCCCCTTCGACGCGCCGTAGCCGAGGAGCCGCACGATGGTCTCGGCGTCGAACCCCGCGGCTTCGCGCGGCCCCACGAAGAACCGCGCGCCCTTGGCCCGCACCGGCGTGAGCGGCGGCGGCAGCGCGCCGACCCAAGCGTCCCACCACGAAACGGAGGGGTCGCGCCACTTCTCGAACCACGCGAGCCCGTGCTTCACGTGGCGGATCTCGTCGGCGAGCACCTCGTCGAGCACCGCGGCCGTCGCGTTGTCGCCCACCCGGCGGAAAGCGCCCGCGTAGTGCGCGGCGAAGTCGAGGTTGGCCTGCTCGAACGTGAGCGAGAGCCCGGCGACGAGGCTCGTGGGGGACGCGCCGGCGAGGGCATCCCAGAAGTAGCGGTTCACGGGAAGGTCGCCGAAGCGCACCCCCGCGGTCTCCATGCGGCCGAGGTACCCGGCGAGGTGCCGCTGCTCGTCGGCGAGGATGCCGACAATCCCGCGTCGGAACGCCGGGGGCGCTTCCGGGAAACGGATGAGCGCGAGCGCGAGCAGCTCCAACGCGAGCAGTTCGTGATTCGCGAAGAAGTGGAGCGCGCGGCCGCGGGGCTCGGGCTCGTGCAACGTGTGGTCGGCGGGGAACGGGGCGCGCAGCGTGGTCCCCGGCGGCGGGAGCGCGAGGCCGGGCGGCCGCCCGGGGACATCCGGGAGCGCGCCCCGCGGCGCCACGCCCCCGGCCTCGGGCGGCGCGAGCTTGTCCGCGAGCGTGTCGCCCGTGCGCACGCGCCAGGCCCATGCGGTGTACGGCATCTCTACCCCTGCCGCGCGACGAGCCGCGCGTATTCGCCGCCCGCGGCGACGAGTGTGGCGTGCGTCCCGCGCTCCACGACGCGCCCACCCGCGAAGACCACGATGAGATCGGCGTCGCGGACGGTCGAGAGGCGATGCGCGACGACGAACGTGGTGCGCCCCGCCATGAGGCGCTCCAGGGCTTCCTGCACCAGCGCTTCGCTCTCGGCGTCGAGGTTGGACGTGGCTTCGTCGAGCAGGAGCACGGGCGCGCCCCGCAGGAGCGCCCGCGCGATGCAGATGCGCTGCCGCTGCCCGCCGGACAGGCGCATCCCGAGCTCGTCGATGCGCGTGTCGTAGCCGCTCGGGAGGGCGCGGATGAAGGTGACGGCGTTCGCGGCGGTGGCCGCGGCGACGACG
Source organism: Myxococcota bacterium (assembly GCA_964202365.1). Taxonomy (GTDB): domain Bacteria; phylum Myxococcota_A; class UBA796; order UBA796; family SXON01; genus CAJBVW01. The sequence goes on along the minus strand of CAXNIN010000419.1, from coordinate 1,289 downwards.
TCGGCGTCGGAGGCGTCGGGCCGGCCGAACCGGATGTTGCCCGCGACGGTGTCGTCGAAGAGGAAGGGCTCCTGCGTGACGACGGCGATCTGGCGCCGGACGGAGGCGAGCGAGAGCGCGCGGAGGTCGACGCCGTCCCACGTGACGGCGCCCGCGGAGGGGTCCCGCAGGCGTGGGAGCAGGGACAGGAGCGTCGTCTTTCCGCTCCCGCTCGCCCCCACGATCGCCACGCGCTGGCCTGCCTCCACGACGAGGTCCACCTCGTGCAGCACGGGGCCGTCGCCGTAGTCGAACGACACGCCGGACAGCACGATTCGCCGCGGAGGGTCGGCTTCGAGCCGGCCGGCGTCGACGATGACCGGCGGCGTGTCGAGCAGCGCGAACACGACCTCGGCCGAGGCGAGCGCGCGCTGGAGCAACGACTGGATGAGGGTGAGCCCCTTCAGCGGCTCGTTCATGAGCCCGAGCGCCACGAGAAACGCGATGAGCTCCCCCGGCGCCAGCTCGCCGCGGAACACCTGCCCGCCACCCACCCAGATCGTGGCGCCCACGCCGACCGCGGCGATCAGCTCCACCACCGGCCCCGGCAGGAGCTGCGCGGTGAAGGCCTGCAGTTGCGCGGTGTGGTGGCCCTCGTTGAGCCGGCCGAACACGGCGCTCCGGGCGCGCTCGCCGCCGAACACCTGCACCACCCGGATGCCCGAGAACGTCTCCTGCACCGTGGCCGCGAGCGCGGCGCCCCCGTCGAGCGTGGTGCGCGCGGCCGCGCGGAGGCGCTTGCCGAAGCGGTCGATCGGCACGGCCACGAGCGGCAAGGCCACCACCGCCACGGCGGCGAGCGTCGGGTTCATCCAGAACGCGCTCGCGACGAGGACCAAGAGGGTCAGCGGCTTCTGGACCGCGGTGACCACGCCGCTCATCGCGTACTGGAGGTTGTTGATGTCGCTGCCGAGCCGCGCGGTGCGCTCGCCGGAGGGCGTGCGCTGGTGCCACCCCACGTCGAGCGCGAGGAGCGCGTCGAACACGCGCTGGCGCAAATCCGTGACGATACGCCAGGAGATCGAGCGCGTGAGGAGCCCGCGCGACACGTTCACGGCGCCGTTGAGGGCGTACAGCAGCACCACGGTGGGCGCGAGCATGGCCAGCGCGTTCGCGTCACGACGAATCAGCACGTCGTCGAGCACGCGCTGGATGAGGAACACCAGGGCGCCCGGGATGGCGGATGCGATGACGACGAGCCCGAACGAGAGCGCGAGCTTCGCCCGGAAGGGCTCCAACAACGCCAGCAG
>CAXNIN010000418.1:0-3121 GCA_964202365.1 Myxococcota bacterium | reverse complement strand
GACGCTCCTGTACCCGAGCGTGGCGCCCAACCTCCGCGCGAGCGTGCTGCTCCGCTTCCCCGTGGGCCGGGGCCGCCGCACCCACGTCGCCAACCGCTGCCTCGTGCGCGCGCTCCCGTATGCGCAGGCCCGCGAGGCCGTGGTGATGGAGCCGTGGTCCTACGAGCTCGTGGAACGCTACCTCGACGGCATCGCGGCCCGCGGCCCGTAGCCGCGGTCAGTCCGGCGCGACGTAGCCGAGCGCTTCGAGGGCCATCATCTCGTCGGACGCCGGCGCGGCGATGGCCTCGTCGGCGGCCGGCACGGTGATCAACGTGCCGAGCGCGGTCTCGAGCGTGGTGCTGTCGAGCGTGACGAGGCCGCTCGTGAGCGGCGCTTCGGCGCCGTCGGCGATGCGCGCCGTGCCCGCGGGGCAAACATCGGCGCACGCGACCCAGATGCGACGCCCCTGCGCGCGCGGCCCGGGAAGGAAGCGGACCGTTCGGCGGTCGGGGCTCACGGAGACGGTGCCGACCTCGGACACGGTGACCTGCGGGCGCTCGCCCCACTCGAGGTTGGCGCGGGTGGTGCGCTCGGCCTCGGGGTCGATGATGCCGGCGTCCGCGATCGGGGCGTCGAAGACGAGCTCGACGGGGCGGCGAGGGCCGTCGAAGCGGAGCCGCCACCCGGGCCGGACCGGCCACCCGGAGGCCTCGGCCAGCGCGGCGCGGAGGGACGCGAGGCGCTCGGGCGGGGCGCGGTCGACGAGGTCCGTCGTCTCGCCGCGATCGTTTGCGAGGTCGTACACTTCTTCCTGGCCGGAGCCGGTGTGGAGGATGTACTTCCATCCCCGGTAGACCACGGCCCAGCGTTCCTTCTCGAACATCAGGTGCCCGATGACGAGCGGGCGGGCCCGCAGAGCGTCGGCGAGGGCGGGGCGCTCGGCGGCGCGCGCGGGGTCGATGAAGGCGGCGAGGGATCGGCCGTCGGTGGGGGAGGGCGTCGCGCCGACGAGGTCGAGGAGGGTGGGGACGAGGTCCTGGAGGCCGACGGGGGCGTCGATCGTGGGCGCGCCGGACTGGCCGCCGGGCGCGCGGAACCAGAGCACCGCGCGCACGAGCTCCTCGTACAACGAGTGGTTGTGCTCGTAGGCGCCGTGCTCCCAGAACTCCTCGCCGTGGTCGGAGTGGACGGCGGTGACCGTGCGTCCGGGGAGGGACTCCACCGCGGCGAAGAAGCGCGAGAGGATGGCGCTCGTATAGGCCACCTCGCCGTCGTACGCGGCGCGAATCCAGGCTTTCTCGGCCGCGCCGAACGTGGGCGCTTCCATGAGCCGGTAGATGTGCCACCGGTCGAAGATCTCCGGCACCGACGCGGGCCGCGGGCCCTTCTGGAACCGCTCGCCGTACGGGGCGGGCGCCGCGTAGAAGGTGTGGGGGTCCATCAGGTGCAGGAAGAGGAAGGTATCCTCGTTCGCGTGGGCGCTCTGCCACGCGAGGGCGCGCTCCACCTGCTGTTCGGCGGTGGCGCCGTTCTCGTAGTGCCAGTGCTCGAAGCCATCGTTGAAGCCGAAACGCGGCACGAGGTGCACGTTGGCGACGACACCCGCGGTGCGGAAGCCCTGGGGCGCGAGCGTCTCCGCGATGGTGGGCGCCGCCTGGGCCGCGAGGGGGTAGCGGCCCGTGAGCGCCGTGCGGAACGAGGGCCGGGTGCGCGGCGCGGGCGCCCACGCCGCGGTGAAGACGACGGCCTGGCGCGCCCATGCGTCGAGCTCGGGCGAGGTGCCGCCGGGGTGGCCGTACACCCCGAGGGCGTCCTGGCGGAGCGTGTCGATGCCGACGACGATGACGTGTCGGGGTGAACGCCCGGTCTTCGCGGAGATCGTGGGTGCGGTGACGACGACGTTCGCGGGGTTGCCGGCGTCCGCGCGGAACGAGAGGTCGACCGTGGTTCCGGCCCACTTCGCGAGCGGCACGGCCTCGTCGACGGGGAGCTCACCGCTCGCCGCGCGCGCGTCGGCGATCTCGTCGTCGCCGATGAACGCGGTCACCCGCGCGCCGCCGACGCCTTCGCCGGGGAGGAGGGCCGGCGCGCGGACCACGCCGAAGTCGAGCGTGGCGTCCGCCGGGATGGAAACAGAGAAGGTGACGACGCCCCCGGCGGGGATCTGGATTCCGGGGCGCGTCACGGCGCCCGCGGTGACCTCGGTGCGCACGAAGGCCGCGGCGTCGCCCGATCCGGACCACGTGCGCGCGGCGATCGTCGCGCCCAGCTCGGGGACGTCGAGCCGGGCGGAGTCCCGCCACCGCTCGGGGCTCTCGAGCGCGAGCACCTTGATGCGGCCCTTCTCGACGAACCAGCCCCCGCCGCGGAGATCTTCGGGGTCGTTCACGAAGGGGAGCTCGGTGCCGCCCCGGTAGAGCTTCGCGCCGAGCGGCGCGTAGTTCGGCCGCGGCATGTCGGTGAGGAACGGCAGCGGATGCGCGTAGACGCGGAGCCGCCCGAGCGTGCGGGACTCCTGCACCCACGGGCCGGGGAGCGGGAACGAGCTCTCCACCACGTTGGCGCCGGTGGGGGCGGGGAGCGTGATGCGGGCGGTGGCGAGCGCGTCGAGCCCGCGCCAGGCGAGCGTGCCGGCGGGGGCGCCGAGGGCGAGATCCGCGTGGTCGGCCGGGGCGGGCGCGTCGGGCGCGACGGACCCGCCGGGGGCGGGGGTGCACGCGATCGCGGCGACGGAGAGGCCGAGGGCGACGGCGGCCCCGAGCCGGATGCTGGACCGCACGATGGGGGCGCCTCCGTCGCGGCGTTTAACGCGCGCGGGGCCGGCCGCACGGGCGCCTCCCTCCGGATAAGACGCGGGTCTCCCCGGAGCCTCCGTGAACATCGCCGACCCGAACCTCCCCGTCACCCTCGCCACCTACATCTTCCTGGTGCGGACGGCCGGCCACCCCGTGGTGGACCCCGCCACCGAGGCCGCGTGCTCCGCGTTCGCCGCGGGCGGCAAGGCCCCCGAGGCCCTCGGCGCCGATCTCGTGGCGGCGGTGCAGGCGAAGCTCGCAGGCGCGACCGCCGCCAACGTGGTCGAGGCGCTCACCGCCATCTTCGGCGCGGTGCCGATCCGCACCGACCTCGGCGCCGGGCC
>CAXNIN010000417.1:0-3136 GCA_964202365.1 Myxococcota bacterium | reverse complement strand
AAGGCCGCCGCGGAGGGCAAGGTCATCAAGGCGCCCATCGTCGGCACCTTTTACCGTTCGCCTTCGCCGGACGCGCCCTCCTACGTGAACGTCGGCGACACGGTGCGCAAGGGCCAGGTGGTCTGCATCGTCGAGGCGATGAAGCTGATGAACCAGATCGAGAGCGACGTCGACGGCGTGGTCACCGAGATCCTCGTCGAGAACGCGCAGCCGGTCCAGTTCGGGCAGGAGCTGTTCCGCCTGGCCGCGAGGTAGCGCGGTGTTCCGCAAGATCCTCATCGCGAACCGCGGCGAGATCGCGATGCGCGTCATCCGCGCATGCCGCGAGCTGGGCATTCGCACCGTGGCCGTGTACTCGGAAGCCGATCGTCAAGCCGCCCACGTCCGCTTCGCGGACGAGAGCGTGTGCATCGGCCCGGCTCCGGCGCGCCAATCGTACCTCTCGCTGCCCGCGGTGATCTCCGCGGCGGACATCACCCGCGCGGACGCCGTGCACCCGGGGTACGGGTTCCTGGCGGAGAACGCTACCTTCGCCGAGGCGGTGAACGCGCACGGCATGACGTTCATCGGGCCCTCGCCCGAACACCTTCGACAGTTCGGCGACAAGCTCTCGGCGAAGGCCGCCGCGCGCGCCGCCGGACTCCCCCTGCTCCCCGGCAGCCACGGCGCGGTCGAAGAGCTCGAGGAGGCCGTTCAGGTAGCGCGTCAGGCGGGCTACCCGTTGATGCTCAAGGCCGCGGCGGGCGGCGGCGGCAAGGGCATGCGCATCGTCGAGGACGAGGAGACGCTCCGCCGCGTATTTGTCGTCACGAGCGCCGAGGCGAAGGCGGCCTTCGGGAGCGGCGAGGTGTTCCTCGAGCGTTTCCTCCGCGCCCCTCGGCACATCGAGGTGCAGTTCGCGGGCGACCGGTACGGCGCCGCGGTGCACATCGGCGAGCGCGACTGCTCCATGCAGCGCCGCCACCAGAAGATCATCGAGGAAGCGCCCGCGCCCAACCTCGACGAGGGCCTCCGGGACCGCATCCGCGCCGCCGCGGCGCGCCTGGTGGCGTCCACCGGCTACGTGACCGTGGGCACCTGCGAGTTCCTGGTAGAAGGGGATGAGTTCTTCTTCCTCGAGGTGAACCCGCGCATCCAGGTGGAGCACCCGGTGACCGAGATGGTGACCGGCATCGACCTCGTGCAGCTCCAAATCCGGCTCGCGGCCGGCGAGCCGATGCCGTTCGCCCAGTCCGAGATCCGCCTGCGCGGCCACTCGATCGAAGTGCGCGTGAACGCCGAAGATCCCTGGAAGTTCACGCCCTCGCCGGGGCGGATCGTGGGCTACCACGCGCCGGGGGGCCCCGGCGTGCGCGTCGACAGCGCCGTGCACGAAGGCGCGATGGTGCAGCCCTACTACGACTCGCTCGTCGCCAAGCTCATCGTGTACGCGCCGGACCGCGAGTCCGCCGTCCGCAAGCTCCTGGGCGCGATGGACGAGTACGTGGTCGAAGGCATCCGCACGTCGCTTCCGCTGCAGAAGCTCCTCCTCGCGGACCCCGCCTTCCGGGACGTCACGTTCCACACCCGGTATATCGACGAGTGGCTCAAGAACCGCCCGGGATGACGCCCGCGCCGCAAGGCGCGACCTCCCCGGTCGGATAGCTTCGACTCCATGGATCGGAACCAGCTCGAACAGGACGCCATTCGGCAGCAGAACCTCGGGAACCTCGAGGGAGCGCTGCGGTCGTACGCGCAGATCATCCGCCTCGATCCTCGCGATCGGCGCATCCGGCAGAAGGTGGCCGAGCTCTACCTGAAGCTCGGCCGCACCGCGGAGGCCGAGAAGCAGCTCCGCGAGGTGGCGGAGGGCCTCGTGCGCGAGGGGTCGCATCGCGCGGCCGTCGCCGTGTTCAAGCAACTCGTGGCGCTGAAGCCGGACGATCCCGCGCTGCAGTTCGAGCTCGGCGAGTGCTACGTGGCTTCGAGCTACGGCAACGACGCCCGCACGCACTTCGACACGGCGATGCGCCTTTGGATCGGCCTCGGGCGCGCGGCGGACGCCGCTCGGGCCGCGCGTCGCGTGGCCGATCTGTCGCCGGGCGAGCCCGTGCTCCGGCTCAAGGTGGCAGAACTCCTGGAGGCGAGCGGCAACCCGCAGGGGGCCGCCGCCGTCTACTTGGACGTAGCCGAGGAATACCGTCGCCGCGGCAGGCCGGACGAGGTGGGGCGAATCGCGGAGATGGCGCTCCGGTTGCGCCCGGACGATGCCGCGCTGCTCCTCGACGCGGCCGCCGCGCGCGTAGAGGCCGGCGAGCACAAACGCGCCCTGGTGCACCTCCAGCTCGCCTTCTCGCAGGCCCCGCGCGACCCGCGCACCCTCGGGTTGCTCGCGCGCTCGCTCGAAGGCGTGGGCCAGCCCGAGAAGGCCGTGAAGGTGTTGTCCGAGCTCGCCCGGATCGCGGCGGACATGGGGAACCCCGCGGTGGAGGCCGACGCGCTGCGGCGTGCGAGCGCGCTCGCGCCCGACGACGCCGACATCCGGGCCCGGCTCGGCCTCGCCGAACAGAATGTGAGCCGCACCGAGCGTCGCATCACGCAGCTCGCGTGTGCGGAGCCGACGAGCGACGCCGAGACACGGGCGGTGGTGCGCGCCGAGGTGTTCGCGCGGTACGGCTTCCACGATCGCGCCGAGATCGCGCTGCGTGAGGCCCTCGCCGACGCTCCCGACTCGCTGGTTCTGCTCGCGCACGCCGCCGAGTTGGCCGCCACGCGGGGCGCCACCGACGCCGCGCTCCGCACCATGGCGCGCATCCTCCCGCGTGCCGGTGCGGACACCACTGCCGTGCACGACCGCATCGTGCTTCTCGGAGGGGCGCCCGCCGACGCGCCCGTTGCCGTCGAGCCGCCCGCGCCCGCGCCGGTCGCGCCGCCGACCGTCGTGAGCGCCGAGGCGCGTGGAGACGCCCTCGCGGAGCGCGGCGACCTCCCGGGCGCGCTGCTCGCCTGGCGCGAGGCCCTCTCCGAGAACCCGCTGAACGAGGAGGTGGTCATGAAGATCACCGCCCTCCGCGAGCGCGCCCGCGCCGCCGCCGCGCCCGCGCCCGCGCCGGAGCCCCCTCCGGCTCCGGAAGAGGAAGATCCCTTCGCGGACTTC
>CAXNIN010000416.1:0-3147 GCA_964202365.1 Myxococcota bacterium | reverse complement strand
TCCGCGCTCCCGCCCTTCACCGCGGCGCGCGCCGCGGGCACCGCGCACGCCGCGGCCCGTGTCGAGTCGGGCGAGCTCCAGGGGCGCTCGGTCATCCCCCACCCGGTGCGCGCCACGCCCGATCGCGTCCTCGCGTCGCTGGCGTTGCCGCCAGCCGAGTCCACCGCGGCGGCGTTGTCCGCGTCTCCGGCGGCGCTGTCGGCCTCGCCCGTGGCCCGCGCGCCGGGCTCCCGGTCCGCCTTGGTGTCGCCCGTTGCGGCGGTTCGCAGCGCCGAGGGCAGATACGTCCCGGCGCGCGCGTACGTCGCGACCCCGCAGTCCGCAGCGGACCGCGCCTCTGCGCGCGCCCCCGTCTCCCCTGCGCCGGACGCTCCGTCCGCCGCTCCCGCGCGCTGGACACGCCCGGCCTCGGTAATCTCGTCCGCGCGGACTCTCGCGCCGAGCGCGCTCCGCACGGCCAGCCCGGCTGTGCTCGCGTCGGACGCCGCCGCGGCCTCGAACGTCGTCGCGAGCCCCGCTGAAGGGCGTCCCTCGGGCGTCCTCCACGCCGCGTCCCGCTCCGGCGCGCGCGCGCCGGTCGCGGCGGCTCCCGTCGGTGCCGCGCAGTTGGCTGCGCCCGGCGCCGCCCCCGCGCCCACCGCGCAGGCGGCCGCGACGGCTTCGTTCTTCCTGCCTCGCTTTGCCGCGCTCGCCCACGCCTCGGCGCGCGTCGACCTCCCCGCCGAGCCGGGCCTTCAGCCGCGTGTCGCGCCCGCCGAACGTGTTGCCGCGCGCGCCGGCGTTGTCGCCCGCGAGGCTGCGCGGCCCGCGCGCGCCACCAACGCCGCCGCCGACCGGGTGTTCGCGGCGCCGCTCCTCGCGGCCTCGGCCGCGAACGCGCTCGCGGACACCACCAGCGCCGCGCCGACATCGTCGGCTCCGCGCTTCACGCGCAGCGGTCCGCTCGCGTGGGCGCAGCCCGCCGCCGCTCGCGCCGCCAGCGTCGAGTCCGCCGACGCTCCCGCCGCGCGCGGCCGACCCGCCGAGCCGGCCCGCGGCGGCCGCGCCGCTCGTCGTTCGCCGGCGACGCGCGCGTACCGCGCCGAGTCCGTCGCCCCCTCGAGCGCGGTGTCCGCGCCCGGAGGCGTCTTCATGAGCGCGCGCGCCGCGGCGCGCGTGCCCGGAGCCCGCCTCCTGCGCACCGAGGCCGGTCGCCTCGTGGCGATCGTGGCCTCGCCGGCGGAAGCCGCCGCGCTCGGGCTCGCGCCTGGCGTGAACCCACTCGCGGGGCGCGCCGAGTCGGCCGCCGCGGGCCGGAGCGGCGCCGCGCCGCGCGCGCCGTCGAACGCGCGCCTTGCTTCCACGGTGGGCGCCGCGTTCGCGCAGCCCTTCGTCGTGCCTGTCGACGCCGCGACCGACGCCCTCGTGGCGCCGCCCGCTCCGGCGCGCCGCACCGCCGCCGCCTGGGCCGCTGCCCGGGTCGGCGTGGCGGACGCGACCGCTTACCGCGGCGCGCTCCGCTCGGCGGACCCCGTTCTCGGCGCCGCTCCCGCCGAGGAGTCCGCGTCCGAAGCACCCGCGGCACGGGGCGCCGCGCGCCGCGCCATCGCTGCCACCGCCGAAGCCGCGACCCCTCCGCGCCGCGACCGTCCGCGCCGTGTTTCGGCGTCGGCCTCCGCCGGCGCGATGGCGCTGCCTACTCCGATGGCACCGGGCCGCGCCGCCGAAGACGCGCTCACCGAGTCCGACGCTGCGTCTCCCGCCGGTCGCGCCGCCGCTCCGGGCCGCGCGCGCCGCGCGTCGCTCGAAGACCGCCTCCAGAACGTCGCGTCGGGCGAGCCCGGCGCGGCCGCGCCCGGCTGGGCCGCACGGTCCGACGGACGGCCGATGGTCGGCGCGCCGGGCGGCCTCTTCGAGGCGCTCGCCAAGGCGACGACGGCCGAAGAGATCGTCCGGGTGATCTACGCGCGCGCCGAAGGCGTCCGCGACACCGCGCTCGCCCGCCAAGCGCCGGTGGTTCAGGTCATCGAGCAGATTCGCACGGAAGTTCGCCGGGAGCAGGCCGCCGCGGTCGAAGCCACCCGGGCGTCGCGCCTCGAGACGCCGTCCGCCACCGTCATTCGCGGCCAGTACGTGAAGCCGGTCGCCAGCACCACCCGCGTCAACCGCGGCGGCGGGCGCGGCGTCGGCGCCACGGCGCGCGCGATGGGGGCGAGCGCCGGAGACGAGCGCATCACGAAGCTGGTCAAGAAACTCCAGGGCCTCATCCACCTCGCGGAGATGGAAGGGCGGCTGCTGGAGGCCAAGCGGCAGGTTCGGCTCGCCGAAGACTCGCCGGGGGCGCGGGCCGAAGGCCAGGGGCCGGTCGGCGCGTCCCAGGAGACGGGCGAGAAGCGCGACAAGCAGGACATCGAGTCGCTCGGGCGCGAAGTGCTCGAGGTGGTTTCGCGGGAAATGGAGCTCCGCCGGATGAGGCGGTTGGAGGACCACGATGGATCAGTCTGGTGGTGACAAGGCCTACTTCGAGAGCCTCGACGACGGCGGCAAGAAGTTCACGGTCCAGTACAACCCGAAGGAGTTCCAGGTCAGCAAGTCGCTGACGTGGGAGGAGTCCAAGACTCAGGGGCTGGCGGTCAACCCGCTGCAGTTCCAGAAGGGCGCGCCGATGACGGCGAGCTTCGACCTCCTGTTCGACACCACCAGCGACGGCGGCTCGAACGTGCAGACCTCGTGGGTCAACGGCCTTCTCGCGCTCACGAACTCTGACGCCAAGCCGAAGGCCGGCGAGGAAGCCGAGCTCGGCAAGACGCGTCCGCACGCGCTGCTCTTCACGTGGGGCGCCTTCACGCTGAAGTGCGTCATCGAGTCGATCAACGTCACCTACCTGATGTTTTCCAGCCGCGGCGACGCGATCCGCGCCCGCTGCTCCTTGAAGCTCAAGGAATGGACGCCGCCGGAAGAAGCCAACAACGGTGTCAAGTTCCAGGCCGGTGCGGGCGGCAGCGGGTGGGCCTCTGGCTCCATCATGCTGGTGGGGAGCGGTCAGACGCTCTCCCAGATCGCACAGGCTGCCGGCGTCGACATGCGTGGGGTCGCCGCGGCCAACGGCATCACCGACCCGCTCGAGGATATCACGGGTCGGGAAATCAAGATCTAGCGGGAGGACGG
>CAXNIN010000415.1:0-3162 GCA_964202365.1 Myxococcota bacterium | reverse complement strand
GGGGAGCCGCGTCGGAGAGGGGCCGTCTCGTGACGCTGCCGCCGCCCGCGGCCGGCCCTTCAGCCCTGCGCGGCCAGCGCGAGCAGCCCGCGCCGCGTGTAGACCGCCGCCATCTGCCGGCGCCACGGCACGTCGCCGTGCACGCTGCCCTGGGGGCGCGTCTGCTTGTAGACGGCGTCGGAGACCGCGGTGGCCGCGGCGTCGTCCATCGGGGCGCCGAGGAACGCCTCGAGCCCGCGCACCGGCTTCGGCTGCGGGTTCGCCGCGCCGATCACGATCTCGAGCGCCGTCGGGACGTTCCCCGCCCACGTGCCCGTGATCGCCACGCCGAGCTGCGGGTAGTCGATGGAGTCGCGCGTGCGGAGCTTCTGATAGCTGCCCCGAAAGCCGGCGCCGGGCTTCTTCACGGTGATGGCCGTGAGGAGCTCGCCCTTCTGGATGGCGAGGTGATCCATGCCGTTGAACCGGTACAGATCACGGATGGCGAGCGTACGGGCGCCGTCGGGGCCGAGCAGGTCGAGCGTGGCGTCGAGCGCGAGGAGCACGGGCACGGAGTCGGAGGACTGGGCCGCCACGCACGTCTTCGGGCCGCCCACGACGTGGCACCAGGTGCCCTCCGCCTTGAGGCAGTAGCCGAGCGCGTTCCGCCAGAATTCGGACTGGTTGTAGTAGAGGCACCGGGTGTCGAGCAGGACGTTGCCGCCGAGCGTGCCCATCGCGCGGATCTGCGGGCCGGCGATGAGGCTCGCGGCCTGAGCGAGCGGCGGCAGGAGGGCGCGCACGAGCGGGTGCGTCGCGACCGCGGAGATCTTCACCGAGGCGTCGATGACGACGGTGTCGCCGCGGTCGTGCACGGCGCCGGGCACGTCGAGCGCGATGACCGTCTTCGGGTGGACGATCTTGTGCTTGAGGTTGGGCAGCAGATCGGTGCCGCCGGCGACGTACATGGGGTCGGGGCTCGTGAGCCAGAGCTCGCGCGCCTCCGCGTAGGTGCGGGCCGTACGTACGGCGAAGGGGTCCATCCTCAGCATCGGAATTCTCCCGCGCGGCGGTGCGTCCCGGTCATGCGACACCGCCGCGGAGCGCGGTGTCCCGCTCCCGGATCGCCGCGAGCACACGCTCGGGCGTGAACGGCATGCGACGGAGGCGCACGCCGACGGCGTCGTAGATGGCGTTGGCGATGGCGGGGATGACGGGGTGGAGCGGGCCCTCGCCCGCCTCCTTCGCGCCGTAGGGCCCGCCGGGGTCGATGGTCTCCACGATGGAGGCGAAGAAGTCCGGCGCCTCCTTGCTCGTGGGGATGCGGTAGTCGAGCAGGTTCGGCGCCTTGTGGAGCCCGCGTTCGTCGAACGTGTGGGCCTCCATGATCGCCTCGGCGTAGCCCATGTACACGCTGCCCTCGATCTGCCCCTCGACGAGCGTGGGGTTGAGCGCCCGCCCGCAATCGTGGGCCGCCCAGACCTTCTCGACGCGCACCACGCCCGTCTCGGGGTCGACCGCGACCTCGCACACGTGCGCGGTGGTGGAGTACGCCGGCGAGGCGCCGATGGTGCCGCCGCGGTAGTCGCCGCCCACCTTGCGCGTGCGGTAGCCGCCCGCGGCTACGAGCGGGACGCCCGCTGCGCTCTCCGCGAGCACCAACGCTTCGCGGCTGCCGACGTATCGGCCGGTGTCGGCACGGTCGTAGTAGCTGCCGAGCGCGACACCCACCTGGTCCACCGGGATGGCGAGCTTCGCCGCGACCGCGGCGACCATGCGCTCGCGCATGGAACGGCCCGCTTCCTGGGCGGCAATGCCGCACATGTACGTGACGCGCGAGGAGTACGAGCCGAGGTCGACCGGGGCGAGATCGGTGTCGCCGCTGACCACGAGGATGTCGTCGGGCGGAACGCCGGTCTCCTCGGCCACGATGTAGGCGAGCATGCCGTCGCTGCCCTGCCCGATGTCGTTGGCGCCGCAGAACACCGTGATCTTCCCGCTTCGATCCCCGCGGAGCATCACGCCGGACTGGGGCATGTCGTTCGGGTACACCGGGTAGGCGGTGCCCGAGATGTACATCGACGACGCCACGCCGAGGCCGCGGCCGTAGCCGAGCTTGCCCTTGCGTTCGGCCCAGCCGGAGGCGCGAGAGACGGCGTCGAGGCAGGCGCCGAGGTCCGTCGAGGGCACGAGCTGGCCGTTGACCGTCTTGTCGCCGGGCTTGAGCGCGTTGCGGCGGCGGATCTCGATGGTGTCGATGCCGAGCTTCTCGGCCACCTCGTCGAGCGCCATCTCGAAGGCGTAGCGCGGCTGCACCGACCCGTGCCCGCGCTTCGGGCCGCAGCACGGCTTGTTGGTGTACACCCGGCGCGACGTGAAGTGGTAGCTCCCGAAGGCGGTGGGCCCCGCGAGCAATTGCCCGGCGTAGTAGCTCGTGACCAGGCCGAAGCTGTGGTACGCGCCGCCGTCGAGCGTGATGTCGGACTCCACCGCCGTGATCGTGCCGTCGGCCGCGCAGCCGACCTTGAACGCCATCTCGGCGGGGTGCCGGCCGCGGTGGCTGTAGAAGACCTCTTCGCGCGTGTAGAGGATCTTGACCGGCCGACCCGCCTTCTTCGCGAGGACCGCGACGCAGAACTCGAGGTCGAACGGCTCGGACTTGCCGCCGAACGCGCCGCCGAGCACCGGCTGCACGACGCGGATCTTCTCCGGGGGAAGCTCCAGAACCCGTGCGAGCTCGCGGTGGAGGTAGTGGGTGACCTGCGACGCGCTCCACACGGTGAGCTGGCCGTCGGAAGACCACTGGGCCACCGCGCAGTGCGGCTCGATCGGGGCGTGCGTGGAGCCCTCGTAGAACCACCGATCTTCCGCGACGGCGGCCGCATTCGCGAAGCCCTCCGCCACGTCGCCGAAGGAGAGGTCGACCTCTTTGCAGACGTTGTTTTCCCACGGCCGGCCCTTCCAGTCGCGCTCGTGCACGAGCGGGGCGCCCGGCGCGAGGGCCTGCGCGGGTTCGATCACGGCGGGGAGCACCTCGTAGGTGACCTTGATCGCCGCGCACGCCGCGTTCGCGGTCTCCTCGTCGACCGCCGCGACCGCCGCCACGCCCTCGCCGATGTACCGCACCTTGTCCACGGCCAACGCCGTCTCGTCGGGTGTCCACGGGATGACGCAGTACGCGAT
>CAXNIN010000414.1:0-3177 GCA_964202365.1 Myxococcota bacterium | reverse complement strand
AGCGTGTCGGCGCGCGTGGGGACGGTCGGCGTGAGCGTCACCGATGCATCCGGCGCCGTGTTGGCGATCGTCACCGACGCCGTCCCCGATGGGCTCGTGGCAACACCGTCGCTGGCGCTGACGGACGCCGTCCAGACCTCTCCGTGCGCCGTCGCCGAGGCGGGAAGTGAGGCCGATGCGCTCGCGCCCGAGAGGACGCCGTCCACGTACCAGGCGTAGGAGTAGCCAACCGGATCGCCCTCGGGATCTACGGAGGCCGTGTCGATGCTCACGCGAAGGTCTTCGTCACTCCCCGGGTTCGCGGGGGTTATCGAGACGCCGGGCTCCGTCGGGATGCCGTTGACGGTGAAGCTGCCCAGGGCAGAGGCGTACAAGCCGTCTGGGTCGTTGACCGTGACGCGGAGGACATGGTCCCCCGCGGACAAGCCCGCCTCGCTCGTCTGCGCCAGCCCGGCGCTGTCCGGCGCCCCCGAATGGAACACGCCATCGAGGTCGCTCTCCCAGGTTACGACGAGATCGCCAGCCACATCCTCTCGATCGCTCACGAGCGCGGAGAACAGGAGCGCCTCCCCCGCATTGACCGCCTCGCCGGCCACCGGGAGTTCGAGGGTGATCTCCGGCGGCGTGCCGACGGTCCAGTCGATCGCGGACACGCAGGTCTCGCCCAGCTCGTCGACGGCGGTGAGTGTGATCCGGTGAACGTTCGCGGTGAGCCCGGACGTGGTGAAGCCCACCACGCCGGCGCTGTCAGGCGTGCTGGTGCCCAGCTCGCCGTCCTTGTCGCTGGACCACGTCACGACGAGCAGGTTCTCGGCGATGTCCTCATCGGTGACGGTCGCCTCGAAGCCCACGGCCGCCCCGAGCACGCTCGAACCCCCGGAGGTCGGGCTGACGATCGCGCAAGTCGGCGCCGAGTTGGGCGGGCCTACCTCGACGCGCACCGTCGCCGTGTGCTCGTTGCCTGCGGTGTCGAGGACATGAAGCTCGAGCGCGTGAGCCCCCTCCTCCAGCGTGGCATAGCCAAGCACCTCCCCGCTCCCGTTCGGCGCGGCCTCGACGTCGAGCCGGGCTGATCCGTCCTCCCACCAGGCCGTCAGCACCTCCGGTGGATCCTCCACATCCGAGACGGTGCCGCGAAACGTCACCCACTGATCGCTGTAGTAGACTGCGGCCGCCGTCGGACTGAGGATCGTAGCCACCGGGTCGCCGTCGGACGCCACCGTCACGCGGACGGTGTCGCTTGCCGCGGCCCCCTCGATATCCGCCACCTCGAGGAGGACATCGAAGGCATCCCGGTCGGGGACCACCACGTCGCAGCTGGTCAGACCGTCCTCGGCCGGTACACCGGCGCAGATCTCGGCGCCGTCCACGAACCACCTCACCGCGAGGTCCGACGCGTCATGGTTCGGATCGCTCGCCGCGCCCCGCAGCGTCACCGTCGTACCCGTGAGCAGCGTGTCTCCCTCTCCAGGCGAGGTGATTTTGGCTTCGGGCGCCGCGTTGAACTTCGTGAGCCCCCCATCCGGGCTACACCCCGCCAGGACGACCAGGGCGGCGTGGACGACGGGCAGACCTTTGCGCATGCAACCTCGATCGGAGACGGAGCGGAGACCTATCGCCTCAGGCGCGCGGGCGCGACGACGCCGTACGTCGAGTGCTCACAATCGGACGCGACGCCCCGCTCGTCGCGGTCGCGGGGCTCGTCCTACGCTGAACGCGGCCAACCACCAGCGCGGTTGACGATCCCCTGAGCATGCGCCGACCTCCCGTCCCGATTGGACCGACGGCAAGCCGAGACAACGGGGGGTGTCCGTGCCCCGATGCGGAACGCTGTCCGCCTAAGCCCGCACGCGGCGTCTCCCGGGCATGTCACCCTCCGCCGACCTCCCCAAACCTCCCACGGCGCTGTCCGCCGCGCACGCCACCCGGCGTCTCCCGGGCATGCTCCCCTCCCCCGTCGTCCCCTACCTCCGCGTGATCGTCATCACGCGCTGCCCGCTCGCGTGCACCTACTGCCACGCCGAGGGCTCCCCGCCCGACGCCCTCGGTGAGCTGCCGCTCGACGAGCTGGTGGCGCTGCTCAACGTGGCGGTCGACTCCGGCGTGCGGAAGATCAAGCTCCTCGGCGGGGAGCCGCTCGCGCGGCGGGACCTGCCGGAGCTCATCGCGGCGGTGGCGCGGCCGGGCCTCGACCTCTCGCTCATCACCAGCGGCGCGGTGCGCGCCGACCGGGTGGACGCCTGCTTCGCCGCCGGGCTTTCCCGCGCGAACCTGTCCATCCACGGGTGGACGCCCGAGGGCTTCGCGGCGCGGGCCCAGCGCCCCCACGCCTACGCCCTGCGCGCCGCCGTCATCGAGCGCCTCTTCGCGCACGGGCGCTTCCTCAAGCTGAACTACGTGTGGCGGGGGCCCGGCGACGACGCGGACCTCGCCGCGCTGCTCGCCTGGTCCGCCGGAAAGCCCGTCACCATCGGCCTCCTCGACGAGCTGTCCCTCGGGCTCGGCCACCACCCCCTCCTCGCCGCGCTCGAGCGCCTCCGGGGCCCGTGGGCCTCCGCGACCCCCGAGCCCGACCCGAACAGCCTCCCCACCACGATCCTGCGCTGGGGCGACGGCCTCGCGGTCGAGGTCAAGGACCACCGGCTCGGGGACGTGGCTCCGTGGAAAGCCTGCGCGAGCTGCCCCCTTCGCGCCCGCTGCGGCGAGGGCGTGCACGCGCTCCGCCTCACCCACACCGGCGCGCTGCGCCCCTGCATGGACCGCACGGACCTCGGGGTGGACCTGCGCGCCCCCCTCCGCGCCGGCGCGGCCGCCCAAACCTGGACCCACTTCCTGGAGCACGCATGCGCCTGACCATCGCCCTCGTCGGCGGCCACGGGGCCGGAAAATCCACCGTGGGCGCGGCGCTCGCCCAGCGGCTCGGCGTCCCGTTTCACGACGAGATCGGCCGCCGCCTCGCCGCGGCCCGTCCGCCCGACCGCACCGCCGAAGACCCGCAGGAGGCCTTCGACGCCGCCGTCTTTGGGGAGGAGCTGGCGCGGGACGCAGCCTGGACCGAGGGGGTGCGCGTCGTCGAGACCTGGCACCCCGGAAACCTCGCCTACGCCGCGCGACGGAGCCCCGCCGTCGCGGCGCGACACCTCCCGCTCGCCCTCGGCCCCGCCGTGGTGCTCCCCA
>CAXNIN010000413.1:0-3214 GCA_964202365.1 Myxococcota bacterium | reverse complement strand
GCTCCGCCTCGTGGGCTTCTCCGGCCACGGCGCGATGTTCGGGCCGTTCACCGCGCTCGTCGCGGAGACCCTGGCCGAAGCCGGACAGGACGTCGCGAGCGTGAACGTGTTCGATTACGCCGCGCCGCTCGACGCTTTCCGCATCGGGCGCCGGTACGGGCACGGCGAGAAGCTCGTCATCTGACGCGCCCCGCGGCCGCGCCGCAGGGAGCGGCGGCGCACGCGAGGGAGAAGGCGGCTTCTACACGAACAACGGGTAGTCGCCCTCCTCTTCGTCGTCGTCGGATTCGAGCCACTCGGTCACATCGGGGATGTCGGTGTCGTCGATGCGTTCGTCCATGGGAACCTCTTGGAGGCCCGTTCGGCACGACACGGCCGGCACTTGAGGGCCGGGGCGAAAAAAGGGTGAGACGCGCCGGCCCCGCGGCTCGCGGCCCCCCACCGCCACCGGGAGGTGGAGCCCGTCTTCTACGCCGCGCTTCGCAGCCGACCCGCCGCCCGCTCGCGCACCACCAGCCACACCGCGAACGCCGTTGCCCCGCACGACACCACGGTGAGCGCCGTGAACACCGCCGCCGTGCCAAAGGCGTCGCGCACCTCGCCGGCCAACACCGAGCCGAACAGGGCGCCCACCCCGTAACTGGCCGCGTTGAACAAGCTCTGTGCGGACGCCGACACCTGCACGGGCGCGCGCTCCGCCATGAGCTGGACCCCCGCGATCCAGAACACCCCGAACGAGATGCCGTGGAGCGCCTGCACCGCCACGAGCGCGACGGGGTCGGTGACCGTGGCGGTGAGCCACCAGCGCGGCACCGCGATCGCCGCGGCCACGAGCAGCGCCGTGGGCGTGCCGACACGCGCCAGGAGCGGGCGTCCGAAGTGCATCACCGTGATTTCGCACGCCACGCCGAGCGCGACCGCGGCGGCGGTGACCGACGCGGAGAGGCCGAGCGCCTGCACGTGCGCGGAAAAGAACGTGTCGTACACCGAGAGGGTGAGCGCCTGGAGGCACGCCATGCCCAAAAGCGGTACGAGGAACGGCTGTTTTGCGAGGGCCACCAGCGCCGGCCCGATGGGCGCCGGGCCGCCGGTGCCGCGCGTGGGGAAACGGAACGCGAGGACGAACGTGACCGCGAGCAGCGCGATGCCCAGGTACATCGGGTCGAACCCGGCGTCGGCCACGACACCGGCCACCACCGCGAGCCCGAGGAAGCCGACCGAGCCCCAAAGCCGCACCTTGCCGTACTCCCGAGGATCATGCGGCGGTTTGGAGAGCGCCTGCAGCACGAACGTGTCGACGAGCGGCCCCACGGGGGTGCGCCCCGCGGCGAACAGGAAGAGCCCGAGCGCGCCGAACACGGGGTTCGCCGCCCAGAGCAGGAGGAGACCGCCGAGGAGGCCCAGGCCCGACCCCACGCGCAGCAGCGTGCCGGCCATGCGGTAGCGGTCGGCGAGCCAGCCCCAGAGGGGTGCCGAGACGAGGCGTCCGAGCGGCAACATCGCGAGGAGGAGGCCGATCGCGCGGCCGTCGAGCCCGGCGGACTCGAGCCGGGCCGCGAGAAACGGGATCACCGCCGCCAACGCCCCGAGGGACACGAAGTAGTAGCCCTGCAGGAGCGGGATGGAGGGGAGCACGGCGGGCTGGGCTAACCCGGTGGGGGCGGGGTTCCGCCTCCCGGCGGAGGGGGGGCCGACGGCAAGCCGAGACGGCGTGGGGGGCCCCACCGCCCTCTCCCCAACGCGTTAGGGGCGCGCGAGAGGTGCCGGATGAACGCCCCGAAAGTTGTGGTGATCGGCGGCGGCTTCGGCGGCCTGGAGGTGTGCCGGCGGCTCGCCCGGGCGAACAAGCGCGGCGCCATCGAGCTCACGCTCATCGACAAAGAGAACTTCTTCCAGTTCAATCCGCTGTTGCCCGAGGTGGCCACCGGCGCCGTCGAGACGCGGCACATCGTGTACCCGCTGCGCAGCTTCTGCGCGCCGCGGAAGATCCGCTTCCTCCGCAACAAGGTGCGCTCGGTCGACCCGGTGAAGCGCGTGCTTTACCTCCACAACGATCTGGAGGTGCCGTACGACAAGCTCGTGATCGCCGCCGGGTCGACTACCAACTTCTTCGGCATTCCCGGCGCGGAGTCCAACAGCTTCGTGTTCAAGACGCTGATGGACGCCATCCGCCTGCGCGCCCAGGTCGTCGAGATGTGGGAACTCGCCGACCAGGCGACGAGCGCCGCCGTGCGTCGGGAGCTGCTCACGTTCGTCGTCGTGGGCGGCGGCATCACCGGCGTGGAGGTGTGCAGCCAACTCATGGGGTTGTTCCGCACCACCCTGAAGCGGCTCTACCCGGACGTGCCCCAGAACCTCGTCAGCGTGCACCTCATCGAGGCCACCGACAGCATCCTGCCGGGCATCCGCGAGAAGCACACCGAAGTGGCGCTCGCCCACCTGCGCGCGTTGGGTGTCAGCCTCGTGTTGTCTCGCAAGGTGGTGGAGGTGACCGGCACATCGGTTCGCCTCGACGACGGCGCGGTCATCCCCGCGCACACGCTGGTGTGGACAACCGGCGTTCGGGGCACGCAGTTGGAGCATCCCTGGCCGTGGGCGCTCGGGCGCGGCGGCCGCCTCAAGGTGGACGAGACCTGCAAGGTGAGCGACGGCGTATGGGCCGTGGGCGACATCGCCGAGTTCACCGACGCCAACGGCAAGCTCGTTCCCCAAGTTGCCCAGGGCGCCATCCAGGAGGGCCGCCTCGTGGCCAACAACCTGCTCGCCGAGCTGGCGGGCACGCCCCCGCAAACCATGAAGTACCTTGACCTCGGCTACTTCGTCGGCCTCGGCAAACACTCCACCGTCGCGTCGCTCATGGGCATCCCGGTGGCCGGGTGGCTCGCCTGGAACCTCTGGGCGCTCGTGTACCTCTTCAAGGTGGTCGGGCTGCGCAAACAGTTCGAGGTCGCGACGGACTTCATCAAGGGGCTCTTCGTCGAGCACGACACGAGCCAGATCCACGAGCGACGCCGCATGTTGCGCGAGAAGGACATCGACATCGACCTCTCGGGCGCCTCCCGCGAGGCGAAGCCTTCAGCGCCCGAGGTGCCCGCCGCCGGCGCCACGCCCATCGGCCCCGCCGTGGAGATCACCGCGAGCACCCCCGAGAAGGTGGACGCAGAGTCGGGCGTGTGTGTCTTGGGGCGGGGGCGCCGCCCCCGCAACGCCCCCG
>CAXNIN010000412.1:0-3233 GCA_964202365.1 Myxococcota bacterium | reverse complement strand
CGAAGCGCTCGCCGACGCCACGTTCGCCGCCCCGAAGGAGACCTCCGAAACCGACGTGAGCGCGACCGAGGACGCGAGCGCGCGCGGCTGGTCCGACCTCGCCGTGCTCGACGAGAGCACGGCCCTGGCGGACCGCACCCGCTACTCGGCGCGCACCCACCCGCTCGGCGCGTGGCTCCGCGACGCCGAAGACCGCCTCTCCGCGCGGTGGGTCTACCCACCGGCGCTCCGCGCGCTCGGCGTCCAGGGCACCGTGGTGGTGCAGCTCCGCGTGGCGCGCGACGGCACCACCAGCAACGTGCGCATGGCCGTCTCCTCGCGCATCCCCGAGCTCGACGTCGCCGCGCTCGCCGCGGTGCCCACACGTTTCGCCCCGCTCCCGCCCGGCTCCGGCGCGTCCGTGCAGCTCCAGTACGCCTTCCGCTACCGCGAGACGAAGTGAGGCGGGCCCCCGCTCGGCGCGGCGGCCGACGGGCACGGGCGGTACCTCACGGTACAACCCGGGACACGGGATTCCTTGTCGCTGCGTGGAAACCGGCAATATGTTTGGTGTGGACATGAGCGAGCGCCCGCCGCCGAAGACGCCCCGTTGGCAGTTCGCGGCCTTGGTTGCGCTGTCGCTGCTCCTGCACGCCGTCGGGGCGCAGGTGCTGTTGCCGCTGCTCGACGCAATGCGCCCGACCGTGTGGGACGAGCCTGTGTCCGTGCGCCTCATCGACGGAGACCCCCTCGACGCCCTCACTCCCGCGCAGGCGGCCGCCCTCGAAGCGCTGGAGCGCACCGCCGAGGAGAAACCGCCCGAAGAGAAGCCCGAGGAGCTCGAGGAGGAGCTGAAGCTGCCGGACGGGCAGGTGGTGGAGACCCCGAAGCCGACCGAGGAAAAGGTCCCGCTCTCGGCCGACTACCTCGCGGAGCACGACACCGTCGTCCCCGAAGAGACCCGCACCGAGGCCTTCAAGGTCAACCCGGACGTATTGTCGAACCAGTTCAGCCGCGACGCCAAGATGAAGTTCGAGGACCTCGCCGACGTGGGCGCCACCGACGTGTCGTCCGGCGCCACCGTGGGGAGCCTCTCCGACCCCTCCTCCGCGGGCAAGGGCCCGCCGCGCTCGCTCATCCCGTCGATGTTCGCCGTGACCAACAAGGAGGGCCTCGCGGCCCCCACCCGCGCGAGCTCGCGGGACCAGGAGCTCGCCGGCGCCCCGCAGAACGACCTCCTCACCGAGAAGCTCGGCGCGGCCGTGGCGCTGAACACCCGAGAGTTCGTCGGCGCCGAGTACATGAACCGCATCCGACGGGTCGTGAACTTCTACTGGAACCAGAACCTCGGAAACCTCGCGAGCTCGACGCGCGCGCGCCTCACCCGGCCCAGCTACACGACCGGAGTAGCAATTGTGCTCAACGGCGACGGCGCGCTCGAGACGATTTCGATCACGCGCGAAGCTGGAATCTCGCCGCTCGACGAGGCCGTGGTCCAGGCGTTCCGCATCGCCGGCCCCTTCCCCAACCCGCCCGAGCAACTCATCAGGAAGGACGGTCGCATCTACCTGTCCGACTTCGAGTTCACCGTTCGTCTCGGTCAGGCGCAGATGCAGTATCAAGGCATCGATCCGCGGGCCGGCGTGCAGTTCCCCGGCATCATGAAGTCGCCGCGTTAGCTCCCGCGCGGAACGCAGCTTCGTGGTAGCGTTCACCCGTGGTTGATGACCGTCGGGAGATCGAGTTCCTCCGCACCCTCGGAATCGGGGGATTCGGCGCCGTTTACCTCGCGAACCTGCACGGACGCGAACGGTTCGTGCGTCGCGTTGCCGTGAAGGTGATGCGGGAAGGCCTCGACGCCACGCCCGACCTCGTCGCGAGGCAGAAGGACGAGGCCCGCCTCCTCGGGCTCCTCGCCCACGAGAACATCGTCCAGGTCATCGATCTGGCCGAGGTCCAGGGCCGCCCCGCCGTCGTGATGGAGTACGTCGAGGGCGTCGACTTGAGCGAGGTCCTCAAGAGCGCGCCCCAGCGCATGTCGGCACGGGCGGCGCTCGAAGTCGTGGTCGCGGTCGCCTCGGCGCTCGACGCCGCGTACAACTCCGTCTCCGCCGTGACCGGGAACCCGCTCCGGGTGATCCACCGCGACATCAAGCCCGCGAACATGCTCCTCACCGCGAGCGGCCGCGTGAAGGTGCTCGACTTCGGCGTCGCGAAGGCCGACTTCGCGCGCGACGGCCACACCACCAACGGCGGGTGGGGCACGCCGCGCTTCATGGCGCCCGAGCAGTGGCTCGGCGAGGCCTACGGCGCGGCCATCGACACCTACGCCCTCGGCGTCACCCTCTTCGACCTCGTCGCCGACCGGCCGTGGGAGCGCCCGCCGCTCTCGCGCACGCCGTACGAGTCCAACGTCGCGGCCCAGCTCGACGGGCAGCCCGAGGTCCCGGAGAACGTGCTTGCGCTCATCGCGTCGATGCTCGCGTTCGACGCCGCGGATCGGCCCTCCTCCGCCGAGGTCCGCGAGTACGCGGAGCAGCTCCTCGCGGACGCACCGGGGGAGCCGCTCGCGCGGTACGCCCGCGCGCTCGTGCCGTCCATGGTGGAGTCCAAGGCCCTCGCGGTGGCCAACCAGCCCGTACCCGGGCCGATCACGCTCGGATCGTCGCGGAGCGCCACCCAGGGGCCCCCGTCGCTCGCCCCCGCCGTCGAGCGTTCGGTGGAACCGTCGCGGCAAACGGTCGGCGCCGGCGTCCTCACCGCGCTGGCGCTCGGCGTCGCGGCCCTCCTCCTGATCACCCTCGGCGGGGCCGCGGCGGCGTGGTCCGTGTGGGGCGGGTTCTCCGAGCCTTCGTCGGAACCCCTCGCCGCGGCCGAGGTACCGCCGCCCGCGCCGGAACCACTCGCCACGGCCGAGAACCCGCCGGCGCCCCTCGAACCCCCGCTGCCCGCCGCCGTGGAGCCCGAGGCCGCCGCGCCCACGCCCGCGTCCCCTCCGCGCAGCCGCGCCTCTTCCGCGCCCGCGTCGCCCGCCCGCATCGCCCCGCCCCCGTCGACGACCGCACCGACCGCCGCCGCACCTGCCGCCGCCGCCGTCGAGCCCCCCGTCGCGGCCCCCGTCGCGCGCGCGCCGCTGTCGATCACGAGCGTGCCCACCAGCGCGGAGGTGTGGATCGACGGGCACAAGGTCGGCGAGACGCCCCTGCGCGACCACGCCCTCACCGCGGGCGCGCACACCGTCTGGGTGCGCCTCG
>CAXNIN010000411.1:0-3257 GCA_964202365.1 Myxococcota bacterium | reverse complement strand
GCCGAACGGCCCTCGCGACGGGCTGGGCGGCGCTCGCTCGGGCGTCGCCGGGTCGGGGCCCCTCCGGCGGGGCCGGAGAGGCCCCGACCCTTTCTGCAGCAGCCTGCTAGCCCTCCGACTGCTTCTTCACCCAGGTGACGGCGGTCGAGAGGCCCTTCTTGCTCAGCGCGTCCTGCGCGAACTGCGGCACCCACCCGGAAAACCGAATGTCCACCGAGTATTCGAGCCGGGACAGCGGCGGCTGGGCGCGCACGGGCGTGACACGCCAGTAGCCGACGGAGTCGTCCAGGTCGGACGAGCGGGAGTAGTCGAGGGTCCACGTCAGCCACCCGGCGGTGGGGTTGTAGACGTGCTTGACGAAGTACTCGATCTTCATTCCCATGGGGTCCAGCAGGAAACGAGCGTAGATGTTCGAACCTTCGCGCTTGTACACCTCGCACGCCGCCACGTTGTCCACCCACGTCGGGTACATCGCGTAGTTCACGATGCGCGACCAGATCGTGGCGGGCGTGGCGCGGATGTCCATGAACGCCACCCCCTTGCCACCCTTGTCCGAACGAACCTGCTTGAGCACCATCTCGCCCGAAGCCAGGGTCGCCGACTCCTCGGCGGAGAGCGTCACCGCTGGCGGCGCACCGGCGTAGGCCCTGACGATTCCCTGATGCGGGTGCGGCGCGTTCGGGTCTGCCGCGAAGGCGAGGGTCGTCAGCAGGAGCAGCAGGTGCACAGGGTCTCCGGGGGCGTTGCGTCAGGTACGCGTCGGGCGCCTGTATCCTTCGTGTCAAAACTCTTTCGCAGGTGCCGAGGCCGTTGTATCTTGGTGGCCTCGTGAGGTCGGTCATGCGCATGGTACTTCCCCTGGTGCTTCTCCTCGGTTGCCCCTCCCCAGAGGACGACAAGCCCGTCGACACCGACGGCGACGGCCTCTTCGACGGCCAGGAGGCCGATCTCGGCACCGACCCGGGCTCCGAAGACTCCGACCTCGACGGCCTCCACGACGGCGAGGAAGTCGACCTCGGCACCGACCCCCTCGCGGAAGACACCGACGAGGACGGCTACTGGGACGCCTGGGAGATCACCGAAGAGACCGACCCCACGGACGCCGACAGCGTCATCTACGAGGGCGGCTGGCCCTACAACCCGAACAAGGACGCCCTCGAGGATCCCGGCTTCGGCGGCACCGCGGGCGAGGGCGAGATGCTCCCGCGCTTCGTCTACGTCGACCAGTTCGGCCAGGAAGTCGACATCTACGACTTCGCCGGCCAGGGCAAGCCCGTCGTCATCGACCTCTCCGGGGTCTGGTGCTACTGGTGCAACGAGCTCGCGAAGCTCGCGGAAGGCAAGCGCAGCGCGCTGGCCGGCTACGGCTTCGATGATCTCGACGCGCTCATCGAGTCCGAGCAGTTCTACTTTGTGACCGTGCTCGACGCCGACGTGAGCGGCCGCAAGATCGACGAAGCCGAGATCGTGGAGTGGTACGAGGAGTACCCCAACCCGTACATTCCCGTCCTCGCCGACAAGCAGCAGGAACTCGCCGGCTGGATCCAGCCCTACGGCTACCCCACGCTCCTGATGGTCGACGAGAACATGGAAGTCACGGTCTTCGACAACCAGGACTACACTGCGGTGCTCACGTCCATTGTCGACGAGTTCGGCGAGTAACCCTCCCGGTCTTGGCGCGGCGCGGCGGGGCCCCCGGGTCCCGCCGTCGTCGTTTTCGGAGCGGGGTTCCGCCTCCCGGCAGCGCAGGGCCGTCGCGAGCCAGGTCGAGGCGGCGGTGGCCTACCCGCCGGAGCCCGAGCCCCCCGGGCGGGTCATCGCGGCGGGGTCGAGCAGGCGCTGCAGCTCGGCATCGGGCACCACGGCGCGCTCCCGCGCCACCTCGCGCACCGTGCGACCGCTCGCGGCGGCGGCCTTCGCGATGTCGGCGGCGGCGTCGTACCCGATCGCGGGGGCCAGCGCGGTGCCGCTCGACAGGTTGCGCTCGAGCGTGGCGGCGCACTGGGCGCGGTCGGCGTCGAGGCCGTCCACGCAGCGGGCGGCGAAGGTGCGCGCGCCGTTGGACAGGAGCGACACGGAGCGGAGGAGGTTGTCCGCGAGCAGGGGGAGCGCCGTGTTGAGCTGGAGCGCGCCGCCCTGCGCGCCGAGCGCGATGGCGGCGTCGTTGCCCATCACCTGCCAGCCCACCATCGCGAGCATCTCGGCCATCACGGGGTTCACCTTGCCGGGCATGATCGAGCTCCCGGGCTGGGTCGCGGGGAGCACCAGCTCGGCGAGGCCCGCGCGCGGGCCGCTCGCGAGGAGCCGCACGTCGTTGGCGATCTTCACGAGGGAGACCGCGATCGCGCGGAGCTGGCCGGAGGCCTCCACCACGCCGTCCTGGGCGCCCTGGGCCTCGAAGTGGTCGGCGGCCTCCACGAAGGGCAGGCCGGTGTCGTCGGCGATGCGGGCGATCGCCTTGGCCGGAAAGTCGACCGGGCGGTTCAGGCCGGTACCCACGGCCGTGCCGCCGAGCGCGAGCTCCAGGAGCGCGTCGCGCGCGCGGGTGGCGCGCGTGATGCCGAGCTCCACCTGGCGCGCCCACCCGCCGATCTCCTGGCCCAGCCGGATCGGCGTCGCGTCCATGAGGTGGGTGCGGCCCGACTTCACCACGTCGTCGAGCGCGGCGGACTTCGTCGCGAGGGATGCGCGCAGGTAGCGGAGCGCCGGGAGCAGATCTTCCTGGATGGCGAGGGCGCCGGCCACGTGGAGCGCGGTCGGGATCACGTCGTTGCTCGACTGGCACATGTTGACGTGATCGTTCGGATGCACGGGCGCACGAGTTCCGATCTCGCCGCCCAGCAACTCGATGGCGCGGTTCGCGATCACCTCGTTTGCGTTCATGTTGGTGGAGGTGCCGGAGCCGGTCTGGAACACGTCCACGGGAAACTGGGCGTCCCACTGGCCGTCCGCCACTTCCTGCGCCGCGGCGGAGATCCACTCCGCGCGCATCACGTCGAGGAAGCCGTACTCCTCGTTCGTGGTCGCGCACGCGCGCTTCACGATGCCGAGAGCCTGGATGAACCGGCGGGGCAGGCGCTGCCCGGAGATCGGGAAGTTCTCGATGGCGCGCTGGGTCTGCGCGCCCCAATACGCGTCCGCGGGGACCCTCACCTCGCCGAGCGAGTCCTTCTCGATGCGGTGGTGGCGCATGGTTCGTCTCCGAGAGGGGCTTCCTTATCGGTTCCGGATAAGGGGCGGCCGTGGCGAACGGCGAT
>CAXNIN010000410.1:0-3285 GCA_964202365.1 Myxococcota bacterium | reverse complement strand
CGGACGCGCAGAGCCAGATCATCGCGTCGCCGTCGAGCACGCGGCCGTCCGCGAGCACGATGTGGCCGCGATCTCCGTCGCCGTCGAGCGCGATCGCAGCGTCGGCGCCGTGCGCCTCGACCGCCGCCACCGCGCGCGCAGGGTGGAGCGCGCCGCAGCGGTCGTTGATGGCCCCGTCGCCGTCCGCGATGGCGACGAC
This sequence comes from Myxococcota bacterium, assembly GCA_964202365.1. Taxonomy (GTDB): domain Bacteria; phylum Myxococcota_A; class UBA796; order UBA796; family SXON01; genus CAJBVW01. Next base: position 3,086 of record CAXNIN010000410.1, on the reverse strand, counting down.
GCGGGCCCCGAGCGCGCCGAGCACGCGGCCCGCGAGGCCCGTGGACGCGCCGTTCGCCGTGTCGAGCACGATGGTCCGCCCGGCCAGCCACCGACCGCGCGGCAGCGCGTCGAGTACGGCGGCGACGTACCGTTCGGCGGCGTCGTCGCACCGCGTGTGCGGCCCGGGCTCACCGAGGTGGAGCGCGGCGCCGAAGCGCGCCTCCACCTGGGCCCGGGCGGCGGCGTCGATCTTCTCGCCGGTCCTGTCCACGGCCTTCAGGCCGTTGTCCGCGGCGGGGTTGTGCGACGCGGTGACCATCACGCCGCCGTCGAGCCCGAGCTGGGGCACGAGCGCCGAGAGGCCGGGCGTCGGGAGCACGCCGAGGTCGAAGGCTTCGCCGCCCGCGGCGGTGATCCCGGCGATGGTGGCCGCCACGAGCATGGGGCCGCTCGGGCGGGTGTCGCGCGCCACCGCGATGCGCGGCCCGAGCACGCCGACCAGGGCGTTGCCGAGCGCCATGGCGAGGCCGGGGGTGATCACGTCGTTCGCGCGGCCACGGATGCCGTCGGTGCCGAACTTCATTCGGGCTTCCTCACTTTCGAAGGATGGAGATGCGCTCGGGGCTCACGTCGACGACAGAGAGGACGTCGCCTGCGGGCTGGACTACCTCGTAGCGCAACCCCTCCCCGCGGCCGCGCCGCGCCGCGCCGCGGGCGCCGGACCAGCCTTCGGGCACGCTCACCACCACGCTCACGGCGTCCGGGTTCACCGCGTTGAGCCGCTCGATCGGCCCGGCGAGCGTCACCCGCACCGTGGGGCTCTCGGCGGCGTAGCCGTCGGCGTCGCGCACGAGCACCGGCACGGCCTCGAACACGCGCTCTTTCACGATGGCTTCCACCTTGACGGCCACGAGGAGGCGCTCGGCGCGGGTGGGGGCGAGCTGGCCCTTCTGGACGGCGAGGCCGACCTCGAACTCGGCGTCCTCGCGAAGGCCGGTGAGGTCGACGGTGTCGGTGTAGACCTCGGTGAGCGGGCGAAGCACGGACGAGGGGCCGGCGAGCTCGACGCGCGCGGGCTCGACGGACACCAACGCGACGCGGAACCCCTCGGCGGGGTCGCCGCGGGTGTCGGCGCTGACGTTCACGCGGCGTTTGAGAACGCGATCGAGCTGCACCTTGAGCGCGCTGGGCGAGATCGAAACCACGCGCACCTGGCTCGGAATGCCGGTGACCGCGCGCTCGGAGAGGTCGAGGGAGACCTCCCCTTCCTTGGCGCGCGTGAGGTCGACGAGGATAGTGAGATCCTTCTGGCGCACCGCGCGCACGAAGGCCTGCACGCCTTCGACCGTGACGGTGGCCGTCTCGAGCGGCGGCTCGACCAGCACGAGGCCGTCGGGGAGCCGCCAGTCGAGGCGCACGCGCGCGCGGTCCTCCACGACCTGCTCCGACTGCACCCAGATCCACATCATCAGCGCAAACGCGAGCGCGAGCGCCTTGTACGCGAGATTGTTGGTGAACGCCTCTCCCACGCCCGCGAGGAGCTCCCGAACCCGGCTCACGCGGACCTCCGGGCGGCCCGCGACTGGAAGCACTCGAGCAGGCGCTCGCGCATCTCGTTCTGATCGGCCACGGGCTGCACCTCGCCCGCCACCACGAGGCTCACGGTGCCGCGCTCCTCGGAGACGATGACGACGACGGCGTCGGTCTCCTCGGTGAGCCCGATCGCCGCGCGGTGGCGCGTGCCGTAGAAGCGGCTCACATCCTTCGACAGGGAGAGCGGCAGGAACACCTTCGCGGCCAGCACCTTGTCCTTGCGGATGACCGCGGCGCCGTCGTGGAGCGGGCTCGTCGGGTGGAAGATCGCGAGGAACAGCTCGCTGGACGCCCGCGCGTCGAGCCGGTTGCCGCTCTCGGCGTAGTCCTCGAGCGAGGCTTCCCGTTCCAGGGCGATCAACGCGCCGATTCGACGGCTCGCCATCACGAAGCTCGCGCGGACGATCTCTTCCATCGCGCTCTGCGCGGGCTGGGCCGAGAAGCTCGGGAACAGGCGGCCGCCGGCGCCGGCGAGCCCGCGCTTGATGTCGCTCTGGAACAGGATGATCACGGCGAGCACGATGTAGACGAAGAACTTCTCGAGCATCCAGTGCACGGCGAAGAGCTCGAGCCGGCCGGAGGCGACGTAGAGCACCAGGGCCACCAGGAGGCCGAGCAGGCTCTGGAACGCGCGGGTGCCGCGCACGAGCATGAGCCCGCGGTACACGACGTACCAGAGCAGGCCGATGTCGAGGAGATCGGTCCACCGGATGTTGGTGAACCAGGCCGCGAGCAGGCTCACCGGATGGCCTCCCAGACGGCGAGCGCGCGGGCGGTGGGCGCCACGTCGTGCACCCGGAGGATCGCGACGCCCGCGGCACGCGCGTGGAGCGCGACCGCGAGCGATCCCTCCACGCGGTCGCTTGCGCGCGGCTGGCCGGTGAGGGCGCCGATGAACGCCTTCCGCGACGCGCCGAGGAGCACCCGGCGGCCGGCGGTGCGCGACGGAAGATCCTGGAGGAGCGCCACGTTGTGCGCGAAGGTCTTCGCGAAGCCGATGCCCGGGTCGAGGTGGATCTGGCTGTCCGGCACGCCGGCTTCACGGGCCGCGACGGCCCGGGCATCGAGCGCGGCCCACACGTCGGCGCACACGTCGTCGTAGACGGCGAGGGATTGCATGGTGGCCGGCTCTCCGCGCATGTGCATCAACACGATGGCACACCCAGCGGCGGCGACGAGGGGCAACATGGCGGGATCGGCGCCGCCGCTCACGTCGTTCACGAGCGTGGCGCCGGCGTCGAGCGCGGCGCGCGCGACCGAGGCGCGGCGGGTGTCGACGCTCACGGCGCCGTGCCGCGCGAGCGCGCGGACGACCGGGACCACCCGCGCGGCTTCGTCGTCCGGATGTACCGGCGCGGCGCCGGGGCGCGTGGACTCCCCGCCGACGTCCACCCAGGCGGCGCCTTCGTCGAACAGGGCGCGGCCGCGGGCGACGGCGGCGTCGAGGCTCGAGTAGAGGCCGCCGTCCGAGAAGGAGTCGGGCGTCACGTTGAGGATGCCCATGAGCTTCAC
>CAXNIN010000409.1:0-3292 GCA_964202365.1 Myxococcota bacterium | reverse complement strand
TCTCGAAGCGCGGTAGGCCACGCGCCGCTCGCGGCCTGCACCACGGCGGGCCGGAACGCGGCTTCGACCATACCACTCACGCCCTCGAGGAGCTTGCGCGCCACGGCGGTCTTCCCGACGCCGCCGGGGCCGAGCACGAACAACACGGGTCGCTCGCGCAGCACGCGCGGAAGCGGACGCTTCCCAAGCAGCTCGGACGAGGTGCGCGTGATGAGCGCCGGGGGCAGGTATTCCCCGCCGTGGTCCGACGTCGGCGCGCTCATCCGTCCCTCCCGGGCGGAACCATACGGCATCGCCGCGGTTGAATCAACGGCACGCAAAAGTCACCAGCGCGGCTTCACGTTGGAGCGAACGAAGGTCACGATGCCGTCGATCGGGGTACCCGGAGGAAACACCGCCGCGATCCCCTGTTCTTGGAGTCGCGCGGCGTCCGGGGCGGGGATGATTCCGCCCGCGATCACGAGCACGTCGTCGCGACCGGCCTCGCGCAAGCCCGCCACCACGGCGGGGAGCAGGGCCTCGTGCGCGCCCGAGAGCACGGACAGGCCCACCACGTGCACGTCCTCGTCGACGGCGGCGCGGACAATCTGCGCGGGCGTGCGGTGCAGGCCCGTGTAGATCACCTCGAAGCCGGCGTCCCGCAAGCCGCGGGCCACCACCTTCGCGCCACGATCGTGCCCATCGAGCCCGGGCTTGGCCACGAGCACGCGGATGCGCTGCGCTTCGACCTCGTTCATCCGAGGTAGGCCCGGGCGATCACGATGCGCTGAATCTCGCTCGTGCCCTCGTAGAGCGTCGTGATGCGCGCGTCACGGTAGAGGCGCTCCACCTCGTACTCCTTGGAAAAGCCGTAGCCGCCGTGGATCTGCAGGGCCTTGTCGGCGCAGAAGTTGGCGGTCTCCGAGGCGGCGAGCTTGGCCATCGAGCAGTAGTGGCTCGCGCGGGCCTTGTCGGCGCCATCCTTGTAGATGGCGGCGCGCCACGTGAGCAGGCGGGCCGACTCGATCCGCGTCGCCATGTCCGCGATCATCCACTGGATGGCCTGGTTCGAGCCGATGGGCTTGCCGAACGCGATGCGCCCCTTGGCGTGCGCCACCGCGAGGTCGAACGCGCGCTGGGCGATGCCGAGCGCCTGCGCCGCGATGCCGATGCGGCCGCCGTCGAGCGTGGCCATCGCCACCTTGAACCCCTCGCGTTCCTTGCCGAGGAGGTTCTCGGCGGGCACGTGCATGTCCTCGAAGGACAGCTCGGACGTGGCGGAAGACGTGATGCCGAGCTTCTCCTCGGGCTTGCCCACCTTGTAGCCCTTCCAGGCGGCCTCGGTGATGAACGCGCACACGCCGCGGTGGCGCTCTTCCGGGTTGAGGTTGGCGTAGGCCACGGCCACCTGCGCGTAGGGCGCGTTGGTGATCCAGATCTTGTTGCCGGTGATGGAGTACCCGCCTTCCACCGGGGTTGCCTTCGTACGCTGCGCGCCGGCGTCGGAGCCGGCGTCCGGCTCGGTGAGCGCGTAGCAGCCCAGGTTGCGGCCGGTCGCGAGGTCGGGCAGGTACTTCTGCTTCTGCGCCTCGGTGCCGAACGCGAGGATCGGCCAACAAACCAGGGAGTTGTTCACCGACATCGTCACGCCGACGGAGGCGTCCGCGTAGCAGATCTCCTCCAGCGCCACGACGTACGCGAGCGTGGAGAGGCCGGCGCCGCCGTACTGCTCGGGCACGAACATGCCGAGGAACCCCATCTCGGCGAGCTTGGCCACCTGCTCCGCGGGGAAGCTGTGGGTGCGGTCGCGCTCGGCGGCGCCGGGGAGGATCTCGTTGCGGGCGAAGTCGCGCGCGAGACCCTGGATCTCCTTGATGTCGTCCGGCAGCTCGAACATAGGGGCTCCGTTGAGGGGGGCGCCTCCTTATTCCGTCTGGGCCGCCGGTTCAACGGGCGTCCGCGCGGGGGGCGGCGGGCGGTGAGCGGGGCGACGGTCCTCGGGCCGCTCCCACGCCGTTGCCACGGCCTTCTGGGTGCCCGGAGTGGTCGCCCACACGTACGTGGGCACCGGGGTGTCAGGCGCCTTCTTCCTGTCCTGGTCGACAACGCGCATGATTGCGCGTCGCGACCCGCTCACGCAGAAGTCGTCGGGACAACGCTCCGTCTCGACGGGCAGCCCGGCGTCGATTCGGATGCGGAAGAACGAATACCAGAACTCGTGCGAGACGTGCGCCTGGTCGAGCACCGCGCGCACCGGGGCGAGCGCGGTCTGGGCGTCTTCCAGGGAGCCCGCGTGCGCTTCCATCGCGAGGCCGTCGAGCACGTGTGTCTCGCAGTTGCGGGTGTACCGCGTCTTCTGACACGCGCCGACCGCGCCCACGCGGTCCCGCCGGCGCGCCATGAACTCGGCTGCGGAGAAGTAGCACTCCTCGCGCCACGCGCCCTCGGGGAGCTGATCACACCGGTCGAACCGCTCGAAGCGCGCCGACACGGACTGCGAGCAGTCCGCGCGCGTCGCGATGTCCACGATGCGCGCACACGCCTCCCAGCCCGCTTCGAAGGTGGGGGCCGCGTTGGCCGCGGCGTAGCTCTCCGCGGTGGTGGGCGGCCCGCACCCGAGGAGCGCGACGAGCGCGAGCCCGCTCACCGGCCGGTGAACGCGGCGGCCCGCTTTTCCAGGAAAGCGGCCATGCCTTCCTTCTGGTCGTCCGTCGCGAAGCAGAGCGCGAAGAGCGTGCGCTCCCCGGCGAGGCCCACGCGGAGATCGGCGCCGTCGCCGTCGAGGATCGCGCGCTTCGCGAGGCGCACGGCCACCGGGCCCTGGGCGGCGATCTGGTTCGCGAGCGCGAGCGCGGCGTCCCGAACGGTGCCCTCGGTGACGACGCGGAGGGCGAGCCCGATGGCCACGGCCTCGTCCGCCTTCACGTTGCGGGCGCTGAAGCACAACTCCCGCGCGCGCATCGTGCCCACCCGGCGCACGAGGCGCTGGGTGCCGCCGAAGCCCGGGATCACGCCGAGCTTCACCTCGGGCTGGCCGAACACCGCGTTCGGGGCCGCGAGGACGAGATCGCACGCGAGCGCCAGCTCGCACCCGCCGCCGAGGGCGAACCCGTTGACCGCGGCGATCACCGGCATCGGGAGCGCCTCGAGGCGGTCGAACACGCGCTGCCCCGTGGCCGCGAACTGCCCGGCTTCAATCGCCGAGAGCTTCGCCATCACCGAGATGTCGGCGCCGGCGACGAACGCCTTCTCGCCGCCGCCGGTGATCACCACGGCGCGGGCGTCGCCCACCTGGTCGATCGCGTCGTCGAGC
>CAXNIN010000408.1:0-3299 GCA_964202365.1 Myxococcota bacterium | reverse complement strand
TCGTGCAGGCGGATTGCGCCCTGGAGCATCTCGGCGATCGCGGCGACCTCGAAGGCGGCCTGCGGATCGGCGGACTCCCCGGCGGCGGCGGCGCGCCCGGCGAGCATGACGAGCACCGGGCGGAGGCGCGGCATGCCGCCCTCGAAGAGGATCTCCGGCGTGAGCCCCGGAGGGAGCCCCTCCCCGTCAATCAGCGACGCGAGGGCGTCGTCGTGGCCGCCGTTCGGGCCGCGGATGTCCGCCGCGAGGCGCTCCACCTCGGCGAGCAGCGCCCGGCGCGCGGCCCCCGCCGACCACGGGCGACGGGCCGGGCCGGACGTCGGATCGCGGGGGCGAGAGAGCGGCATGCGTTAACGCCAGACCTGAGCGAGGGGGATGCGGCGACCGCTCCCGAAGGCGCGGGGGCTCACCCGCAGGCCGGGGGCCGCCTGCCAGCGCTTGTATTCGCTCATGACCACCATCCGCACGACGCGCTCGACGATGGCGCGCGGGTGGCCCGCCGCGACGATGGCGTCCGGGTCGACGACACCTTCGACGTAAAGTCGCAGGATCGCGTCGAGCTGGTCGTAGGGCGGGAGGGAGTCCTGGTCGGTCTGGTTCGGCGCGAGCTCGGCGGACGGCGGCTTCGTGATCGTCGCGACCGGGATGATGGCGCGTTCCCGGTTGATCCAGTGAGAGAGCCGGTACACGTCGGTCTTGAACACGTCGGAGAGCACCGCGAGCCCGCCGTTCATGTCCCCGTAGAGCGTGCAATAGCCCACCGCCATCTCGGATTTGTTTCCGGTGGTGAGCACGAGGTGCCCGAACTTGTTCGAGAGCGCCATCAGCAGCGTGCCGCGCACACGGGCCTGGAGGTTCTCCTCGGTGACGTCCCGCCGACGGCCGGTGAACGCGGGCGCGAGGGCGCCGAGCAGGGCTTCGTACGCGGGCGTGATTGGGAGCATGTCCCAGTTCGTGCCCAGGTTCTCCGCGAGCGCACGGGCGTCCGTGATCGACCCCGGCGACGAGAACGGGCCCGGGAGCCCGATGGTCCACACGTTCTCCGCGCCGAGCGCGCGGGCGCCGATCACGGCGACGAGCGCGCTGTCGATGCCGCCCGAGAGGCCCACCACCGCGGTCTTGAAGCCGCAGCGGGCCGCGTAGTCGCGCACGCCCATCGTGAGGGCCTCGAGCACCTCTTCCTCGAAGGGGAGCGCGGCGGCTTCCGCCAATGGGCCGTCGAGCGCGACGGTCCAGGAGCCGGTGCGGAACTGCGGGGCTTGAAACAGGAGCCGACCGTCGGCGGCGACCGCGAGCGAGCCGCCGTCGAACAGGAGCTCGTCGTTTCCGCCGACCTGGTTGCAGTACACGACGGGCGCGCCTACCTGTAGCGCCTTGCGACGAACGAGGTCGGCCCGCACGGCCTGCTTCTGCGCGTGGAAGGGCGACGACGAGAGGTTGAGCAGCACGTGCGCGCCGCGCATCCGATCGACGGGGTCGGCGTCGTAGCGGCGGCCGAGCCCGGGCTCGTTCCAGATGTCCTCGCAGATGGTGACGCCGAGCACGAGCCCGTCCACCTCGACCGGCCGGGGATCGACCTCGGGGACGAAGTAGCGGTGCTCGTCGAACACGTCGTATGTGGGGAGCAGCGTCTTGTGGCGCACCGCCACGATGCGGCCGCCCGCGGCGACCACCGCGCTGTTGCGCAGGCCGCGGTCCACCCAGGGCGCGCCGAACACCGCGATGACGCCGGTGCCCGCGGTGGCCCGCGCGACGTCGTCCGCGGCGGCGGCGCACGCGCGGAGGAGGTCGGCGCGCTCGAGCAGGTCGCGCGGGGGGTAGCCCGAGAGCATGAGCTCCGAGCCGAGGACAATCCGAACGCCGTCGGCCGCGGCGGCGCGGACGGCGTCGATCAGGAGCGCGGCGTTCCGGGCGACATCGCCGACGATCGGAGCGCCCTGCACAATCAGGACGCGCATCGGATCGTCAGTACCCGCCGGTGGCCTTCCACGCCGTGGCGTTGAGCCCGACGAGGAGCGGGATGCCGAGGCCGAGGCCGAGGAGCGCGATGGCGATCGAGGGGGTGGTCTCGATGTCGCCCACGGCGTCCCAGCCGACGCTCGCGGGGTGCTCCGCGATGTCGCCCCAGGGCGTGCCGAAGGAGAAGAGGAGCGCGATCATGCCGGTGGCAACGAGCACGCCGCCGGTGATCCAAAGCAGAGTACGACCCATGACGGCCTCCGGGCCGCCGATTCTAACGCGGCGCCCGGTCGCGTCCACCGGCGATGCGCGCGCACCCCGCGCGTCCGACACGGGGCGCGTCACCGCGCGGCCGCATAGAATGCGACGCTCGGAGGTTCTATGCGCCTGCTCATCCCGTCCACGCTCGCCGTCTCCCTCGTGCTCGCCCTCGCCTGCGGCGGCGGCGCGGCCCCCACCGCCTCCTCCGACGCGCCCCCCGCGGCGACGCCGTCCGCCCCGCCGGCTCCGCCCGCCGCGCCCGCGCCGCCCGCGCCCCCTTCCCCCGCCGCCGCCGCGCCGATCACGCCGCCGCCGCCCGCGCCCCCCGCGGTCACCGGCCCGTTCCTCTGCTGCGACAACGAGCGCGCCACCCGCGTCGTCGACGCCTACGTCGACGTCCAGAGCGCCCTCGCGAAGGACGACGATCGCCGCGCCGCGGGCGAGCTCTCCGCGCTCCAGGGCAAGGCCGACAGCGCCAAGAGCAAGGGTGGGATGGACGCCGAGAGCAACGCGCTCCTCACCACCATCCGCACCGAGGCGAACTCCGGACTGAAGGCCGGCAACATCGAGCAGCGGCGCACGCACTTCAAGGCCCTCTCCGTGGCGATGGTCGCGTTCGCCAAGAGGCACAAGGGCAGCGGCACGGAGACCGTGGCCGAAGCCTGGTGCCCGATGGCGGAAGGCGGCTGGCTCCAGGAGGGAACCACCCTCGCGAACCCGTACTACGGCGCGAAGATGCTCACCTGCGGCAGCTTCAAGTGAACCTCCCGGGTTCGCGGAGCGCGATCGCCGCGCGCCCCGCGCGCCCCTCGCGCCCCTCGCGCCTCCCGCCTCCGCGGGCGGCGTAGCCCGTGGCGACGCCCGTGTGGCTCCTCGGGGCGGGCGGGCGCACGCCGTTCGTGGGCCACTTCCGCGGCGCGCGGCTCTTCGGCGGCACGCGGCTCGCGTGGGCCGGGAGCATCGCCGGCAGCGCGGGCGTCGAAGAAGGATGGGAGGCCGCCGAGGCCGCGCGCGACGCGCTCGCGACCGTCGCCGGCGCGGGCAGCCCCGCCGCGCTCCTCGCCGCCGCGTGCGACACC
>CAXNIN010000407.1:0-3302 GCA_964202365.1 Myxococcota bacterium | reverse complement strand
CGTTGCGGGGCAGCGCCCCGCCCCAAGACGCCGACGACTCCCCCGCCCTACGGGCTTCGAGCTCGGCGATCCGGGCTTCCAGCGCCTCGATGCTTCGGCGCATCCGCACGTTCGAGACGAGCGCGACGACCGGGAGCAGGTAGGCCGTGGCGAGCGCGAGGACGAAGCAGAGCGCACCCAGCAGGTAATCCAATCGTTCCTCGCCCCCGCATGATGCGGGCAGCCGCGCGCCGCGTCAAACCGGCCGTCTCCGCCGACGAGCGCCCAGGCGGCACGCCCGAGGTCGCGCTACGATTGCCCGATGTGGTTGCTCGCCGTCGCCGCCGCGCTCGCCGCGCCTCCCGCCGCCGCGCGCTTCGACCTGGAGCTCCGGGACGCCGAGGTCCACACGACGATTCGGATGCTCGCCGACCTGGGCGACCTCGACGTGGTGGTGCCCGACACCGTGCACGGCACCGTGAACATACGCCTCGTGGACGTGACCTGGGAAACGGCGCTCGCGGCCGTGCTGATGGCGGAGGGCCTGGGCGCCGTGCCGACCGGCGCGAACACGCTGCGCATCACGCCGCCCACCCGGAGATGAACCGGCGCTACGCCGCGTTCGCCGCCTGCGCCGGCTGATTGCGGACGTATCGCACCAGCGCGAGCCCCGTGCCGAACATCAGGATGCACCCCCACTGTGCCGGGGTGAGGCCCGCCCAGCGAACGTCCGCGTTCGAAAGGTCGGTGTTGCGGAGGAAGTCGAGCCCGAACCGCGCCGGAGCGTACACCAGGCACCAGGTGGCGCAGAACGTGCCCGCGACCCGCGGCCGACGCGCGAGCGCCAGGAACGTGATCACCAGGACCAACGCCACGATGGCCTCGAGCAGTCCGAGATCGAACCGGGTGCCGCCGCCTGTCCAGTGGTTGGCGGGGAACACGACGCCGAGCGGCGAATCCGTCGGCTTGCCGATGTGGTCGTGCACGCTGAAACAGCCGAGTCGGCCGAACACCCAGCCGAACGGGAAGCCGAACATGATGGTGTCGGCGTGGGGCCAGAACGGCCGCTTGCGCACCACCTTGTAGAAGAACGTGACGCCCAGGACCGCGCCGATGAAGCCGCCGAAGCTCGAGAAGCCCGCCCACACGCGGAGGAGCGCGACGATGCCCTGCTCCTGGAGCTGCTGCGGGTTGTAGGCGAGCACGTGGACGAGGTGGCCCACGATGAACCCGGACAGCACGGTGAACACGATGCCGTCGACGATGTCGCGCACGTCGAGCCCGAGCTTGATGCCCCGGGCGCGCGCGACTTCGAGCCCGAGGACGAACCCGATGCACACCAGGGTTCCCCACGGATCGATGGGGATGGGGCCGAGTTGGTAGACCGGGAGGTCGATGTACGGGATCAAGGCGCTACACCCTAGCGGTCGCCCGTGATAACACGGGCGCCCGCCGAACCTGGGAGCGCGCATGGCCGTCATCACCACCGACATCCTGATCGAAGGCATTCGCCGAGACGACGTCCTGGACTGGCTCGGCGCCCGCGAGAACCACGCGCGCATGCTCGAAGGCGCCTTCGACGGGATGAAGCAGACGGCCCCGGGCGAGTTCGAGCTCACGCTCAAGACCGGCCCTCTTCCCCGCACGCTCGCCTACACGTTCGACCACGTGGACAACGAGCACGGCGGCCGCCGCGTGCACGTGAAGACCGCGGGCCGCCGGCTCGACGGCAACATCCACTACTCGCTGCGCACCATGAAGCCGGCGCTCAACACCCTGGTGACACTCCACGCCGACTACGACACCGGCGGGCCGCTCGGCGGGTTCATCGACAGCACGCTCATCCGCAAGCGCCTCGAAGAAGGCTTCAAGAAGGTGCTCGAGAACCTGCAGCGCGAGATCAAGAAGGGGTAGCGATCGGCACCTGCCGCGCGGGCGGGACTGCCGGCGCCCGGATGGGCGTTAGGGACAGACCATGCTCCTGCTCCTGTGCCAGCTCGCGGTCGCGGTCCCCTACCCTCCCCCCCGCGCCGAGCTCGTGCTCGGCGGCGCCACGCGCACCACGCTCGACCTCTGGCGCCCGTCGCCGAACGCCGAGAAGGTGTACGTGATGGCGCGGTTGCCCGACGGATCTCCGGCGCTGTTCCTGCTGGATACCGGGGCGTCCATCTCCGTGGTGCACCGCGAGGTGGTGGAGAAGCTCGGCCTCCCCGTGACCGCGGTGGACGGGCGCATCGAGGGGCTCTCGGGCTCGGTGGAGTGGCGTCGCGCCGTGATTCCGAAGCTCCAACTTGGAGAGTTTCAGATCAACGCGGTGGATGTGGCGGTGGATGTGCCCGGCGTGCCCGAGTCGGCCGGGCCGCTGCCGGTGGCCGGCATCCTCGGCAACAACGTGTGGGCGAACTTCGCGATCGAGGTGGATTATCCCGCGGATGTCGTCACCCTGCACGCCCCCGGCACGTTCAAGGCCCGCAAGCGCGCGGCCCCCCTGGTGCTCGACGGCCTCCACGCCTACACCCCCGTGGAGGTGCGCGCCGCCGACGGCACCACGGCCACCGTGGTGCTCGAGGTGGACACCGGCGCAAATGACGTGCTGTTTCAGGGGGATACGGGTGAACCCTTCCGGGGTTCGAGCACCACCGGCGTGGAGCCCGTGATCGGCATCGGCGCCTCCCTCGACGAGCTGCCCCTCACGAGTTTTCTCCAGGTGACCCGCCGCGTTCCCCTCGATCGCGTGAAGATTGGCGGGCGCACGCTCGACCACGCCGGGCCCGCGCGCTGGTACGGGGCGGACACCCCCATGCGCACGCGGTCGAGCATGCCGGGCCTCCTCGGGTACGCCCCGATGGCCGAACACGTGGCGGTGTTCGACTTCGCAGGCGAGAAGTTCGAGCTCGCCCCCTCGAAGCGGGCGCCGCGCGACTTCGACGCGTGGACCGCGTGGCTCGCGCTCGAGCGGGGGCACTTCGGCGAGGCCCCCGACCGCGCCGCGATTCGCGGGCGCCTCCAGTACGCCAAGGGCGACCGCGCAGGGGCCGAAGCGACCGTCCGCGCCGCGCTCGCCACGCGCCCGAAGGACGCCGAGCTCATCGCGCTCCTCTCCTGGATTCATCGCAACGCGAAGGAGTGGGACGCCTCCCTGGCCATCCTCGACACCGCGGACCCCGTGCCGCTCGCCGAGGAGTACGAGTGGGTGGCGTTCATCGACAGCCTCGTGCTCGCCGGGCAGGTGGACCGCGCGCTCGCCGAAGCGGAGGCCGCGGTCGCCGCCGCCCCCGCCGACTCCCCCGCCCGCGACGACCTCTACGTGGCGCTCTCCGACG
>CAXNIN010000406.1:0-3343 GCA_964202365.1 Myxococcota bacterium | reverse complement strand
GTAGTAGCCACCGGCCCCGGCGAGCGGGGGGAAGGTGTCGCCGAGGCCCTTGCCGTCGGCCCCGTGGCAGCCGGCGCACACCGCGGTGTAGACCTTCTCGCCGTGGGCGCGGAGCGCCTCGGTGTCGGTGGGGCCTTCCTTGACGCTCGCGAACGCGGGGCCGGCGGACATCACCATCGGCGGCACGTCGGGGCCGATAGGCGGAGAGGCGCAATACTTGTGCCCGGTCACGGGGCTGTCCGCCCAGGCGTTGCAATCCCCGCGGTGGCGGTACTTGTAGTGGGCCTGGAGCTCGGCCGAATCCTGATCCCAGGAGCGTTGGCAGCCGAGGAGCAGCACGGGGAGAAGGGCAAGCAGCGGAAGCCGGGACGTCGACATGCTACCTCGCGTCGGTGGCGGGCCGCCCATATAGCGCGTCGCGCTGTCGTAGGCACCCGGTCGGGTTAGAAGCTGGTATGGACCTCGACCCATCTGCCACGCGACGCGGGTACACCCAGGTCGCTGTAGCCCTCATCATCTGCACCACGCTCGGCGCCGCGCTCGGCCCCCTTCTGCTGGAGATGACCGAGTGGTCCCTCGCGCGCCGCGTGCTCGTGGGCACCGGGCTCGGAGCCTGGTGCGGGCTCCTGATCAGCGCTCGCCGTCTGATGATGTAGCCGTTCGGTACACCCAGTAGGCTACGCCGCCGATGAACGCCAGCGGCAGGAGGCTCAACATGGCGGTCATCGAGACGTAGGCCGCCTCGTTCGACGCGCCGGGCGCACCGCACACCGGGCAGGCCCACGCGGCGCCGACAAGCGCGAGCACCATCACAGGTACACCCGCCAGTACAGCACCGGCCAGAGCGCGACCACGAAGTACCAGAACACGCGCCCGGCCTGGAAGCCAGACGACGTGAGCGTGCCGGCCACCAGCCGCGCGCGGAGCATGATGAGCACCGCGAGACCGGCCAGCACGTGCACCGCGTGGGTGCCGACAATCAGGTAGAAGAACGCACCGTGGTTGCTCGACGTGAGGGTGAGCCCCTGGCTGAGCATCCCCACCCACTCGTAGCCCTGCGCCGCCACGAAGAACGCGCCGAGCAACATCGCACCGGTGAGCGGCGCGCGCGCCTGACCGAGCGCTTCACGCCGACCGGCCACCACCATCAGCACCGCGCTCGCGACGAGCACGGCCGTGTTGAACGCCGTCGCTTCGATCGGAAGCCGGGGCTGCCCGGGCGGCGGCCACATCGGCCAGAGGCCGCGCGTGATGGTGTGCGCGCTGACGAGCCCGCCGAAGAACATGAGCTCGGTGAAGATGAAGACGAGCGTGGCGAACACCTCGTTCGGCACCACCGGTTTCCTCTCCCGGCGGCGCGCGCCCGGAGTGACCTGGAAAGTACCGTCGAACGAGTCGGCCGTGCCCATCTTAGTGGCCCCCTCCAGCGGGGGCCGCTTCGCCGCCGCCGTGCTCAGTGCTGCCTTCATGCTGACCGGCGGACTTCGCCGCCTCGAGCGCGCGCTCCGTTTCGCGGATCGCGGAGACGTTCACCCAACGCCGCCCTTCGTGGTTCATCACGTCCGGCGAGACGGCCGCGAAGAACAACACCATGAAAGCGAGGCAGCAGGTGAGCATGTACCAGACGACCGGCTTCTCGGTGTCGAGGTGCATGAAGTGCTTGGCCACCAGGTACGCCTTCACGAAGGCGATGCCGAAGGCCGTGACGAGCATCACGTAGAAGTTGCCGAGCTCCGGCCCCAGGATGCTCACGACCAGGAGCACGCAGAGGATGCCCCAGATCTTGATGTAGTACTTCTCGTCGTGCCCGTGGGCGGCGCCGCCGGCCGCCGCATGGTTCGTGTCCGACATGGGTCAGCTCGCGATGTAGAGGAGCGGGAAGAGGAAGATCCACACCAGGTCGACGAAGTGCCAGTAGATGCCGGCGTACTCCACGCGCTGCAGCTCGCGGCCGTGCCAGCAGTCCTTGGCGATGAACCCCATGATGATCATGCCGGCGATGACGTGCGAGCCGTGGATGCCGGCCGCCGTGAAGTAGAACGCCCAGAAGCCGCTCGACGTGATCGTGTAGCCGTGCATGATCTCGTTGGCCCACTCGATCGACTTGACGATCAAGAACAGGAAGCCGCCGCCGATCGTGAGACCGAGGAGCTTCGCGGCCTTCTTGCCGTCGCCGTGCTCCGCCGCGTGGTGCGCGAGCACCGCGAAGAGGCTCGACGTGAGCAGGATGAACGTGTTGATCGAACCCGCGAGGAGGCTCGTGTGCTCCGCCTGGTACGCCCACTCGGGGTGGCCCACGCGGTGCATCAGGTAGGAGACGAGCACGCCGCCGAAGATCACGATTTCGGAGGCGATGAGCCACCACACCGCGAGCCGGCCGGTGGGAATCCCGGTGGCGCTGCGCGTGGTGGCAATGGGCTTACTGGAGGCCATGGTCTCTCACCCTCTGCTTAAGGGACGTTCTGCGGCCAGAAGTCATCCTTCCGACCGGGCACGCTGTACTCGTACGGCCCACGGTGGACCTCGGGCATCGCGTTCGGGGGCCAGTTGCCGTGGCCGGGAGGATTCTCGGGCGTGGTCCACTCAAGCGTGGTGGCGCTCCAGGGGTTGGTCGGCGCCTTCTTCCCCTTCCACATGCTGTGGAAGAAGTTGAAGACGAAGAGCACCTGGGCCGCGAGGAGCACGAGGAGCGAGACCGTCGCGAAGATCCGCAGCTCCTGCAGATCCGGCACGCCCTGCTGGGCGAAGTTGTTGTAGTTGTAGATGCGGCGGTGGTCGCCGCCGAGCCCGGTCAGGAACAGCGGGAGGAAGATCCCGTTGAACGAGAGGAACGTGAGCCAGAAGTGGACCTTGCCCACGGTCTCGTTCATGTAACGACCGAACATCTTGGGGAACCAGTAGGTGATGCCCGCGAAGGTTCCGATGATGGCGATCGGGAAGAACGTGTAGTGGAAGTGCGCGACGACGAAGTAGGTGTCGTGCAGGTAGATGTCGGCGCCGCTCGCGCCGAGGAAGATTCCGGTCACACCACCGATGATGAAGGTGAACAGGAACCCGAGCGACCAGAGCATCGGCACCGAGAACGTGATCGACCCGCCGTAGAGCGTGGCGATGTAGAGGAACACCATCTCCGCGATCGGGATGGAGATGAGCACGGTGGTCGCCGTGAACACGTTCGCCATGCGGGGGTCGATGCCGGCGACGAACTGGTGGTGCGCCCACACGAAGAACGAGAGCACGCCGGTCGCGATGGCGGTGTAGATGACCGGCTTGTACCCGAAGAGCTTCTTGCGGGAGAAGACCGGCACGATCTCGGCCACGATGCCGATGGCGGGGAGGAGCA
>CAXNIN010000405.1:0-3350 GCA_964202365.1 Myxococcota bacterium | reverse complement strand
CTACGGCTCGAAGGAGGCCGCGACCGCGGCGGCGCCTGCCGTCGCGAGCAAGGCGGGCGCCTCCGCCACGAAGGTTACGCCCGCGCCGTGACGGCGCGCCGTGACGGCGCGCCGCGCGTGGCTCCGCCGGGCGTAGGGGCGCGTGGCTTCACACGCCGGACATACGGCTGCGACCGCGCCGCGAGCGCGCGGTTCCTCGTGGTCCTCCGCGGATCACGAGCCCCGCCTGAGCGTGCTTTCGGGTGCGTCGCGGAGAGCCAGCCTCGGCGCACTTGACAGACGGCGTCGAACATCCGATCCTCGGCCCGCTGAAGGAGCACGGATGTTGGTCGGTTGGTTCAGCCTCTGGGCGATGGGGGCCATGGCTCAAGAGGGCACGACCTCGTTCGGCGGCGGGTCCGACGCGTACGTCATCCAGCAGGGCGACACCCTGTGGGACATCTCCACGCGCTTCCTGGCAGATCCCTACGTGTGGCCCGAGCTCTGGTCGGTGAACGAGTACATCACCAACCCGCACTGGATCTACCCCGGCAACAAGATCTACTTCCGCCTCGGGGATGCGCTGAACCCGCCGTCCGCCGGCGTGGAGCCCGGCGCCACCGCGGCGGACGGGTACGTGCCCGCCGTGCGCGCCGTAGAGACGGCGGCCGAGGTCGCCTGCGACTTCCCGCCCACGTTCGAGCGCGCGTACGAAGGCATGCCGCTGTCCGCGCCGGGTGTCCTCGCGGACGACGACGCGCTGGAGATTCGCGGCAAGGTCTACAAGGCCGACGTCCCCGGCATCGAGATCGGAGAAGGCTCGATCGTCTACCTGGACATGAACGACTCCGACGACCTCGCGTGCGGAAACCTGTTCGCGATCTTCCGCAAGCAGGGCAAGCCCGTGCGCGGGGCGGACGGCAGCCGCGCCAGCGTTTACCGCGTGGTGGGCCTCGCGGAAGTGCTCCGCGTGGACGACGACATCGCCACGGCGCGCGTCCGGAACAGCTGGTTCGAGATCGAGCGCGGTGACCTCGTGGGCGCCCCCATCGACGTCGACCTCCAGGTGGACGTCGCGAAGCCCTCCGGCGACCTCGAGGCGAAGGTGATCGCGCGCCTCACGCAGGAACAGTGGCTCGCCAACGTCGGCGAGACCGTGTTCCTCGACCGCGGTACGAACGACGGCGTCGATGTCGGCGCTTCGCTCTACGTGGTCGAGCGCCGCGACGGCAGCGGCATCGACGTGAAGGAAGACCCCCGGCTGCCCGAGCGCGTCGTTGGGCGCGTGGTGGTCGTGCGCGCCGGTACCGACGGGTCCACCGGCGTGGTGGTCGACGCGGCGCGCGACATCCAGGTTGGGATGCGGCTCGTCTCCACGCCGAACGCCGAGTAGCTTCGCGCGCAGCGCGGGGGGCGGCGGGAGCCTCCGCCGACCCTCCCTCCGCCGCCGTCGCCGCAGCGCCGGCCGTCCGCGGCCGTGCGGCTGCCCCGCTCTCCCGACCCCTTGCCGAAAGACGGCGCGTGCCTACGATTCGCGCGACCCCGGCCGCACCTCCCCTTGGGAGTTCGAGGTCATGACGAGTCTTTCGCCCCCCTGGTCGGGGCTGTCCGCGATTGCGTCGCGGGTCGATTTGCAGTCGGTCGTAGCTTCGTTGTTGAAGGTTCCGGAGGCCGAGCGCGGGTCGTTCGGGCGCCTTCGGGAAGCGGGGCTTCGTGCGCCGGACGCGCTCCGCGTAGCGACCGAGGGGCCGTGGCGCAGCAGCAGGCCGAACATTGGCTTTCTGCACGCGGGCGACGCCGCCTGGCCCGAGTCGCTGTACGGGCTCCCGTTCGGGGCCGTGGCGTTTTCCTACGAAGGCGCGTTGAGCCTCCTCACGCGGCCGCGTCTCGCCGTGGTGGGCTCGCGGGCGTGCACCGGGTACGGACGCGAGCTTGCACGTCGGTTCGCGCATGCGCTCGCGGAGGCAGGCGCCGTCGTGGTTTCGGGGCTCGCAGCAGGGATTGACGTGGCCGCGCACGAGGGTGCGGCGGGCGCTACCATCGCGGTGTTGGGGCAGGGAATCGACGGCCGGATGCCCGCGTGGCAGCAGCGGGCCCGGGACGCCCTGCTCGCCCAGGGCGGGCTCGTGATCTCGGAGCTGCACCCCGCCGCCCACGCGGACAAGCACACCTTCGTGGTGCGGAACCGGATCATCGCGGGGCTCTCGCGCGCGGTGGTGGTGGTGGAGGCCGGGGAGAGGAGCGGTGCGCGCAACACGGCGTCGCACGCGCTCGGGTACGGGCGGGATGTGCTCGCCGTGCCGGGACCGCTCGGCGCCGCGGCGTCCTTCGGGTGCCTCGATCTCCTCGAAGAGGGCGCCACCATGGTGCGCGGCGTGCACACCGTGCTGGCCGCTGCGGCGGTCACGCAGGGCCGCCCGACGCCCGCGGCCGACGCACCCCTCGACCCCGCGTCCGCGGCGCTCCTGGCGCTGCTGGCGGAGCCCCGCACGCCGGAAGAGCTGCTGCCGGTGTCGGGGCATACGTGGGCCGGGCTCAACGCGGCGCTCGGGACGCTGGAATTGACGGGGCGCGTGGTTCGGTTACCGGGCCGCCGTTACCAGGTTCCAACCAGATGACGCGTACGCCGATCCAGCACCTCGAGCTCGAGCCACGCGCGGGCGACTTTCTGGAGCTGCTCCGCGATCTCGGTCACCTGGACGAGGCCGCGCTCGAGAAGTTGACGACCCAGCTCGTCGGCGAACCGCGCGCCGGCCGCCTCGTGACGTTCGAGGAGCTGCGCCGCGCGGTGGCGACCCTGCTGTTCGACGCCGAGTCGTCGATGCGGCCCGACGCGCGCGAGCTCCTCCAGCAGGAGTGGCCCCGGCTGTTCAGTTAGCGGGCTGGGGCGAGGTCGACGACGCCTCGCCCGGCTGGCCGAGCGCCGACGATCACTCGGCCGGGAACATGTCCGCCACGCGCTGGATCGAGCGGATGGCACCGCCCGGGTGCCGCGCGGCGACCCGTACCGAGGCCTCGGCTGCGGCGAGGGCGATGTCGCCGGCGATGAGCGCGTAGCTCCGGGGCCCCTCGTCCGTGTCGACTGTCACGAGGTAGGCGGTGTTCGAGGCGGCGGGAGAGGCCACTTGGACCGCGGCGGCCGGAGCCGCACGGACCGCGGCGGCCGGAGCCACAGGGCGCGGCGGTGCCGATGTGCGCGCGGGCGCCTTGAAGGGCGCGTCGCGCCGGGGGGGCGGGGCCTTCGGGGCCTTGGCGCTGACGGGCTGGGCCGCCGGGACCGCGGCGGCGGGTGCGTCGGCGAGCTGCCACGTCGCCGGGATGTCGCGACGATGGCGGTAGGTGCGGACGTTCTCGGCGGTGACGCCGGCCAG
>CAXNIN010000404.1:0-3382 GCA_964202365.1 Myxococcota bacterium | reverse complement strand
CAGCGCCCGCTCCACACACGCCGTCGTCGCGGGGCTCGCCCAGCCGCTCACCGACGCGTCCGCCGCCAGCGCGGTGAGCGTGACGGCCCGCGAACCCACGGTCACCGCCGCGCGCCACGCGCGCCCGAGCTCGCCCCCGGCCACCTCGCTCGCGGCGCAGGCGCGCGCGTCGAGGAGGCGCGCGTCGAGCGCCTCGTCCAGGCCCGCCACGTCGCCCACGAGCGTGCTCGTGTCCGCGCCGAGCGACGGCGCGCCCGGGTCGCGCACCGTCCACGCGATCGACCAGAGCCGGTCGCGCCCGCGCGGCCCGGACTCCCCGGCGAGCGTGCCGGCGACACACCGGGAGAGCGCGGTCTCCTCGGTGCCCACCGCGGCGTCCACCGCGCGGGCGCGGCCGTCCGCGCCGAGGAGCACGGCCACCTGCACGTCGCGCTCCTCGCCGGCGGGCACCCGGAGCGCGCATCCGCGCACCCGCGCGGTCCACCGATCGAGCGCCACCCGGCCCTCGAGATCCACCGCCCCGTCCGCGAGCGCGTCGCGGGCGGACACGAGCCGCGCGGTCTCGACCGCCGCGCGGGGGCGGGGCCGCACGGGCATCGGGGGCACCACCACGGTGGTGGGCTCGCCGGGATCGAGCTGGAACCGGGCCACGCCGTCGGCGTCCGCGGTGGCCACGAGGCCGGGGTCCGACGCGTCCCACTCGCGGGTGACCTTCACCGAGGCCCCGGGGAGGATGCGCCCGTCGGGCGTCGTCACACGAACGTACACGCGGTTGTTGGCCGACGCGACGAGCCCGCCCTGGAGCTCGGTGACGGCCTCGGCCGCCACGGCGTCCTCGGAGAGGAGCACCCGCGCGCCGCCGGTCGCGGTGTCGCCGGCTTCGTCCGTGGCGGTGAACGTGTAGGCGAGCGTGGCCCGCCCGCGCAGATCGGCCGGCACGAGGCCCACGTCGAAGCGGAAGCCGCCCTTCGCGTCCGTCACGAGCGTGCGCTCCTCCGCCCACGCGGGCGGCGGCGGCCACGCACCGTCGGCACGCATCGTCACGCGCACCGGCGCGTTCGCCACGGGCGCGCCGGACGTGTACCGCACCACCCCCTCCACGACGGGGGTTTCGCCCATCGCCCACGTCGCGCGCGGGCTCGCCCCCTCCACCGTGAACCGCGGGAGCGTGAACGGCTTCACGTCCACCGACACGCGGTCCGTGGCCGCGCCGGACATCAGCTCGATGGCCCACGGCCCGCTCTCGGCGTCCGGCGCGAGCGGGAAGGTGCCCGCTACGATGCCGTACGCGCCGGTGACCGCTTTCTCCTCGAGGAGCAGCTCCCCGGCGGGGTCGTACACGCGCCACACCACGGGGCGGCCCGCGAGCGGCGCGAGGTCCGCCGCGCCGAGGAGCACGCCGCGAAACTTCATCTCCTGGCCCGGCTCGAACAGCGGCGAGTTCGGGAGCACGTGCGCGAGCGCCGGCTGGTAGAGCGGGAGCGGGGCATCCACCGTGGCGTCGCCGGCGGGCGAGTCCACGGTCACCCGGAGCGTGTAGTCGCCGTCGGGGACGGCCGGCAGCTTCACGGGGATGAACGCGCGGAAGCCGTAGGTCTCCACGTCGTCCGAGGGCGTGAGCGCGGTCTCCGTGCCGTCCGGCGAGACGAGCGCGAGCGTCGCGTCGAAGCGGCGCACGGGGGTCTCGCCGAAGCCGCCCCACCGCGTTGCGTAGTGGCCGGTGACCCCCACGATCACGGTGCCCTCGTCCTTGCGGCCGAGCGCGTTGCCCTCGACCGACACGACGGGCCGCACGTCTCCGACGGGGCACTCGTCGAGGAGCACGCCGTCGCCCGCCCAGCTCGACCAGCACGGGCCGAGGAGCCCCGCGCAGGCGACGACGAGCGCGCCGCTCCCGACGGCGAACACGGCGAGCAGGGTTTTCCACGGCAACTTCCGCATCTCGGCTCCGAACGGCCGCATGGTAACGGAAGCGACACCGCCCGCTTACACCCGCCCGCGGTTCAGCGCGGCGCGGCCCCGCGGCGGCGCGTGCGCCGGGCCGCGAGGAGGAGCCCCACCCACCCGAGCGGGAGCGCCGCGGTGGCCGTCGCGCACACCACGTTGTCCGCGCCCGTCACCTCGTCGAGCGGCCGAACGCGCTCTTCGGTGCCGACGAGCTGATCGATCACGACCGCCATGCAGTAGGGCTCGCCGTCGGCGGCGCAGGGAATGCACGACGCCCCGAAGGAGACGGCGAGGTCGCAGATGGCGCCCTCATCGCCACTGTCGTCGAGCAGCGGCGAGAGCGGCCGGGTGTCGAACGTGCCCGCGAGCGTGGCGTACCCGACGTACGAGCCGTCCGGCGCGAACGTGCCGCCGAACGTCACGTCGTCGACGTTCATCGGCGCGCCCATCACCTCGAACGTCGCCGCCGACGGACCGGCCTCGAAGTAGCCGTCGCGCGCGACCGCGAGGCCGCGGAAATCCAGGGTGTCCACGGCGAGGTCCTGCTCGGCGGGGCTCGACCCTTCCACCGCGAGCCCCACGCGCGCGTCGAAGCGATCGCGGTCGACCGCGGTGACGGTGACCATCAGATCGTGGTTGATGTACGAGGACAACACCGCCCCGACGCCGACGGGCTCGAGAACGCGCCCGCTGCTGAGCTCGAACACGTAGGTGCTTCCGGCGGCGGGCACGTCGGGCGACGGCGAGGCCCCGAGCTCCGACGTGGTGAACGCGAGCGTGGCCGTACCGGCGCACGTGACGATGTCCGCCGTGTACGCCGTGCTCGGCGCGAGCGGCGCAGCGAGCGTGTAGGTGAGCGTCTCGTGGTCCGGCGAGAGCGACGACGTACCCGGAAAGTCGGCCTCGATGCGCGCGGTGGGATCCCGGTCGGAGAGCTTCACGACGAGGTCGCCCCGGTAGTAGGCGTCGATGGAGCCGTTGACCGGGTCGGTCTCCTCGATGCGCACCTCGCACCCGTCCGTGTCGGTGTCGGTGTCGGTGTCGGTGTCGGTGTCGGTGTCGGTGTCGGTGTCGGTGTCCGCATCGGTGTCCGCGTCCGTGTCCGCATCGGTGTCCGCGTCCGACTCGACGACGAGCGAGCACACCGCCGCGCCCGCGCAGTCGGGATCGTCGCAGTCGAAGAGGCCGTCACTGTCCTGATCGGCGTCGTCGTCGCACTCGCCGGCGCCGTCGCCCTCGCGCTCGAAGAGGCCGCACCCGGCGAGGAGGAGAGGCAACACGAGACCGGCAAGCATGCGCATGCCGCACACGTACCCCGCGGACGCGCCCGTGCACGCCGGTCGGCGCTGGCTTGCGATGCGCCTGCACCGCCGAGAGGGGGAACCCCGGGCTCCCCCTGGCCACTGCCGTCCGTCCGGAGCCCCTCGGCGGCGTC
>CAXNIN010000403.1:0-3386 GCA_964202365.1 Myxococcota bacterium | reverse complement strand
CGACGCCCTCTACGCGTACGGTGCAGGCCACTTCGCCCTTCCAGGCGTCGGCGAGGTTGCGGAGGACCGCCTCGCGCATCCGCCCGCGGTCGTCCACGGAGTGGCCGGGCTTGCAGGCGAGGGTGAAGCGGAGGACGTCGCCTTCGATGCGGGCGTCTTGGACGAGGCCGGCGAGCCAGACCGAGCGACCGGTGAGGGGGTCACGGACGCGGGTGGCGGCGGGCTCGAGGAAAGTGAGAGGATCCATCGCTACCATCTAACCGATTGCCGGCACGGTCCCGGCGTACGCGCTGCTACCGCTGGCTCCAATGGAGGAGCAACGTCCCGATCGCGGAGGCAACCGGCCAGCCGTCCGCGACGTTCCGCCCGTCGAACTGCGCGACCTTGCGGCCCTGGAGAATGTAGATCGAACCCCCTTCCACCGCGAAGAGCTGGCCGAGGCCCTGGAACGGCACGCCCGTGCGCTCCTCGGCGATCGGCCCCGGGTCGAGCTCGGCCGACGGCACGACGCCGTCGTCGCCTTCGCAGCAGATGCCCACGCGGCTCGGCCAGCGGTGGAGCGCGACCACCTCGGCGGTCGGCGTGCCTTCCCGGACGAGCAGCACCTTCGAGGAGTTGCGGACGAGGTCGGGGTAGCCGAACGCGGCGTAGGCCGTGCCGTTCGCGAGGGTGATCATCGCGCGGTCGCCCGCGGCCTCGAGGACGTTCACGGCGGCGGCGATGCGCTCGAGCGATTCGGGGATCTCCCCGTACGAAGCACGGCTCATCGTTCCGCCGAGCGCGCGGAGGCCGGCGCGCCACCCGCTGCCGATGTCCTCTTCGGGCGGGCGCTCGGCGCTCGGCATCTGGGTGACCATGTCCTGCGGCACAGCTGGTGCATCGGGCGGCTCCGCCACGGCGGGGGCGTCGGCGGAGAGCCCGATACGGGCGGGCTTCCCGGCGGCGGGGAGCACCGCCGACTTCGCGGCGGGGCCCTTCGACGGAGCCGGGAGCGGCGGCTCCTTCCCGAGCTCGTCCACGAGGTGGCCGAGCTCCGGCAGGATCAGCTTCTCCATCGCGAGGCGGCAGGCGTTCGGCGAGCCCGGGAGCGCGAAGACGGCCTTGCCGGAGGCGACGCCCCCGACCGCGGTGGAGAGCATCGCGGCGGCGCCGATGTCCTGGAACGACAACATCCGGAAGATCTCGCCGAAGCCCGGAAGTTCGACACTCAGGCGCTCACGGACCACGCGCGGCGTGCAGTCGCGCGCGCTGACGCCGGTGCCGCCCGTGAGCACGACGGCGTCGATGTCCGCGCCGGCGAGCAGGGTGTCGAGGAGGGCGCCGATCGCGGCGGGATCATCCTGGACGAGGGAGTGGCCGACGACCGCGTGCCCGTGGGCGGTGAGGAGCTCCCGGAGGACCGGCCCGGACACGTCGGTGCCGGCGGTGCGGGAGGTGGAGACGGTGACGACGTGGGCGCGAACGGCGCGAGCGCCGAGCTTCTCGTGGGAGTGCATCCGCGGATGGTATCACCCCGGCGTGGGCGCGGCGCCGCGGAGCCAGTCCTCGAGGATGACGACGGCCGCATACTGATCGATGACGTCCTTCCGGCGTTCCGAGGGCGCGCCCGCCTCGCGCAGGCGGCGTTCGGCCTCCACGGTGCTGAAGCGTTCGTCCATCCACGCGAGCGGGAGCCCGGTGCGCGCCTCCATGGCGTCGGCCACCTGCCGCGCGAGCCGCGCCGACCGGGCCTCGCCGCCGTCGAGCGTCAGCGGGAGTCCGACGACGAGCTGGACGATGCGCTCCGCCACGCAGATTCGCGCGATCTCTTCGGTGTCCCGGACCACCGAGCGGCGCGCGATCGTTCGGAGCGGAAAGACATGCCTCCGCCCGGGATCCGTAACCGCGAGGCCGATGGTCTTGGTGCCGACGTCGAGCGCGAGGACGCGACCTTCGGAAGGAGGGGTGAGCGGCATGGGGCCGGTTAACGGGGGGCATGCCACGCTTCGACGTCATCTCGCAGGGGGAGGAGCTGCTCTCGGGCTCCACGGTCGACACCAACGCCGGCTGGATCTGCCATGAGTTGGCGCAGATCGGGCTCGAGCCCGGCCGGGTGACGGTCGCCGGCGATGTCCTCGAGGACATTCGGGACGTCATCGCAGAGGCCGCGGCGCGCGTGTCGGTGGTGGTGTGCACCGGCGGGCTCGGGCCCACCTCGGACGACCTGACGGCGGAGGCCGCCGCGGCGGCGTTCGGCCAGGCGATCGAGCTCAAGCCGGAGGCGTTGGCGCAGGTGGAGGAGCGGTACCGCGCCCGGAAGCGCGAGATGCCGCCGGCCAACCGCAAGCAGGCGCTCATGCCGGAAGGGTCGACCATCCTCGAGAACCTGCTCGGCACGGCGCCCGGCTTCCGCATCGAGCACGACGACACCGTCCTCTACTTTCTCCCGGGTGTCCCGTACGAGATGAAGGCGATGGTGCACGCGCACGTGATCCCCGAGGTGCGGGCGCGTTTCGGGCTTCCGCCGCGTCGAACCATCATCTTCAAGTGTATGGGCATCCCGGAGTCCGTGGCGGCCCAGAAGATGGAGGGCTTCGAGCGCGACGGCGTGCTCGTGGGGTACCGGGCGCACATGCCCGAAGTGCACGTGAAGATTCACCTCGCGCACGGCGTGGACGCCGGCCCGCTCGTGGCGGACGTGCAGGCCCGCCTCGGCGACGTGATCTTCGGCGTCGACTGCGGGCCGTTGGCCGAGGTCGTGGGGCGCCACCTCCGCGCGCGCGGCGAGACCCTCGCCACCGCCGAGAGCTGCACGGCGGGCCGAATCAGCGCCGCCATCGGGGCGATTCCGGGCGCGTCGGACTACCTGCTCGGCGGGGCGGTGGTCTACGCGAACGCCGAGAAGACCCGCCAGTGTGATGTCCAACCCGCCGTGATCGCCGCGCACGGCGCCGTCTCCGAGGAGGTGGCGCGCGCGCTCGCTGAGGGCATCCGCGCCCGCACGGGGGCCACGTGGGGGCTCGGCGTGACCGGCATCGCGGGGCCCGGCGGCGGCACGCCGGAGAAGCCCGTGGGAACCGTCCACATCGCCCTCGCGGGGCCCGACGGCACGGTGCACCGCCGCGTGCACTTGCCCTTCGAGCGGGAGCGCGTGCTCCTGTTCACGGTCGGGTCCGCGCTCGACCTGCTCCGGCGCCGCCTCCAGGGGCTCACCTGAACGAATATTTTCAGGGCGGACATTTTTTGGCCTGATACACCTTGCGTCCGTACAGGCGCGTGGTACCTTTCGAGTGTTCCCAGACATCCTCTTTCCTGCCCCCGGAGTCCCCGATGCCCATCGATCCCGAACGCGCCAAGGCCCTCGAAGCCGCTGTCACCGCCATCGAGCGCCAGTACGGCAAGGGCTC
>CAXNIN010000402.1:0-3399 GCA_964202365.1 Myxococcota bacterium | reverse complement strand
CCGAAGGACATCTCCGCGGTCGTCTACTACGACAAGCCCATTCGAAAGCTGGACCGCGCGCTCCGCACCTCGCTCGACACCTTCCCCCGGGGCTTCGGGCACTTCCTGCGGAAGATGCCCCACATGGCGGGCGTGCAGCTCCGATTGCCGAAGGAGCTCAAGAAGGAGCTCGACTACTCGGGCCCGGTGTTGTACTCGGAGCACCACCTCTCTCACGCCGCGAGCGCGTTCTACTGCTCGGGCTGGGAGGACGCCGCCATCCTCACGGTGGACGGCGTGGGCGAGTGGGCGACCAGCTCCTGGGGCCACGGCCGCGGCGGGCAGATCACGCTCACCGGCGAGACGCGGTTCCCCCACTCCCTCGGGCTCCTCTACAGCGCGATGACGCTGTACCTCGGCTTCAAGGTGAACTCCGCCGAGTACAAGGTGATGGGCCTGGCCCCGTACGGCGAGCCCCTCTACGTCGACAAGATCCGCGAGCTCATCCACGTGGCGCCGGACGGCACGTTCCGCCTCGACATGAAGTACTTCGCGTTCGACCTCGGGGAGCGCATGTTCAACGAGGGCTTCGAGCGGCTGATGGGCCAGCCGGCGCGGCCGCTCGAGTCCGGCGAGCTCACCCAGTTCCACAAGGACGTCGCGCGCTCGCTCCAGGTGGTGGTCGACGACACGATGGTGCGCCTCGCGACCACCGTGGTGAAGGAGACCGGCCACAAGAAGTTGTGCCTCGCGGGCGGCGTCGCGCTGAACTGCGTGGCGAACGGCGAAATCCTGCGCCGCGCCCCCATCGAGGACATCTACGTGCAGCCCTCCGCTGGCGACGCCGGCGGCGCGATGGGCGCCGCGCTCGTGGCGTGGAACGGCCTGCTCAAGAAGCCGCGCCTGCCCCGGCTGGCGTCGGTTTACCTCGGCCCCGGCTACACCGACGACGAGGTGCAGGCTGTCCTCGACGAGGCCGGCGCCACGTACCGCCGCCTCGACCGCGAGCCCCTCCTCGCCGAGACGGTCGACCACCTCACGAACGGCAAGGTCGTGGGCTGGTTCCAGGGGCGCATGGAGTGGGGCCCCCGCGCGCTCGGCCACCGCAGCATCCTCGGCGACCCCCGCCACCCCGAGATGCGCACGATCATCAACATGAAGATCAAGATGCGCGAGGGGTTTCGCCCGTTCGCCCCCGCGGTGCTCGAGGAGAAGGTGTCCGAGTGGTTCGAGCTCGATCGCCCTTCGCCGTACATGCTGCTGGTTGCGCCGGTGCGCAAGGACAAGCCTCCCCTCCCCGCGGTCACCCACGTGGACGGCTCGGCCCGCATCCAGACCATCAACCGCGACCAGGACGCCCTCTACTACGACCTCATCCGCACGTTCGGCGAGCGCACCGGGGTGCCCGTGCTCATCAACACGAGCATGAACGTGCGCGGCGAACCCATGGTCTGCTCCCCGAAGGACGCTTGGCACTGCTTCATGCGCACGGAGATGGACGTGCTGGTGGCGGGGTCTTTCCTGCTGCTCAAGGACGACCAGCCGAAGATCGCGCTCAAGTCCGCCGCGGAAGAGTTCGGGCTCGATTGACCGAGCGGCGCGAAGCCGCGCCCGCGCCACCGGAGCGGCGCGGGCGCGATCCGCGAACTACCAGCGATCCATCGGGACGATGCGCACCCAGGGCTCGCGCGGGTCGGGGCGGCGAATCGCCACGGTGAAGCGGCCGGCCACGTGTGGCGCGATCTCGAAGCGGGTCTCGTTGTCGAGGACGCGGATCGAGCCGATGTCCGACTTCTCGATGTGGCCGCGGCGGCAGAGCAGCGGCACGATCCAGCGCGGGTCGGCGTTGTTCGCCCGGCCGACGTTCATGCGGAACCACACGCCCTGGCCGCCGCCGCGCTCGTCGGAGTCGTGCTGGAAGTCTTCGCGGCGGCGCGGGGCGCGCGCGGTGGGCGGCTCCGGCGGCGCTTCGAACGTCGGCTTGCGCTTCGGGGTGCGCGGGGCGGGCGCCTCGGCCGGCGGAGCGGGATGCGCGACGGGGGCGTCGTCGAAGGCGGGTTTGCGCTTCGGCGGGCGCTCGGGGGTCGGCACCTTGAACGATTTCGGCGCGGCGGGCGCGGGCTGGGGCGCGGGCTGAGCACGATCCGCCGCGGCGGGGGGCGCGTCGGCGGCGACCGCGCCGGTGTCATCGGCCGGGGCCGAGGGAGCGGCGGGCGGCGCGGCGCTCGGAGCGAGGTCGGGAGCCGCCGGGGGGTAGGCGGGCGCCTCCGATTCCGACGCGGGGACCGCCGCCGCGCGCACGGGCGCGGGGCGAACCGGGAGCGCCGGGCGCGCGGCCGGGCGCGGGCCCATGCGGTTGTGGATCGACTCGGTCTCGGGGAGCTCTTCGGGGTCGGGCCAGCCCTTCCGGTACAATCGCACGAGCGCGGCCGCGATGGCCTCGGGCGGGTGCTTCGCGAGCACCGCGGCGGCCGCGGTCTCGTCGTCCTCGAGGTTCTCGGCGACGAACGCGTCGAGCTCCTCCACGATGCGCTCTTGATCCTTGGCGCGCACGGCGTCGGCGGTGGGGGGCTCCGACCAGCGCGGGGTGAGGCGGGCCTCGTGGAGCAGGCGCTCGGCCTGACGACGGCGCGTCACCGGCACGACGAGCACGCTCGTGCCCTTGCGGCCGGCGCGCCCGGTGCGGCCGCTTCGGTGGAGAAGCACCTGGCCGTCGTGCGGGAGATCGGCGTGGATGACCAGCTCGAGGCTCGGAAGATCGAGCCCGCGCGCGGCCACGTCGGTGGCGACGAGCACCCGCGCGCGGCGGTCGCGGAGCGCCTGGAGCGCGCGCCCGCGCTCGGCCTGCGACAGCTCGCCCGAGAGCGCCACCGCCGAGAAGCCGCGCTCGACGAGGCTCGCGTGGAGGTGGCCGACGCCGTCGCGCGTGGCGCAGAACACGAGGGCCGTGGGCGGGTCGACCACGCGGAGGAGGTTGACAACGGCGTGCTCGCGCTCGCGCGGCGCGACGAGCACGGCGCGGTGCTCGATGTCGGCGTGCGGCTCGTCGGCGGAGGTGGCGGCGATGCGGAGCGCGTTCTTCTGGTAGCGGTCCGCGAGGGCCTGGATGCCCGGCGGGAGCGTCGCCGAGAACAGGAGCGTGCGGCGCGTGGGCGGGGTGGCCTGCAGGAGCCGCTCGAGCTCGTCGCGGAAGCCGAGGTCGAGCATCTCGTCGGCCTCGTCGAGCACGAGGGCCTTGGTGTTGCCCAGGCGGAGCACGCCGCGATCCAGGTGGTCGCAGAGCCGGCCCGGCGTGCCGACGACGATGTGGGCGCCGTCGGAGAGCGCGCGCGCTTCGCGACGCACATCCATGCCGCCCACGCAGGAGACGACCTTCGCGCCCGCCGGCTCGAAGAGCCACGCGAGCTCGCGCCGCACCTG
>CAXNIN010000401.1:0-3403 GCA_964202365.1 Myxococcota bacterium | reverse complement strand
CCGGGATGTCGAAGAAGCCCTGGATCTGGCCCGCGTGAAGGTCCATCGTGAGGACGCGCGCCACACCGGCGGCCGTGAGCAGGTCGGCGACGAGCTTCGCGGTGATCGGGGCGCGCGGCGCCACCTTGCGATCCTGCCGGGAGTAGCCGTAGTACGGGATGACCGCGGTGATCCGGCCCGCGGACGCGCGCTTGCACGCGTCCACCATGATGAGGAGCTCCATCAGATGGTCGTTCGCCGGGGACGACGTGGGCTGGACGATGAACACGTCGCGGCCGCGCACGTTGTCGTCGATCTCGACCTGGACTTCGCCGTCCGAGAAGCGGCTCACCCGGGCGTTGCCGGGCACCTCGCCGAGGGCCTCGCAGATCGCGCGCGCGAGGCTGGGGTTGGAGTTCCCGTGGAAAACCCGGAGTTCCAAATACATCGTGCGGCGCTCCTCGACGGGGCGGAGCGTCACACGTCCCACGCAGCGGCGCAACGACCGCGAAGCGCTCCCGCAACGAGCCGCGCCGCCCCATCGAGGCGCGCGGTCGCGCCGCCGGCCCAGGCCCTACGGGACCAGCACCGCGGGCCCGCGCGCCACGCCCGCCGCGTCGACCTCGAGCAACGCCGCCGACTCCAGCAGGACCGTGCTGGAACCCGGCTCGTCGCCCGTCGTGAGCGAAGGCAACGCCTGGTTGCTGGCGTAGGTCCCCTCCCCGTTCGTCAGCACCGCCACCACCGCGACCGAGAGCCCGTCCGGCGGGAGACCCGCGCCGTAAATCTCCCCCCACGGCAGGAGCATCTCCCAGCCGTTCTCGGTGAGCCCCGTCCCCGCGGCGTCCGCGGCCGGCGAGGCCGAGGCGGACAGGTTGCCGTCGTCGAAGTTGCTCTGGCCGAGGAGCCACCAGTAGTCGTCGGACGCGCCCCAGGCGCCGGGAAGCCCGCGAACGCCGGCCTCCTCCATGAGGTCGCCGAGGGTGATCTCCTCGCCGCCGACGGAGGCGAACACGAGCTCGAAGCCGAGGCCGCCGACGCCGGAGGCGTACGGGAGCGCGGTGATGAGCGCGTCGAGGCGGCCGTCTTCGTCGGAGAGCGTGGCGGCGGCGTCCGCGCCCCACCCGGTGCCGGCGCCGTAGTCGACGTCGATGAGCACGAGGACGGCGTTGCCGCCGAACTCGAACACGCCGTCGACGCCCACCCGCAGGCCGTCCTCGTCGGCGGTGACCCGCAGCGCGTCGAGCTGGTTGTAGCCGACGCCGAAGCTGGACTCCCACGTTTGCGTCGCGACGGGGGCCCCGAGGTCGGTGGTGCGCCCGTCGACGAGGAGGCTCTCGGTGGGCGCCGTGACGCTGTCCGCGCCGCGCACCGCGGCGTCGAGCACGGCGTGCACCCAGGTGTTGTCGAGGCGCTGGCCGTCGATCGTGCCCGCGAGCGGGCCCATCCCGAACACGGGGATGTCGGCGTTGGTGTGCTGCCCCCAGCGCCATTCGCTGTCGGGGGGCGTGCCCGCGCTGCCGGCCCCGCCGACCACGTCGAGCCCGCCGCACTCGTGGTCGGCCGTCACGAGCACCGTGGGGTCGTAGGCGCCCCCGGTGGCCCAAGTGACGGCGGCACCCACGGCATCGTCGAACGCCGCGGTCTCCTGGTGCACGCGTGCGCCGTCGTTGCCGTGGCTTGCATGGTCGATGCGCGCGCCCTCGACCACGAGGAAGAAGCCGTCTGGGTCGTCGTCGAGGACGTCGAGCGCGTACGCCGTCATCTCCGCGAGCGAGGGCTGGTCGCCGTAGGCGTCGGCCACGTACGGGAGCGTCTCCGCGGCGAACATCCCGATGAACGGGCGGCCGTCGCGCGCGGCGGCGTACAGCTCGGAGCGCGACGTGACCACCTGGGCGTCGACCGCGGCGAACGGACCGGCAAGATCGTTCGATCCCCCGCCGAGCACGACTTCCGGCGGGTTCGCGGCGAGCTGGTCGGCGATCTCGAGGCGGTCTCCGCGGCTGTACACGTGGGCGAAGAAGGAGGCCGGGGTAGCGCCCGTCATCGCGTCCGTGCTGACCACACCCACGGCGAGGCCGCGGCTCCGGGCCTCTTCGAGCACCGAGGTCACCGAGACGTAGTCGCCGTCCATCCCGACGACGTTGTTCCACGTCTTGTGGCCGGTGGCGAGCGCCGTGGCGCCGGCCGCGGAGTCGGTGGTGCCCGAGAGCGACGCGGTGAGGAGCCGCCCGGCGTAGGGCAGGCCCTCCATCACCAGCGTGCCGGAAGCGCCGTAGGCGTAGAGCCCGCCGCCCTCGACGTGCGGAAAGCCCATCCCGTCGCCGACGAAGAGGATCACGCGCGGCGTGCGGAGAGGCGCGGCCGTGTCGTCCGTGTCGTCGTCGGAGTCGGAGGTGTCCACGGTGTCGTTCGTGTCGTCGGGGCCCGTCTCGGTGTCGGTGTCCGCGGTGTCGCTGTCCGTGTCGTCGGTGTCCCCATCCGTGTCGGGCGCGGTGTCGTCGTCGTCGTCGAGGGAGGGCAACGGCTCCGCTTTGCCGGGGGCCGGCGCATCGCACGCGGCGAGGGCGAGGAGGAGGAACATGGAGGGGCTTCCGGGTTCGTCACACGGAGGATACACCGCCGTCGCACCGCATGAAGTGGATCCGGGTCCGAACCTACCGAACGCTCCCCGACGCGCACCTGGCGCTGAACGAGCTCGTGCACGCCGGTCTCCCCGCCACCTTGCGGGGGGAATCCCGCGCGCCCCTGGCGGGAGAGCTCCCCTTCCCCGACGCGCGCATCGAGCTCTGGGTGGAGGTCTCTCACGCCGAGACAGCGGAGGCCGTCCTCGCCGAGATCGACGACGCCGCCGCCGGCGAGCCGCGGCGTTGCCCGAAGTGCGGCGAGGAGAACCCCCCGGCGTTCGACATGTGCTGGAGCTGCGGCCAGGGACTCTGACTGCGTCGGCTCCCGCGGCAGGCGACCGGAGGGCGGCCGGCCCCGCCGGCCGGCTCGGCGTCCGCGCCGAGCCGAGCGCGGAGCGCGAGCCCGCAGGGGGCCGACGGCGGCTCTGCGCCGGGCCGCCCCCCCCCCCCGCGCTATCCGGCCACGCGCCTGGCCCATCGGTCCACCGCGCGGGCGAACCGGTCGGGCGCCTCGGGGTGGTGACGGAGAAAGAGTTCGGGTTCGACAAGCTCGACCTCGATCACGAACCACGCGTCTCCGTCGCGGAGGAGGTCCACGCGGGCGTACAGAAGCTCGCTCCCGACGGCGGCGAGCGCGCGTTCGGCGACGGCGCGGGCCTCAGCGGGGGCGTCGGTCGGGACGCTGGTGCCGCCGTGCTCCGCCTGCACGAGGAAGCCGCCCGCCGCGGGGCGCTTCTGGAGCGCGTGCGAATAGTGCCCGTCGAACCAGACGAGCGACAATTCGCCGTGCGTGCCGA
>CAXNIN010000400.1:0-3412 GCA_964202365.1 Myxococcota bacterium | reverse complement strand
CGGGCGCCGGGGCGACCGCGGCGGGCGCCGTAGGCTCGCCGGGGCGCGCGGGCGCGGCCCCGGCCTTCGGCGCGCGGCGCTCGACGGGGCCGTAGGTGCCCGGCGGGACCGGGGGGGCGTTGCGGGGGGGCACCCCCCGCCCCAAGATGGAGCTGGAAGGCGTGTAGTCGGCGAGCACCGGCGGGAGCGCGGGGGCGGCCGGCATGCGGAGGACGTTGGCGGCGGCGGCGAGGCCGGGCTTCGGGAGCACGATGTCCTCCGCGTGCGCGGGGAAGGTGAGAATCGGGCCGGTGGCGGACGCGGGCGCGGTGACCGGCACGGGCGCGCGTCGCGACGAGACGACCACGCGGGCGGACCCGCCGCCGAGGCTCGTGGCGCGGATTGTGACGCGGCGAACGCCGTCGATGGCGGCGAGGGGGGCGCCGCCGGGGAGCGTGCCGTGGGCGACCGCGAGGATGCCCGCGGCGACGTCGAACAGGCCGGCCGCGGCGTGCGCGCTCCCGAGGGCCTTCGGGGTGGAGACGGTAGGTTCTTCGACCTGAATCGGCGCTTCGCCGGCGCCGGTGGCGTCGACGGACTCCAGGATCGCCCACACCGTGTGGCCCGCGCGTTCGGCGGCGTCGGCGTCGGCGAGCACGAGCATCACGGCGCCGTCGCCGGGGGTGACGCCGGGCGTGAGCGCCGCGAGGGCCGCGGCGTGGCGCGGATCGCAGGCGAGGTCGACCGCGCCGACCAGCGCGATGTCGAGCCCGCCGGTGGCGATGGCGTCGACCGCGGCGCCGAGGGCCATCACGCCGGAGAGCTCTTCGGCCGAGAACGTGAAGCCCGGCCCGCCCACGTCGAGCTGGAGGTTCACGCGGTTGGCCGGGATGTTCGGCATCGTACCAACGACGTTCTCGGCGCGCAACGCGGGGATCACGGCGTCGCGCAGGGCGTCGAGCGCGGCGCCGGTTGCGCCGGTGCGCGCCCCGATACGCCAGCGAAGCCCGTAGCCGCTCACGGCGGTGTCGGCGCCCATGCCCACGAACACGCCGGTGCGCTCGCGGGGGAGCGCCACGCCGGCTTCGGCGACGGCGTCGAGCGCGACGCGTAGCAAGAGCGTTTGCTGCGGGAGGGAGAGCCCGAGGTCCTTGGGCGGGAAGCGCAGGCCGGTGAGCGGGAGGCCGATGGTCTCCCGCCGTGCAATGCCGGTTCCCGCGAAGAGGTCGCGTGCGAACGCGGCGCGGTCGTCCCCGGCGCCCGCCGCGACGGCGACACCGACGACAGCCACGGCGCGCGGGGCCCGCACGGCCACGGACACCGGCGCGCCGGGCACGTGTTCTTCC
This sequence comes from Myxococcota bacterium, assembly GCA_964202365.1. Lineage (GTDB taxonomy): Bacteria > Myxococcota_A > UBA796 > UBA796 > SXON01 > CAJBVW01. The sequence continues at coordinate 2,087 of CAXNIN010000400.1, read as the reverse complement.
ACCACGAGATGGGCGTTGTTCCCGCCGAAACCAAACGCGCTCACGGCGGCGCGGCGCACGGGGGCGTCCCACGGCTCGGGCGCGGTGACGAGGCGGAACGTCCCGCCTTCGAGCGACGGAATCGGGCTGTCGCCGTGGAGCGTCGGCGGGAGCGACCGACGCGCGAAGCCCGCGAGCACCTTCTGAAGCCCGGCCGCGCCGGCCGCCGTGATGAGGTGCCCGACCATCGACTTGAGCGAGCCGATGGGGAGGCGGTGGTCGCCAAAGACGGCGGAGAGCGTCCCGACTTCGGTGCGGTCGCCGGTGGGGGTGCCGGTGGCGTGGCACTCCACGAGCTGAATCGCGCGGGGGTCCATGTCGGCCGCGGCATACGCCGCTCGCAACGCCCGAACCTGCCCTTCGTCGGAAGGCGCGAGGAGGTTGCGCCCGCGCCCGTCGTTGGAGAGGCCCACGCCGCGGATGACGCCGAGGATGCGGTCGCCGTCGCGCACGGCGTCGTCGAGGCGCTTGAGCACGACGAGCGCGGCGCCCTCGGCGGGCACGAGGCCGTCGGCGGCGCGGTGGAAGGGGCGGCTCTTGCCTGCGTGGCTCATGGCGCCGAGCGCGCAGAAGCCGACGTGCAAGAAGAGGCTGTCGGCGCGCTGCACCGCGCCCGCGAGCATGAGATCGGCGCGGCCGGAGGCCAGGGCGTCGCACGCGAGGCGGATTGCGTAGAGCGACGAGGCGCACGCGGCGTCGAGCGCGTAGCTCGGAGCGCCGAGGCCCAGCGCGCGCGCGAGCAGATCGGCGGGGAGGCCGGACATGAAGCGGTCGCGGGGGTCGACGGCGGGGGCGGCGCGGCCGTTGGCTTCGAGCACCACCTTCTCGCCCCACCGGGCCATGCCCTCGGACGGGAAGGAGAGGTTGCCGAAGATGGCGCCGCACCGGCCGAGCGCGCGGTCGCCGGCGTCGAGGCGGGCGTCGCGGAGCGCGGCGCGGCCCACGTGAAGGAGCCAGTGCACGAGGGGATCGAGGCCGGCGAGCTCGGCCGCGGGCACGCGGAAGCCGTCGGGGTTCCAGACGCCCTCGAAACCGCGGACGTAGCCGCCGGCGGCCGAATAGGTGCGGTCGCGGCCTTCGCCCAGGACATCCGCGTGGGGCAGGCCCCACCGGCCCTCGGGGGCGTCGGTGATGAGATCGCGGCCGGCGAACACGTTGTCCGCGAAGGTGGCGACGTCGAGCGCGCCCGGCAGAACGCAGGCCTGGCCGACGATGGCGACGGGCGCGGTCATCGGGCCGCGGTAGGGAACGCGCCGCTCGGGAGCGCGTGGGTCTCGACGCCGTCGAGGGCGGCGAACACGGTGCCGCTCACGTCGACGAACGCGAGGTCGGAGGCGACGGCGCGGCCGGCGAGGCGGCGGCCGGTGAGGACACAGCGCACCGGGCCGGGCGCGGGCGCGCCGTAGGCGCGGAAGGCGCCGATGGCCGTCGGGAGCGAGGCGGCGTCGGTGTGGAGGCGGTTCCAGAGGAGCGCGAGCTGCAAGCCCCCGTCGAACGCCGCGAGATCGGTGAGCCAGCCGTTGGTGGGCCAGTTCATGTCGTGCGTGCCGGAGAGGGTGGCTTCCATGCCGGCGTTGTCCGCGCCGACCACGTGGCGAATCACCTGGAAGCCCGGCCCGTGAAAGAGAAACCGGCCGTACACCTCGTCGAGCGCGTGGGCGTAGCCGGGGAGCGCGCGGTCGGGCGGGGCGGCCGCGCGCGCCGGGGCCTGCGCGGCGACCTCGACCGTGGCGCGGTAGTGCGCCGGGCCGCCGGGGCTGCGAATCTCGAGCTGGAGCGTGGCGCCGTCGTCGACGGCCTGCACCTCGAAGGTGTCGCCGCCGCCCTCGAAGCGGGGGAGCGTGATGCCCTTGAGAACCTTGAGGTTCCGCACCGCCGTGACCACGGCGCCGGGCCGCATCGCGGTCGCCATCTCCACCATCCACTCGATCGCGAGGACTACCGGAAACACCGGCGCCCCCGCAATCGCGTGGTCGCGCAGAAACGCGTACCCGGCCGCATCCACCCGCTTGGTGTGGACGAGGCTGGACTCCTGGGGCGGGGGGGAG
>CAXNIN010000399.1:0-3429 GCA_964202365.1 Myxococcota bacterium | reverse complement strand
ATGGATTGGTCGCACGGGTCGTCTCCCGTGTCCTTTCAACCCTCACGGGAGAACGACCATGGCTATCGACGTCCGTACCAATATGGCCAGCATCAACGCGCTGAACGATCTGAACGCCACCTCGCGCGCGTTGTCCCGCTCCTTCGAGCGCATCTCGTCCGGCAAGCGCATCGCCCGCGCCGCCGACGATGCCGCCGGGTTGGGCGTGGCCGAGAACCTCCGCGCCGCCAGCACCTCCGCCGCGGTCGCCAGCCGCAACACCAACGACGGCATGAGCGTGATTGCGGTGGCGGAAGGCGCGAGCTCGGAGGTCGGGAACATCCTCGTCCGCATGCGCGAGCTGGCGGTCCAGAGCGCTTCCGAGACCCTCGGCAACGACGAGCGCGCGTACGTCCAGCAGGAATACGCGTCGCTCGCCGGTGAAGTGGACCGCATCGCCGCCGTCACCGAGTTCAACGGCCAGTCCCTCACCGACGGCACGCTCACGACGCTTGGCGTGCAGGTGGGCATCCAGAACACGGCGAACGACCAGATCGCCATCACCCTCGGCGACCTCACGAGCGTCACCCTCGGCGTCGACACCGGCGCGATCGACATGTCGACGGCGGCCGGCGCCTCCGCCGCGCTCACCACCATCGACGCCGCCATCGACACCGTCTCGAGCTACCGCGCCGACTACGGCGCCACCGAAAACCGGCTCAACAACGCGCTGAACAACCTCGAGACGTTCACCCAGACGACCATCGAGGCGGAAGCGCGCATCCGCGACGCCGACTTCGGTAAGGAGACCGCCGAACTCTCGCAGAACCAGGTGCTCATGCAGGCCGGCGTGTCCGTGCTCGGCCAGGCGAAAGGACTTAACCAGTCCGCACTGTCCCTGCTCCAGGGGTGAACCACCGTCGCCCTCGCGGGCGGCCAACCCGTAGGAGGCCACCATGGCCAGTTCGGTCGGAGGACTCGTCTCCGGGATCGACACCGGCGCCATCATCGACTCGCTCGTCGGGGCCGCCGGGCGCACCAAGTCGATCATGCAGGATCAACAGGACAGGTTGGAGTCGCGGAAGACCGCCTACGCGACGCTCGGGGCGCGGTTGGAGACCCTCCAGACGGCGCTCGACGCCGTCTCGACCCCAGCGGACTTCCGCTCCGTCACGGGCCGCTCGGCGAGCTCGGACGACGTGGGTGTCACGGTGGACGGCGACGCGGTGATCGGCCGCTTCTCGGTGAAGGTGAACCGCCTCGCCTCCGCCTCGATGGATGTTTCGAGCGGGATCTCGTCTCGGGACACGGCCGGGGTGATGGCGACGGGGTCGCTCTCCCTCACGCTCGGCGGGACCACCACCGCCGTCACCATCGAGGCCGACGACACGCTCGAGGACGTGGTCGAGAACATCAACAGCTCCGTTGACGGCGTCACCGCCTACATCATGGAGACCGGGGACGCCGCGAACCCTTACCGGCTGGTGATCGCCGGCGAAGAGACCGGCGCCGCGAACGCCGTCACCATCGACACCAGCGGGCTCGACGCAGGCACCGGTACGGTGCCGACGTTCAGCAACGTCAACGCGGCGGCCGACGCCGAGGTCGAGGTGAACGGCACCCTGGTGTACGACGACGACAACGACATCGAGGGCGCCGTGCAGGGCGTGACCTTCCACGCCTACGAGACCACGAGCGCCGCCACGACCGTCACGGTCTCGCGTGACGATGACGGGATGGAGGCGAAGATCCAGGCCATCGCCGACGCGTGGAACTCCGCGATGTCCCAGATCCGCGCGCAGCGGGCGTGGAACCCCGACGAGGACATCAAGGGCGCGTTCGTGGGCGAGAGCGAGCCCCGCAACGTGATGAACAAGCTCCAGTCCGCGCTCTCCGCCGAATACGGCTCCGGAGCGCTCACTGCGCTCGCCCAGATCGGACTCACGAGCACGGACGACGGCGACCTCGAGCTCGACACCGACGTGCTGTCCGACGCGCTCGCGGACGACTTCAGCGGCGTGGTCGGCTTCCTCACCGGCGACTCCGGCGTCGCCCAAGCACTCTCCTCGGTGATCGACGGCATGATCGACGAGGACTCCGGCACGGTCACGGGCCGCGTCGACTCGCTCGACGACCAAATCGAGACGATGACGACGCGGATCGAGGACTACGAAGAGCGCCTCGAGTCCTACCGCACGCGGCTCGAGAAACAGTTCCTCGCCATGGAACTGGCGATGGCAAAATTTCAGTCGGCCGAGAGCGCGCTCACCGCGCTTCTGCCCGACACGACCTCGGAGTAACCCATGCGCGCACTCGCAAACTATCGCCGCACGAGCGTCGAGAGCGCTTCGAACGAGGACCTCGTCGTCCTCCTCCTCGAGGCCGCCGTTCAGCGTCAACACAACGCGGACGCCGCGATGGTCGCGCACGACCGTTCGGCCTGGAACAAGGAGCTCAACGTCGCGCGCGCGATCTTCTTGGAGCTCCTCGGCGCGTTCGACCCCGAGACGCCCGCCGAGGTGCTCGCGCCCATGGCCGCCACCTACCGCTGGCTCATCCACCACCTCAACGAGGCCGCCCGCAACGGCGACCGCGTCCGGCTGGGGCAGACCCTCGAGGTCAGCGGCACCGTGCTCGACACCTGGACCCGCGCCCTGAAGATTCACCGTGGCGAAGAGGGTGGCGCATGAGCCCCGCCGACGCCCTCGTGGCCCAGCTCGACGTGCTCGCGTGGCGGCTCGACCGCGCCGAGTGCCCGCCCCGCGAAGAGATGGAGGCGCTCGCCGACAGGGCGGCCGCCCTCGCCCCCGACCTCGCGATCGACGACCGCCGCCGGCTCTCCGTGGCCGTCGCGCGGGTGTCCGACGCGCTCTCTCGGAGCTGCGTGCAGGTAACCGGCCGCATCCGCACCCTCGGCGCCGGTCGCCGGGCGGCGCGCGCCTACGGCGGCGGCTCCGATGCGAGCCGCGGCGGCCCCCGGATGGCGCGGTGATCGCCGCGGCGCACCTGGTGGGCGAGGCGGTGCAGGACCCGCACTTCACCGCGGCCTACGGCGGAGACTCGTTGTCCGCCGAGGTCGACGTGCGCTTCGCGCTCCCGGTGCCGCTCCCGCTGCCGGCGGGCGTCACGCTCCATGCCGGCCTGGAGGCCGGCTACCGCCGTCTCGGCGGCACGAAGATCACGGCCGAGCTCCAGGAGAGCGCGGTGGCCACGTGGATGTGGTACGCGCCGGTGGCCGTCACGGCCGGGCCGCGGGCCGATCTCGGCCTCCTCGACATCGGTGCGGCCGTCGGACCGGTATGGGTTCCGTGGGCGAGCGAGGTCGGTACCGACCTCGAGGCCGGCACCTCCGGCGTCAAGGTAGGCCTCGCGGCCCGCGCGGACGCGATCCTACACGTCCGCGAGCTCCAGACCGGGCTTCACGGCACGGACCCCCGCCGCCCCGACGTG
>CAXNIN010000398.1:0-3434 GCA_964202365.1 Myxococcota bacterium | reverse complement strand
GCGCCCTCGTACGCGTCCGGCACGCCCTCGCAGTCCGAGATGGTCATGGCGATGCTCGTATCGCCATCCTCGATGAGGTAGGTCCCTTCGCCGCAGGCGCCCTGCTCTCGAAGCAGGATGCGACACTCGAAGCCCTCCTCCACCGTGGCGGCGAGCGCGAGCGTGGCGTCGCGCACCTCGGGCTCGTCGTCGGGGTCGAATTCGTACTCCGCCTCGAGCGCCCAGCCGGCGCAAAAGTCGATCTCCGACCGTTCGCCGGTTGGGAATTCGAGGTACAGCATCGCGGTGCAGGCGCCCTGGCCGCCGCCCTGGCAGCCGAGGAGCGCGAGGAGGAGCAGCGGCATTCAGGTGCCTCCGGGACGGCGCCGTAACCCGCCGAGCGAGAGCGCCAACGCCGCGAGCGCCCAGCCACCGCGCGCCGCACCCGAGGATGGCGTGTCACACCCGCAGCCCGCGGCCCCGTCGCAGATGCGCGCGTAGGCATCCGCGCCGGGGAAGACACCCGGGTCGTCGTCGCGACAATCGCCGCCCACGCGCACGAAGCCGTCCCCCGGATCGCAGGAGACCGCCCGCGTCGCATCGTCCCCATAAGCATCGCCGTCGGCGTCCCGGTACCAGGCGCTGGCGTCCTGGCTGGTCGGGGGATCGACTACGCCGTCGCAGTCGTCGTCGAGGGCGTTGCAGCGCTCGACCGCCGCGGGGCCGATGTCCGCGCGGGCGTCGTCACAGTCGTCGCCCGTGGAGGAGAGGCCGCTCGAGTCGCAGCCGAAGTCGCCCGTCTCTTGGAGGGTGTCGCCCCCGTGGCCGTCGCCGTCGCCGTCCACGTAGCAGGCCTCGACGCCGTCGCAGTCGCTGTCCACCCCGTCCGCCGGCACCTCGGGCGCGGCCGGGTGGATGTCCGCCGCGCCGTCGTCACAATCTCCAGCCACCGCCGCGCCTTCGCCGCTCTCGCAGCTCAGCGCGGAGCCCGCCACCACCCTGTTGGTGCCGAACGCGTCTCCGTCCGCGTCGGCATAGCAAGCATCGACGTCGTCACAGTCCTGATCCACGCCGTCCGCGACGACCTCCGAGGCGCCCGGGTGCACCGCCGCGCGCGTGTCGTCGCAGTCGTCGGACGACGACGCGCCGTCGCCCGCCTCGCAGTCGAGCGACGACCCGTCCACCACCGCCGCCATCCCGTACCCGTCGCCGTCCGCGTCCGCGAAGCAGGCGTCCACGGCGTCGCAATCCTGATCGATCCCGTCCGCGACCACCTCGGCGACGCCGGGGTGGATCGCGGCGGAGCGGTCGTTGCAGTCGCTCGCGTCGGGCGCGCCCGCGCCAGCATCGCAGCTCAAGGACGTTCCCGAGATGACAACTGCCGTGCCGTGGTTGTCGCCGTCGTCATCCTGGTAGCAGTCGTCCACGGCGTCACAGTCCTGGTCCACGCCGTCCGCGACCCGCTCCATGGCCCCCGGGTGAACGTCGGGATCACCGTCGTCGCAGTCCTCGACGGACGCATACCCATCCGCATCGTCGTCCGCGTACCCGTGGTGCACATAGGCACAACCGGCGTATGAGCTGTAATATGGCGCACCCACGATCACATCGGCGTAGCTGTCGCCGTCCACATCGCCCGCGCCCCCGACCGCGGCGCCGAAACGGGCGGACGCGCTGCCGCTGAGCGTGCTGTCGGCCGTGCTCGTGACGCCGCCGGCACCACCGGTGAACACGTAGGCGCGCCCGCTGCTCGACGCGTACGAAGCGGCGCCGACCACCACATCCGCGTAGCCGTCTCCGTTGACGTCCCCCGCCCCGGCAACCGCCCCGCCGAACCCCGACCCCACGGCTTCCCCCGCCAAGCTCGCGCTCGCGCTCGTCGCGAGACCACCGGCGCCGCCGGCGTAGACGTACGCCGCCCCGTAGTCGGTGCTGGAGGTGCCGGACGCCCCGACGATCACGTCGTCGTAGCCATCCGCGTTGACATCCCCCGCGCCCGCCACCGAAATCCCGAAGCTGGCCCCCGCCGCGCCGCTGAGCGTCGTCACGGTGGAGGAGATCCCCGAAGAAGACCCTTTGTATACATAGGCTTGCCCGGCGAAGGAGGACGCTCCGTGCGCCCCGACGACGATGTCGTCGTAGCCGTCCCCGTCCACATCCCCCGCGCCCGCCACGGTCCGCCCGAAGTACGTGTAGTAGGTCGCGGTGCTCCCGGCGGTCAGGCTCACGCTCGCGGTGGTCGACACCCCCGAGGAGGAGCCGTGGAACACCCGCACGTTCCCCCAATACTGGACGTAGGCGTCGTCTCCGACGACCACATCGTCGAAGCCGTCCCCGTTCACATCCCCGGCGCCCGCGACGGACTTCCCGAAGCTATCGTTGATACCCCCACCGCTCAAGGTCGTGTCCGGGCTCGTGGACAGCCCCGCGGCCGACCCGTGGAACACGTACGCGCGCCCGGTGGACGTGCTCGGGTCCCCCACGACCACGTCGTCGTACCCGTCCCCGTTGACGTCGCCCGCTCCCGCCACCGACTCGCCGAAGTCCTGGCTGGCGGACACCGTGAGCGTGGCGCTCGCGACGGTGGCGACCCCCGTGGGGGAGCCCTCGTACAGGTAGGCGGCCCCCGTTCCGCCTTCGGCGCCGACGATGACATCGTCGAAGCCGTCGCCGTTGACATCGCCCGCGCCCGCGACGGACGTGCCGTGTCGCGCGGCGCTCGATGCGCTCGTGAGCGTGGTGGTGGCCGAGGTGTAGACCGGGTCGATGACGATCGGGTAGCGCGCTCCGCGGTCGTCCACCTGCACCCGCAGTCCGCCGGCTTCTTCCTCGAAGGTCGCGGGTAGCGGCACGCCATCGGCGTCCCACGCCGCGAGTCCGGAGACCACCCACTCTCCCCCGTCGTCACCCAACAGCCACACGGCTCCGTGTTCGACCGTGGCGGTGGCGTCGATGGCCACCCGGATGACGACCGGACCGGCGCCTGGCGGCGAAGCCTGCACGGTCCACCCTTGCTGGACGCCGTCCACCGAGGCGGACCACCACTCGTCGATGCCGCTTCCCTGCAGGGCCACGCGGCGGATGCAGCGGCCCTCCGGGTCTGCCCGGCCCGGATCGCAGTCGCCCCAGGCCGGAGCTGCGTGCGCCATCGGCTGTAGCGCGTCGGGGCGCCCCCACGCGGTGGCGGCCACCCGCACGGCGCCGACGCCATCCGCGAGCGTGGCGCCGCCCGCGCGGATGCGCGCCGTCATCCCCACGCCGGGGAGCACCGCGTGGAACCCCTCTCCGTCGGACCGAAACGCGTGGGCGGCGTCCGCGACGCGCGCGCCGACCTGGGCGTGCCAGTCGGTCTGCGGCCGCGGCTCGCCCCCTGCAACGGGGGCGGGCCCGCCCTCCCGCGAGCAGCCCACGAGGAGGAGCGCGAGCGCGGACAGACGGGGGTTGGGTCGCATGCC
>CAXNIN010000397.1:0-3445 GCA_964202365.1 Myxococcota bacterium | reverse complement strand
CGTGCGGGGGTAAGCGCCCCGCGCGCGCCACGAGGTCTTGCGCCAAAGGCGCAAGACCGAGCCCCGCACACCCGTTCGACACCGAGGTCTTGCGCCGCAGGCGCAAGACCGAGCCCCGCGCGCGAACCCGAGGTCTTGCGCCGCAGGCGCAAGAGCGAGCCATCAAAAGGTCCGACAGCCGACGGCCCGTCCTCGGGCTGTCGGCTGTCGAGCGCATCCCCGACGTGCGGGTCTTCCCGCATGTCGGGATGCACCGCGGTTGCCGACGTGGGCCCGGTCCGCCGGGCCCATGTCGGCACACCGCCGTTAGTAGGCGGTGCCCGGCACCCGCACGATGATGTCCAAGCTATCGAGCAGAACGCTCGAATCCCCAAGCACGTTCAGCGTGAGGCGGTACAGCTGATCTTCCGTGGTAGCCGCGACCGTCCCACGGAACGTCAGGTTGAACGTGAGGATCGTGCCGGTGTCCTCCGCGCCGAGCCCTTCGTAGTAGGCCGGGTCGATCGCGGTGACGAAGCCGTAGTTGTCGCCGTCGACCGAGAGGTCGACGCGGGAGAACCGCACGCTCGCGACGAGCTGCGTGATCGCCTCGACGACCGTGGCGCGGAACGCGGCGTTGCTGCCCGACCAGGTCTGCACGACCTCTTCGTTGGCCACGCCGTCCCCGTCGAGGTCCGCGAGCGAGCCGGTGCGCTGGGCGAAGTCGATCATCTGGGGGTAGCCGAGGGTGCCGTTGACCGACACGCCGACGAAGTAGGCGCCGATGTTGCCGAAGGCGTTGACGGCGTCGGTCATGCCGGCGTCGATGGGGCAGCCGCCCGGGACGCCGCTGTAGTAGCCGGAGGTCTCCGGGTCGCGGAAGTAGTTGTCGGACGCGAGCACGACAACGGGGAGGGCGTAGTCGCGGAAGCCGAAGCCGCCGACGGTGCCGCCGTCGATCGTGGAGGCGTCGTTGTACTCGCCGCCGCCGCCCGCGAAGGGGTCGGCGGGGTCGGCGAGGAACGGGTACACGTCGGTGGCGCTGTCGTAGGTGCCGTCGCAGTCCTGGTCGTAGCCCGCGCCGCTCGCGGCCTGGTAGAGCGCCTCGGTGCCGGACTCGGGGCCGTCGGAGCCGCCGTGCGTCGAGAGGCCGGAGAACGCGGCCTGTACGGCGGCGCTGTCGGTCGTGATCTGCTGGCGGAGGTAGAAGGGCTTGTCGCCGTACGACGACGAGCCGTAGCTGCCGAAGGCGTAGTCGTCGTGCCCGCCCACGCCGTACGCGGCGTCGGGGAGGATGGACTCGAGCTCTGTGACGATGCTCGCGAACTCGCTCGCGACGGCGTTGATGGTGCCGCCCATGGAGCAGGTGGTGTCGATGATGAACCCGATGTCGCCCATCTCGATGTTGAGCTCGAACTCGAACGTCTCTTCGACCGTGGTGCGCTCGGGCACCTCGACGTAGATGCCGTCGATGACGCTGCCGGGGTCGAGGGGGTCGGTCTCGGCGGTGACCTCGCCGCCGTCGGAGTAGCCGTCGCCGTCGGTGTCGGAGTCGTACGGGTCGGTGCCCATGCCGATCTCGCTCGCGTCGGGGAGGGAGTCGCCGTCGGCGTCCATGTCGGCGTAGTCGTAGCGGCCGTCGCCGTCGGTGTCGCGGGGCTCGGTGGCGGCGTTGCCGTCGGTGCCGGACTCGTCGCGGTCGAGCAGGCCGTCGTTGTCGCTGTCGGTGTCGCGGAAGTCGGGGGTGCCGTCGCCGTCGGTGTCGACAGGGTCGTTCGAGAAGTCGGTGGCGCCACCCTCGAACGCGTCGCCGACGCCGTCGCCGTCGGAGTCGTCGTCGAGGTAGTCGCCGGTGCCGTCGCCGTCGGTGTCGGTCACGACGCAGGAATCGAGCTCGTCGAGATCGAAGATCCCGTCGTTGTCGTTGTCGGTGTCCTGGAAGTCCTTCGTGCCGTCGCCGTCGGTGTCCTGCGCGCCGCCTTCCCGGTCGGTGCCGGCGTAGCCGGACTCGATGGTGTCGCTGACGCAGTTGCCGTCGGAGTCGGTGTCGAGGAAGTCGTACGCGCCGTCGCCGTCGGAGTCGACGGGGAGCGTGGACGGGTTCTCGTCGCCGGCTTCCACGATGTCGCGGATGGTGTCGCCGTCGGCATCGCGGTCGTCGTAGTTGGGCTTGCCGTCGCCGTCGGCGTCGGCGTCGATGCCGTCGTGAATGTCGATGATGGTGTCTTCGTCGAGATCGCTCTGGACGGCGTCGGTGTCACCGCTGGCGGTGTCGGACGACGCGGTGTCGTCGGTCTTGCCGGAGTCGCCGCTGGTGCAGCCGGTGAGGGCGAGCGCGAGGAGGAGGGGAAGGCTGAGACGCATCATGAAACACCCGGTCGCTGAAGAGGATAGACCAACCCGGGGCGGATGCGCTACCCCTGGTTGCGTAGGAGTTGCGAGGGATGGGCTACGACCGCGCGGATTCTTGGACAAGACGGGCGAAGGCCGCCGGTTTTCCCGCACGCAGCGTGTTCAAGCTCGAGGAGGTCGATCAACGTCACCGCGTGGTGCCTTCGGGGGGCGTCGCGGTCGACCTCGGGTGCTACCCCGGCAGTTGGAGCAAGTGGTTGATCGGCCGCAAGCTCCGCGTGGTCGGGGTGGACCTCAAAGCGCCCGAGCTGCCCGGCGGCACGTGGATCGCGGAGTCGGTGATGGACGTCGAGCCCGACGTGCTCCTCGCCGCGATCGGCGGCCGCGCCGACCTCGTCGTGAGCGACCTCGCGCCGAACACCACCGGGCAACGCCTCGTCGACCACGTGCGGCAGATCGCGCTCGCGGAGCGCGCGCTCACCCTCGCGCGCGCCGTCGGCAAACCCGGGAGCGCGTTCGTGTGCAAGGTGTTCGACGGCGAAGACGCGAACGGCTTCGTGGAGAACGTGCGCGGCGCCTACGCCGACGTGAAGCGGCTCAAGCCCGACGCCACGCGCGGCACGAGCGTCGAGTTCTTCGTGGTGGCGAAGGGCCTCCGCGCCGAGAAGCCGGCCGCAGTCGAGGGCAGTTAGGTCTCGCGCGGGCCTCCCGGCGGAGGGGGGCCGACGGCAAGCCGAGACGGCGTCGTCAACATCGCGAAGAGGATGGCGTCGGCGAGCGGGGCGCCGCCGAGCGCGGCGCCCGCCTGCCAATGCGCGCGGCCCCCGCCGCCGTGTCCACCGGGTAGCGCTCGCCCGGGTAGGTCTCCGGGAGCCCGGTCGGCTCCGCGGCCACGCGCCGCGCGATCGCGGCGGTGACGCGGTCGCCGTCGAGGCGCGCCTCCATCCGCGCGAGGGCCTCGGCGCGGCGCGCCGGATCGTCGGAAGCGGCAGCGTGTTGCGCGAAGCCCAGGGCGGCCACCTGCCGGGTTCCGAAGCTCCATTCCTGGTCGAAGAGCGCCGCGCCGGTGGAGAAGTCGTCGTGCGCGACGCCGTCCCACAACGCAGAGGGGGCC
>CAXNIN010000396.1:0-3451 GCA_964202365.1 Myxococcota bacterium | reverse complement strand
AGAACGGCGGTGTCGGGCGCGTCGGACGCGGAGAGGCCGGCCGCGAAGTCGACCAGGGCGCGCGCGGCCTCCGCCTCGGGGCCCCCCGGCGCCGGGGCCGGGGCCTGCTCGAGGCGGGCCGCGACGAGCGCGACCGCGAGGAGCCCCGCCGCGACCACCGCGACGGCCCAGGCCCCGATCGAGGGCGCGAGGAGCCCCGCGAGGAGCGCGCCGAGCACGACGCGCGGGAGGGCGGGCAGATGCCGGACCCGATCGGCCGGCGCGGCGACGACGCGGCGCGTCGCGGGGCCGAGGGGGCGCAGGATCAGCGACCAGGCCGGACGGCGGCGAAGGAACAGACCGAGACACGGGCCGCCGAGCGCGCGCGCCGCCGCGGAGACGATGACGAGACCGAGGACCGCGAGCCCGGCGGACACGCCGGCGGCGAGCAGCACCAGCCCGCCGAGCCCCGCGAGGGCGTGCGCGCGATCGGCCGAGTGCGGCGGCCTGCGCGCGGCGTGGCCGAACAGCCGCGCGCCACGAACGCCCGCACCTCGGGCGTGCGTCAAGAGCGTTTCCAGCGTCGTTCGCTCGGTTGCCGCCCCCGGTCCCACCGGCAGTCCGAACGCAGCGCCGCCCTGGGCGCCACCGGCGTTCGCCGTGCCGATCGGCGCAAAGGCAGCAGGCAAGCGACCCTCCACGCTTCTCCTTAGCCGCCCGGCCCGCCTTCGTCCCGCGTCGGGCCCGCGCCTTGCAGGACGGGGCCTCGTTCCCTACCATCGGCCTCCCAGTCCGACACCGGAAGGACCCATGCGTTTCCGAGGGCAAGAGTACACAGGCCGCGGGCAGACGATCGCGATCGTCGACAGCGGCGTAGACATTCGCGATCCCCGGCTCGCCGGCGCGGACGTGAACGGCATGAGCATCAGCATGAGCGCCACCGCGCACGTGCTGATCGCGGCGGACTTCGCCGACGAGAACGGCCACGGCACGGAGATCGCCGCGGCGATCCACGCCATCGCGCCGGACGCGACGCTCCTCTGCATCAAGATCATGGACGCGCGCCTCCGCACCAGCGCCGACCTCATGGCCGCCGGCATCGAGCTCGGCGCCCGCAGCGCGGGGGTCATCAACCTCTCGCTCGGAACGCCCAACATGGGCAAGGCGCTCTTGCTCCGCGACTGCTGCGCGAACGCGGTCGAGGCCGGCGCCATCGTGCTCGCCGCGGCGCACCCGAAGGGCGAGCGCGCGTACCCCGCCGATCTCCCCGAGACGATCGGCGTCGCGAGCCACCCCGACTGCCCGCTCGAGAAGGTCTACTACTTCGCGCCGCACCGCTTCCCCTCCAAGCAGTGGGGCAGCCTCACGGGCAAGTTCCTCACCCACGGCAACATCGTGGACGCCAACGGACAGCGCGGCCCCTACCGCGGCTCCGGGCTCGCCACCGCGTACCTCGCGGGCCGGACGGCCTGCCTCCGCGAAGCGCTCCCCGACGAAGGGCCGCCGCAGGTCATCGAGATCCTCCGGCAGTCGGCGCTGACGCCCGTGCCGGAGATCGGGTACGCCTGATCGCGCTCTGGCTAAGCCTCCTCCCGACGACCCAGGCGAGTCCGGTGGAGATCTTCGGGTTCGGCGCTCGCAAGATGGGGCGCGCGGGCGGAGGTGTTGCCGTCGATGACGGTGCCGAGAACGTGCTGCTCAACCCGGCCGCGCTCGCGGCCCGCGCGTATCCCGAGGTGTCGATCGGCTTTCTCGGCGCGCAGATGCAGTTCAGCCAGCAGCCAGGGCTCTGGTGGGACACCAACCGCGACGGGCGCATCGACGAGACCGACCCCGCCCTCACGCTCCCGGACAGCTACGACCCCGTCCAGGCCGTGATCCTCGGCGCCACCCGGCCGATCGGCACCACGTTCTCGATGGGCATCGGGCTTCTCCTCCCGGTCCAGCGCATCCTGCGGCTCGCGACCTTCGAGCCGTCGCTTCCCACCTACTTCATGTACTCCAACCGCGTGCAGTCCTATGAGCTCGGGCTCGGCGCGGCGTGGCGGCCGTGGGCAGGCCTCTCGTTCGGCGGCGGCGTCACCGTGGTGCCCCGCGCGAAGTACCGGCTCGACGCCACGCTCGACCTCACGGTGTCCGGCGCGGACGGCGACGACGACAGCGTCGACGACGTGGTCGCCATGGGCCTCGACGTGCACTCGATGGAGCTCGACCTCATCCCCGGCATCGCGCCCCACGTCGCGCTCCACTGGAACGCGGGCGAAGCCCACCCCGCGCTCGACGGCCTCGCGCTCGGGGCCTCGTGGCGCGGCGAGGCGGGGCTGCCCGTCGACGTGGTGTTGGACATCCAGATCGACGCGCAGACCGAGGGCACCGAAGACCTCGACGCCATCGTGCTCCCCCTCCTTCTCGGCGTGGAGCTCGGCGTGTACGACCACTACGCGCCCGAGCAGTGGGTGGGCGGCGCGGCGTACACCCTGCTCGACACCGCGACGATCTCTGGCGAGGTGCGGTGGACGCGGTGGGACCGCATGCAGGTGAGCGTCGCGCAGGTCGTGGATGCGAGCGTCGAAGGGGCCGCGGTCGACTTCGGGGAAGACCCCGTGGCGGACGGAAACCCGTATGCGATCGTGATGAAGTCCACCGTCTCGCCGCGGTTCGGCGTGGACCTCAGGATGCCCGCCATCGAAGGTGGCGACCGCTTCGGCGAGGTGCGCATCCTCGCGCGCGGGGGGTTCGGCTACGAGCCGACGCCGCTCGAGAGCCAGACCGCGGACTCCGCGCTCCTCGACTCAGACCGCGTGATCTTCTCGGTGGGCGCGGGCGTCGAGCACGACGACCCTTTCCGACGCACGGCGTCCCGGCGCGTGCGATTGGACGGTTACTTCCAGTACCATCTGCTCGCAACGGGCGACCTCGTCCGTCCCGAACCCGACTCCCCCACCGCGGGTTACCCGGTCGGCGGCGGTCCCATCCCCATCGGTGGCCATCTCCTGGCGGCCGGTCTGCAGTGGAGCCTCGAGTACTGAATGTCCTCCCAACTGCTCTCCCTCGCCCAGTGGGCGCGCGCGCTCCGCCCTGGAGACGTGCCCGCGGACGTCCTCCGCATCGCCCGATTCCAGCACCTCGCGGCGGCGGGTGCCATGCGCGCTTCGCTCACGACGCCTGCCGGCGCCGCCCTCGCGGGTTCCGGCCTGACGGAGGGTGACGCGCCGGTGGCGGGCGGCGGCACGGCGGCGCCGCGCGCCGCAGCGGCGCTGCACGCGGGGCTCGCCGCCCTGCACGACTACGACGACTACCTGCTCGCCGGCCGCACCGGCATCGGCGCCGTGCCCGCGGCGTGGGCGCACGCCGGCGCTCGCACCGTCGCCGACCTGCTCCTCGCCACCGTGATCGGCAACGAGATCGGCGGGCGCGTCGGCCTCGCGCTGCTCCTCGGCCCGCGCCACACCCGCACGGACACCTTCGTGCC
>CAXNIN010000395.1:0-3451 GCA_964202365.1 Myxococcota bacterium | reverse complement strand
CGGCGGGGGCAGGAGCACGGCCGTCACGCCGCGGTCGGCCGCGGCGCGCCCGAGCTTCACGATGTAGGCGGGGGAGGGGTCCCAGATGGGGAAGATCACCGGGCGCCCCGCCGCGACGTCCGCCACGACGTCGAGGGCGCGCTCCTTCTCCTTCCGGTCCGCGTGGAGAACCTCGCCCGCGCCCACCACGAGGCCCCCGATCCCGCTCCCCAGAAGCCACAGCGCGTGCGCGCGCACGGCGCCGAGGTCGAGGTGACCATCGGCGCCGAACGGCAGGACCGAGTCTGCGAGCAGAGCCACGGATGAATCCACAAGGAACGGGTGTCAGAGGGCGAGCGGCCGCGGTCGAGATTGACAGGCGACCGCGGCCCCCGCCATCATCCGCCTCCCCGTATCTCCCCCCCGGAGTCCCGTCGCATGCTGCTCGGCCCTCTTCTTTCCGTCCTCGCCTCGCTGATCGTCGGCACGGCCGCCGCCGCACCCGTGAAGCCTGCCTCGTGGACCGCGTCGTCCTCCGCGCCCGGGTCCGAAGGGGTGAACTACGACGTCGCGAACGTCTCCGACGCGCGCCAGGCCACCCCTTGGGTGGAAGGCGACGACGGCAGCGGTCTCGGCTCCTGGGTACAGGCCGATCTCGGCGGAGAGAAGACCATCAACGGGTTCACCGTCTGGGCCGGCGTCTGGTACACCCAGGAGTACTGGGGCCGCTACAACCGCCCGAAGCTCCTCAACGTCGAGTTCTCCGACGGCACCAGCCAGGAGTTCACGCTCACCGACGAGTTCAAGCCGCAGACCATCACCCTCCCCGCCGCCAAGAAGACGAGCAGCGTGAAGTTCAAGGTGAAGGCCATCTTCAACGGCAACACCTTCAACGACACCGGCATCTCCGAGGTCCTGTTCTTCGACGGCGCGCCCGCGCCGGCCGTGCCGGTGAAGGCGTACAAGACCTCCTCGACGTTCCCCGCGGACGGCGACGGCAACTACGAGCCCGTCAACACGGCCGACGGCATCCTCGACTCCATGTGGTGCGAGGGCAACAAAACCGGCGACGGCACCGGCGAGTGGGTCGAGCTCGACCTCGGCGGGGCCCAGAGCGTGAGCCGCCTCGCGATCCGCAACGGGAACGCGTACTCGTTCGGCTACTTCATGAAGAGCAACCGCGGCACCACCGGCACGCTCACCTTCTCCGACGGGTCCACCGAGTCGATCACGCTCAAGGACACCATCAGCGAGCAGACGCTGACGTTCCCCGCGCGGTCCACCAGCAAGGTGCGCCTCACGTTCACCGGCGTGAAGAAGGGATCCGAATTCAACGATCTGTGCATCTCCGAGGCATACCTGTTGCCGTAGGTTGCGCGGCCGCGGGCTCCCCCGCTACGATCCCGCTTGAGGTGCACGTGCGTCGTTCGCTCTTTCTGATGGTCCTTCTCGCGACCGCGTGCAACGAGAACGAGTTCAAGCGCGCCTCGAACACGGAGGAGTTCCTCCAGGCGCCGTCCAACCAGGTGGACATCCTCTGGGTCATCGACAACTCCACGTCGATGATCAACGAGCAGGAAGCCGTGGCGTTGGGCGCCGAGGATTTCATCGCCAACCTCGAGACCACCGAGATGGACTTCCACCTCGGGGTCATCTCGACGGACGTCGAGCGCACCAACCCCACCGCGGGCGTGCTCCTCGGCAACCCGCAGGTCTTGAGCGCCGAAACGCCCGGCTACGCGGACGCCTTCCGCACCCGCGTGCAGCTCGGCAACGACGGCACCGACCAGGAGTCGGGCCTCGAGGCCGCGGTCATGGCCATCACCGCCCCCAACTCCGTCGCGGTCAACGCCGGGTTCATCCGCGACGGCGCGATGCTCTCCGTCATCATCCTCTCCGACGAGAACGACTGCTCCGACTACGGCGCCCTCGGCTCCGCCGCCACCGGCGAGGACTGCTACACCCGGCCCGACGAGCTGACGCCCGTGCCCGACCTCGTGCGCGACCTCGTCGACGCCAAGGGCAGCGACAAGGTGGTCCTCTCCGGCATCATCGGCCCCGAGATCGTCGACGGCTGCGAAGCCACCGTGCCCGGTCGCCGCTACGTCAACGCGGTCGAGCTCCTGGGCGGCGTCCGCGCGGACATCTGCACCACCGACTACTCGCTCATCATGGACTCGCTCGGGCAGGTGGCGTCCGGCATCCTCACGGTGTTCCAGCTCGAGAAGGCCGCGATCGAGGAGTCGATCGAGGTGCGCGTCACCCCCCTCGAGGGCGAGGAGCGCGTCGTGCCGGAGTACGACGAGGCGGCCGGCGTGCTCGACGGCTGGTCCTACCTCGCCGACTACGCCCAGATTGAATTCAAGGGCGCCGAAGTGCCCCCCCGCGGGGCCGCCATCGTGGTCGAGTACGAGGTGGCCGGCAACGTCGCCGAGGTCGAAGCCACGGACAGCGGCACCCCGTAGTCACGGCGACAAGCCGACGGCGCCGGACCCCGCTACGATAGGTTGGAATGTCGGACTCCCCGCAGACGGAGCGCCCTGAGACGCGAACGGTCCAGGACCGCTTCGAGGAGTGCATCTACCGGCCTGGCCAGGTGGCGCGCTGCCCCGCGCGCGTGCCGACGGCGCCGCTCACCGCCGAGCAGCTCGATCTCCTCCTCGAAGAAGGCGACCAGCGCGTCGGCGGCACGGTCTTCCGCACGGAGTGCCCGTTCTGCGCGGCGTGCGAGCCGGTCCGCATCGACATTGCCGGCTTCTCGGCGTCCAAGTCCCAGCGCCGCATCCTCCGGCGCAACGCCGACCTCGACGTGGAGTACGGCGCTCCCGCGCTCTCGCGGCGGCGCGTCGCGTTGTGGAACCGGCACCGCCGGGCGCGCGGGCTCCTCACGGAGCACGCCCGTCGCGACCCCGCCGGCTACCAGGAGTGGCTCGTCGACTCGTGCGCCCCAACGACAGAGGTGCGCTACCAGCTCGAGGGCCGGCTCATCGCCGTGAGCCTCCTCGACCTCGGGCGCACGTCCGCCAACAGCGCCTACCACTACTTCGACCCCGGCCACGACGACCGTTCGCTCGGGGTGTTCTCGGTCCTCCAGGAGATCGAGCACTGCCGTGCCTTGGGCATACGGTGGTACTACCTGGGCTTGTGGGTGCAGGACTGCGACGCGCTCCGCTACAAGTCCGGGTACCACCCGCACGTGCGGCTCGTGCGCGGGCGGTGGGTGCCTCAGGCGCGGCCGGGCCCCGAGAAGGATTGACGGCGGGCCCCCCCCGTGGCACGAAGCCCGGGCCGGAGTTCGAATGCCCCCCCGCGCGCTCCTCTTCCTCGCGCTCGCCGCGTGCACCGGCGACAAGCCCGACACGGGCGACCCCCCCGAGACCTGGACGACGCTCGCCGAGGCCCACCCGTCGGCGTTCCTGAGCGTGTGGGGGAGCGGTATCGACGACGTGTGGGCCGTCGGCGCCGACGCCGG
>CAXNIN010000394.1:0-3480 GCA_964202365.1 Myxococcota bacterium | reverse complement strand
TCCGCCTCGCGGCGGGCGCGGGCCTCCGTCGCGGCGGGCGCGGGCCTCCCGTCGGGGCGGGGGGCGTCGCGAGCCGGGACGGGGGGTGGGGTTCACCGCGACACGCTTGCCACCCCCGCTCCGTACGGCGTATGGACGAACGATGCTCGTGCTCCTCCTCGCCGCCCTCCCCGCCTACGCCACCAGCACCGGCCAGACCGGCAGCTCCGTCGCGGGGTGCACGGCGTGCCACGGCGCCGCGGCCGACGCGGCGGTCACCGGCGACCTCACCGGCGACCGCGCCACCGTGCTCCCGGGCGGCACGCTCACGCTCGGGTTCGTGGTCACGAGCACCGACGCCGACCACGAGATTGGCGGGCTGAACGTCTCGGCGAGCGGCGGCACGCTCGTGGCGGGGTTCACCACCAAGATTGTCGGCGGGGAGCTCACCCACACGCGGGATCAACACTTCACCGGCGGGCGCGCCACGTGGTCGTTCACGTGGACAGCGCCCGCGGTGGAGGGCACCTACTCGTTCTACAGCGCGGGCCTCGCGGGCGACCACGACCACGCTTCCACCGGCGACGGGTGGGACCTCGACACGCTGACCGTGGTGGTCGACGACGGGTGCGACGACCTCGACGGCGACGGGTTCGAGGGCTGCGCCGACGGCCGCGGCGCGGACTGCGACGACACGGACGCGACGATCTCGCCCCTCGGTGTCGAGACGTGCGACGGCGTGGACGAAGACTGCGACACCGTGGTGGACGACGCCCCAATCGACGGCACCGCCTACGCCCCCGACGGCGACGGCGACGGATGGGGCGAAGCGGGCACCCTCGTCCGGAGCTGCACGCCGCTCGCCGGGTACGTGGCCAACGACGACGACTGTGACGACGGCGACGCCGGGGTGAGCCCCGACGGCGACGAGACGTGCGACGGCGTGGACGAGGACTGCGACGGCGCGGTGGACGGCCCCGGCTCGCTCGACGCCGTGCCGTTCTACCGCGACGCGGACGCCGACGGCTTCGGCGACCTCGACGTCTGGACGCTGGAGTGTTCGGCGCCGGTGGGATTCACGGCCGACACCACCGATTGCGACGACACGCGCGGCGCGGTGAACCCCGACGGCGTCGAGGTGTGCGACGCGCTCGACCTCGACGAGGACTGCGACGGCGCCGCGGACGACGCCGACGCCGACGTGACCGGCACCTCCACCTTCTCGCTCGACGCCGACGGCGACGGCTACGGCGGCGCCACCACGGCGGAGGCCTGCGCGGCGCCGGCCGGGTACTCCGCCGTCGCCGGGGACTGCGACGACGGCTCCACCGCCTACAACCCCGGCGCCGCCGAGGTGTGCGACGACCCCACCGACTACAACTGCGACGGCTCCACGGGCTACGCCGACGCGGACGGCGACGGCGTGGCCGCGTGCGTGGACTGCGACGACGGCGACGCCGACGCGCGGCCCGGCGGCACGGAGCTGTGCAACACGCGCGACGACGACTGCGACGGCGCGGTCGACGAGGCCGACGCCGTCGACGCCCCCGCCTGGTACGAAGACGCCGACGCCGACGGCTGGGGCGGCCTCGCCACCACGCATGCGTGCGCGCAACCCGACGGCCACGTGGCGAACACCGCCGACTGCGACGACACCAACGCCGAAATCCGTCCCGACGCCCCCGAGGTCTGGTACGACGATGTCGACCAGGACTGCGACGGCGACGACGACGACCAGGACGGCGACGGCTTCCCCGCCGACACCGACTGCGACGACGCCGAAGCCACCGTGTACCCCGGCGCGCAGGACGAGCCCTGGGACGGTGTGATCACCGACTGCGACGAGGCCGACGAGTACGACGCCGATGGCGACGGCTACGACCTCGACGCGGACTGCAACGACGGCAACTCCGCGGTGAACCCGGGCGCCGACGAGGCCTGGTACGACGGCGTGGACCAAGACTGCGACGGCAACGACGACGACCAGGACGCCGACGGCGTGTCCGTGTCCGTGGACTGCGACGACACCGACCCCGCCGTGCTCGTGGACTGCGACACCGGCGACGGCGGCGACGACACCGCCCCCGCGGTCGACACCGCCCCCGTCGACGACACCGACGACGACACCGACGACGGCACCCCGGACAAGCCGCCCGCCGAATGCGGCTGCGACGCGACGACCGCGCCCGCGGGCGCCGCGCTGGCGCTCCTCGCGGGGCTGGGCGCGGCGATCCGACGCCGCCGGCACGCCGCGCGCTGACGCGGGGGGCGGCGGCGCCCGCCCTGGCTCGCGACGCCCCTGTACCTCCGGGAGGCCGCCGCCCCCCGCTCCGCCTCCCGAAGCGCTCCCGGGGGCCGCGCCCGCTGCAAATCGTTCGTCGTAGCAGCCCCCTCCGCGCTTGGTAGCGAAGGTACGACGCGCTACGCTGCGGCGCGGTCGGCCTCGACCCTCAGGAGACGCATGCAGATCGGGATTCCTCGCGAGACCTACGCCGGAGAACGGCGGGTCGCGGCTACGCCCGACACCGTCGAGCGGCTGAAGAAGCTCGGCTTCGACGTGGTGATCGAAGCAGGTGCCGGCGTCGCCGCCGGCTTCGGCGAGACCTACGCCAACGCGCCCACCGTGGATCGCGCCACGGCCTGGGCCGCGGAGATCGTCCTGAAGGTGCGGGCGCCCTCGCTGGAAGAGATCGCGGGAATGCGCGCCGGTCAGGTGCTCGTGTCGCTCGTGTGGCCCGCCCAGAACCCCGCGCTGCTCGACGCCGCCGCGGCCCAGGGCGTCACGCTGCTCGCGCTCGACCAGGTGCCGCGCATCACGCGCGCCCAGAAGCTCGACGTGCTGAGCTCCCAGGCCAACCTCACCGGCTACCGCGCGGTGGTGGAGGCCGCGCATCACTTCGGCCGGTTCTTCACCGGCCAGGTGACCGCGGCCGGCAAGGTCGCGCCCGCGAAGGTGCTCATCATCGGCGCCGGCGTGGCGGGCCTCGCCGCCATCGGCACCGCGCGCGCGCTCGGCGGCATCGTCCGCGCGTTCGACACCCGGCCTTCCGTGCGCGAGCAGGTGCAGAGCCTCGGCGCCGAGTTCCTCGAGATCACGCTCGACGAAGAAGGCGACGGCGGCGGCGGCTACGCCCGCGAGATGAGCCCCGCGTTCATCGCGGCGGAGATGGCGCTCTTCCTGGCGCAGGCCAAGGAGGTCGACATCATCGTCACCACGGCGCTCATCCCCGGCAAGCGGGCGCCCACCCTGCTCGACGCCGAACTCGTGGCGGCCATGCGCCCCGGCAGCGTCATCGTCGATCTCGCCGCGGAGCAGGGCGGCAATTGCGCGCTCACGGAGCCCGGCACCGTCGTCACGCACAACGGCGTCAAGATCATCGGCTACACCGACCTCCCGAGCCGCATGGCGGAGCAGGCCAGCCAACTGTTCGGCACCAACCTCTGTCATCTGCTGGACGACATGGGCGGCGGCGCGAACTTCACGGTCGACGCGAACGACGA
>CAXNIN010000393.1:0-3501 GCA_964202365.1 Myxococcota bacterium | reverse complement strand
AGCCCAAGGCGGAAGCAACTCCCCGGCTCGACCGCGAGCCCCCGAGTTGCTTCCGCGCCGAGCGGGCCGCGGCGGCCGCGGGCCTCGCGCGGCGCCGCCACGGACCTCGGCGCCGCCACGGACCTCTGCGCCGCCACGGACCTCTGCGGCGGCGCGGACCTCTGCCGCGACGCGGGCCTCCACGCGGGAGCCGGCCCCGCCGCCGCCGTCGACCTGGTCACGGCGCCGCGCGAGGGGACCGAAGGGCGCGCGGGCGACAAAAGTATATGGCTGAAGCCACATATCTCTCGCACGCCCGCGCGGTCGGGCGGCGCGCGGCCGGCCGACGGAGGCGCCGCGCGCCGACCCCGGAAGGGGCCCGGCCCCGCCGTCCGCGGCGGGGCGCGCCCGAATGTGCTCGACGGCCTTGACGTTGTCGGGGCGGTGCACATCTGTTCACCTGTGCTTGGCTACCAACTTGTGTTTCGTGCGGTCGACGACCGCGTTCTCGCGCCCGACGCGGCGCGCAGGCGCGCCTATGCGAGCGTGCTCGCGCGGATCGGACGCCCCGCGGGGCTCTTCGGGTTCGGGCTCGCGGATTCGCACGGGCACGTGTGTCTGGCGTGCAGTGAGGCCGCGGCGGGTCGGTTCGCGCACGATGCGCGCCTCGCGCTGAAGGCAGCGCTCGACCTTCCGATTCTTCGCGCGCACGTGACGCCGATTCGCGACGCGTGGCATGCGTCGAACCTGCTTCGGTACGTTCACCGGCAAGACGCGCACCACGGCGCTGGGCTCGACCCGCTGCGCGAGGGCACGAGCCTGCCCGACATATTCGGCCTCCGTCCCTATGAATCGTGGCTTGCGGACAGGGTGCGTCAGGTGGTGCCGCGCGTCACGCGCGAGGCGCTACTCGGGCACTGGGGGCTCCTGGAGCTGACCGAAGGTGTGGACCTCGCGACGTTGGCGGAGAGCGGTGCCGCGGCGGTGGGAGTCGGCGCGCTCCGGGGGCGCGACGCGCGCGTCGTGGCGGCCCGGGGAGCATGTGTGCACGCCGCGATGTCGGCGTCCACGACGACGCTCGCCAACGCGCTCGAGGTAACGACGCGTACAGTGCGCACCCTCCGCGCGACCCCGCCGGACCCGCGCCTGGTGCGGGCCGTGCGGCTGCAGATGGGGCTGCGAGCCCTGATCGACGTTGGGAACCCACTGCTCGGGGAGCCGGTCGGCCGACGGATGACAAAGGAGGAAGGCGCACGATTCGAGCGGGGCCCGTAGGCCGCGCGTCTCCGCCACGGCTTCGGGCCCAACGCGCTCGCCGCCGGCCCAGCGCGCACGCGCCGCCGCGTCGCCCACGGAACGCGCTCCTCGCGCCGGTACACAGCCCGTGCAATCAACCCAAAGCGCGCGGATGTCCCTTGGGATGCGCTCAGAGCGCGTACGCCCCGTGCCGACAGTCGCGTCCCGACCGGCCGACGCCGCCACCATACGCGCCCGTGAAGCCCCCCCCCCCGCACGCCACGCCCGTGGCGCCCGCCCAGCGGCGCAGCTACGTCGACGAGGGGGGCGCTGCGATGGACGCGACGGCCGTATTCAGCGGCGCCGCAGACGGGCCGTTCGAGCGAGTGATTCACCACCTCGTGGTGTGGGGCGGGCTCGAGGTCGAGGGACTCGGGCACGACGCGCTCCTCGGCGGGTTCCCCGACGCCACGTGGCGGGTGCTCGTGCTGCGCTACGGCGAGAACACCGCGGAAAACGCCGCGCGTTTGCTGCAGGCCGTGCGTGCGCACGGCGTGGAGGTGGTGTTGGTGGGCGGGCCCACGGAGGCCGGCGTGGAGCTCGCGGAGGCGCTGCCGAGCTTCGGCGGGCCACGGGTGAGCGCGTGGCACGTCTCCGAGGATGCTGACGTTCGCAATGTCCTCGGCGGGGGCAAGGGCGATCGCGTCGCGACGGTCGTCACGCCCGCCTTCGCGGCAGGGCTCGCGCCGCTGCTCGCGCCCGACTCCCCCGCGCGCCGCGCGCGAAGGCTCGCGCCGTCACCCGACACGAACGCCGCCGAAGCGCCGCTGCCCGACTCGGACGCCCCCGAAGCCCCCCGCGACGCCCCGCTCGACTGGGGCCGCTTCTGGGAGCTCGTCGGGGCGCGGGGGCGCGCGGCGGCGCGTGAACTGCAGGGGTTCCAGCAGGCGCTTCGCGGGCGGGAGCCGTGGGCGACGCGCGTGCTGCTCGGGGTGATCGTGGCGGTGTACGTCGCGGGGATGACGTGGGGGGCGCCGGAGCTCACGCCCGCGCTGATGCGGATGGGGGCGTTCGAGCGCGAGCGCGTGCTCGCCGGAGAGGTGTGGCGACTCTGGTCCGCGGCGTTCCTCCATGGGAATCTGCTGCACATCGGCTTCAACTGCATGGTGCTCTGGTCGCTCGGCTCGAACCTGGAGCGGCTCCTCGGCCCGGCGCGGTTCCTGGCGTTGTGGGCGCTCGGCGCGTTCGGGGGGAGCCTGCTCTGCCTGGTCACGTCGGACGGCATGGCGGTGGGGGCTTCGGGCGCGGGCTGGGCGCTGATGGCGGCCGAGGCGGCGCTGGTGTGGCGCGGCGGCGGAATCCTGCCCGACACGCTCCGGGCGCGCATGCGGCAGGGAACGGTGCAGAACCTCCTGTTGAACGTGGCGATCTCGTTTGCGCCCGGCGTGGCGTGGGCGGCGCACCTCGGCGGCGGGCTGGTGGGCGCGGGGCTCGTGTTCACGGGGGTGTTGACGTGGGGCGTGCCCCGCTGGGCGGAAGGTTCCACCGACCCCGACCGTGTTCCGATGCCAATGCGCGCGGCGGGCGTCGTGTCCGCGGTGGTGCTCGCGGCATCGGTGGTGGCGGCGTTGGCGGTGGGGAAGCCGTGGGCGCTCGGCGCGCCGGCGCGGCTGGAGCGCGCCGCGGTGGGCGCCACGGGCTGGTCGGCGGAGGTGCCGGCCGGGCTGTCGGCGCCGTCGGAGCAGGAAAACGGCGCGATGTTCGGCGATCTTCTGGAAGACGCCGGGGCGGTCGAGGTGCGGGTGGCGCCGGCCGACGCCGCGGCCGCCGGGGTGCCGCCGAACGAGGTGGCGGCGGGCATCGACGCCGCCGCCGACAGCTACGCCGCGGAGCTCGAGTCGGGCGAGGCGGGGTACGACCGCGTGGGACCCGTTCGTCGGGAGCGCGTGGGCGATCGGGTAGTGGTGGAAGCCATCTACGACGGGCCGGGCAACGCAAACCTCGTGCGGGCCGCGGTGGTGGGCCCGGCGGGGCTGGTGCAGGCCGACGCGGTCTACTGGGGCGGGGTGGCCGAGGGGTGGGAGACGGTGGCGCGGGAGGTCGCGCTCTCGGCGCGCCCGGCCCCATAGAGCGCGCCGAGGCTCGATTTCATCCTTTCTACCGATCTCTTTGGCACCCGCTCCGCGGTGCGGAGGCGACGGTGCCTTCGTCGGGGCGGGCGGCGGCTCCCGCGGCGGGAGAAATCGCCCACAACCACGCCGGGGGGGCGTTGCGGGGGGGGGGGGG
>CAXNIN010000392.1:0-3504 GCA_964202365.1 Myxococcota bacterium | reverse complement strand
CGCCCGTGGGGATCGCGCTCGCCGCCGTAGGCACCCTCGTGGCGGCGGGCGGGCTCGCCGAGGCAGGGGCGCCGCCCGTGGCTGTCGTCCTCGTGGCGGAGGCCGTCGCGACGTCGGATCTCGGCGGCGGTGTCGATCTCTTCACCCTGCACGCCGGAGCCGAGGTTCAAGCGGCAGAGCGAGCGGCAGGTCGCGTACTCGTGGTCCTGCCGGACGGTCGCCGGGGGTGGTTGCCGGAAGCCTCCGTGGGGCTCGTGGACCCGTCTCGCGCTCGCCCGGTGTTATGACCGCGCGCGGAGGCGTCATGCACCGTCTGTTCCTCGCGTTCGTGCTCCTGGCTGGCTGCGGCTGGGAGAGCCGCATCCGGTTCCTCTCCGACGCTGAGTTCGACCACTACTACGCGTTGAAGCCGTTCATGGACGACACGGAGCGCAAGGAGTTCCTCAAGCTCAAGACCGAGGACGAGCGCAACGCGTGGCTCAAGGACAACGGCTGTCGCGAGATCCTGGGCAAGAAAGAGTGCTACTGGGACCGGTTCTACAAGTACCCGGAGAACATCCGCCAGGGCATCGTCGAGGGCGCCGTC
This sequence comes from Myxococcota bacterium, assembly GCA_964202365.1. Taxonomy (GTDB): domain Bacteria; phylum Myxococcota_A; class UBA796; order UBA796; family SXON01; genus CAJBVW01. The sequence goes on along the minus strand of CAXNIN010000392.1, from coordinate 2,918 downwards.
CGCAACGGCTGGACCCGGGACATGGTGTTCATGGCGTGGGGCGCCCCCTGGGACAAGCGCGCGCTCGTCGGCCGCCCGGCGCCGAAGTCCGAGCTCCTCGTGTACCGCTTCGAGAAGCAGGAAGATGGCACGGTGCTCGTGTACGTGCCCGACAGCAAGACCGAGTACAACGCAGTCGAGCGCTTCACGCGCGAGGTCTACCTCGACAACGATCAGGTGACCGAGATCATCGAGAAGCGCGGCTGGGGCGCGGAGTAGGGCTCCTGCTTCGGTAGTCCGGCCCCCTCTTCCGAAGGTCGCCCGCGCGCCCGCTGGCATGCGCGCGGGGCACCGTCTACAGTGTTTTTCTCTGTGGCAGGAGCTGAGCGATGAAGGTCTCCCTCATCAGTCCGTACCCCGACATCACGAATTACGGGCTGCGCTCGATCTCGTCGACGCTCCGGGCGGCTGGGCACACGACCCAGGTCATCTGCATGCCCGACTTCGCCGGCGACGGCGAGAGCGTGCACGTTCGCATGTCGGAAGACCGCTACTCCGAGCAGGTCATCGAGCAGATGCTCGCGCTCGTGGCGGACTCTCAGCTCGTCGGCATAACGCTGATGACCCACTACTACGACTCCGCGCGCCAGATCACCAAGGCGATTCAGACGCGCCTCGGCATTCCCGTGATCTGGGGCGGCTTCCATCCGTCCGTGCGTCCCGACGAATGCGCGCGTCAAGCCGAGTACGTGGCCATCGGCGACGCCGAAGACCTCATGCTCCAGCTCTGCGAGAAGCTCGAGAACGGCGACTCCCAGCGGCTGCACAGCATCAAGTCGCTCGTTTGGCGCAAGGGCCAGGACGTGATCCGCAACGCGCCGGGCTCGCTCGAGCAAGAGCTCGACCGGTACCCCGCCCCTGACTTCTCTCGGGAGGACCACCACATCCTCTTCGAGGGGCAGCTCATGCCGGTCACCAAGGACCTGCTGCGGCGCTACCTTCACAACGGCACCGTCAGCCGCATGTTCGGCAAGACCGGGTACCAGACCATGACTGGGCGCGGCTGCCCGCACGCGTGCACCTACTGCGGCAACAGCTTCTACCGCGACCTCTACAAGCGCCAGCGGTACGTGCGCTTCCGGTCCGTCGAGCACGTCATCGGCGAGCTGGAGGACGTGAAGCGGGACTACCCGTTCATCGATTTCGTCTGGTTCTCCGATGACTCCTTCTTCGGCCGCCCCCTGCCGGACCTCCTCGATTTCGCGCATCAGTACAAGACGCGCATCGGCGACCCGTTCTACCTCCTCGGCAGCCCGGGCACGATCACGGAGGAGAAGTACGAGGCGATGGTGGATGCGGGCCTGCACTGCATTCAGATGGGCGTGGAGCACGGCTCGAAGCGCATCCAGAAGCTCTTCAAGCGCTCCACGATGGGGAACGACAAGATCCTCAAGAGCGCGGAGATCATCACCAAGTACACGGACCGCACCGCGCCGCCGCAGTACGACATTATCTACGACCTCGCCTACGAGACCGTCGAGGACAAGCTCGACACGCTTCGTCTCGTCTCGCAGCTCCCGAAGCCGTACCGGCTGCAGGTGTTTTCGGTCATCTACTACCCGGGCACGTCGCTCCACACGCTCGCCGAGCGCGATGGCCTCGTGAACGACGAGAAGGCCGAGATCTACGACCGCATGTTCTTCGAGCGGCACGACAGCTACACGAACACGCTGCTCTTCCTCGCGCGGTCCGGTCGGTTCCCGCACCCGCTGCTCAAGGTGCTCATCGACCGCCGCGTCGTGGACGTGATGACCTCCGACTACATGGCGCCCGCGGGGAACGTAGCGAAGGCTGCGATCCACGCGCTTCGCCAGGCGCTCCGGAGCCCGGCGGTGGAACGTGCGAAGGCCCTCGGGACGTACCGGGCTCGCCTCGTGGGGATGACCGGCGCCGATGCGGGCGCCGCGGCTCCGTCCGCCGAGGCGTGATGCGCGCCGGGCATCGGCCCGGTTAGAGACGCTTGATGGAACCGGGAGGATTCGCGGTGCACGTCGAGCCGGCCCTGCCGGGCGATGCCCCCGCGATCCTCGCGTTGCACCGGCGCGTGCTCGCGGAAGGCCAGTGGTTCATCACCGAGCCGGACGAGTTCCCCGAGGGCGTAGAGACGAAGGTCGCGGTGATTCGGGAGGCCTCCCGCGCCGACAACGGCGTGCTCCTCGTCGCGCGCCAGGACCACGCCCTGGTGGGCTGGGCGCAGGTTGTTGGCGGAGCGCGCCGGCGCACCCGACACGTCGGGCGCCTCGAGATGATGGTGGACGCGCGCGCGCGCGGGGTTGGCGTGGGCACCGCTCTGCTTGGGGCCGTCGTCACCTGGGCCGAGCGAAACGTGGTGGTCCACAAGCTCTCGCTCAACGTCTTCGCCCACAACACCCGGGCCTTGGCCCTGTACGGAAAGTTCGGCTTTCTGGAGGAAGGACGCCGGGTGCGGGAGTACCGCTTCGCGGACGGCACGTGGCGCGACGACGTGTTGATGGCCCGGTGGGTGAAGTAGGCCGAGGCGCGCCGAGGTGCGTCGCCGGCCGCCGCAACGGGGGGCGTTGCGGGGGGCGTGCCCCCCGCCCCACGAGCACGGGCTACGATTCTCCGCTTTCCTCGCGCCATTCGGCCTCGCGCCGGTAGATGGTGCGGGCGGTGATCCCGAGCAGGTTCGCCGCGAGCGCGCGGTCCCCGTTGCACTGCCGAAGCGTTGCCTCGATCATCTGGCGTTCAACATCGCGGATCGGCGTTCCGGGCGCGAACGTCAGGCGCTCCGGCTCGCTCGCAACCGAGGCGGCTGCGCGCACGGCGGGGGGGAGATCGACGAGGCGGACAACGTCCTCCCGCGCGAGGATTGTGGCGCGCTCAAGGGCGTTTTCGAGCTCGCGCACGATGCCGGGCCA
>CAXNIN010000391.1:0-3548 GCA_964202365.1 Myxococcota bacterium | reverse complement strand
CCCCGCGGCGGCGGCGGCGGCCCTCGCGGCGGCGGCGGCGGCGGTCCCCGCGGCGGCGGCGCGCCCGACGACGCGCCGCGCGAGAGCGTGGCGGCCGACGCCCCCTCCGAAGGGGTCACCACCCCCGCCGAGCGCCGCGTCGTGTTCTTCGACCGCGCCACCGGCGCCCCCGCGGGCGAGGTGCTCGTGCGCTTCGAGGCCAAGTCGCTCAGCGCGGACTCCGCGTCCGGCCGGCTCTACGTCGGCAACGGTGGGGACGGCAGCGTCACGGTCATCGACGCGGCGAGCGCGAAGATTGTCACGACGTTCGACGTCGGGAGCGCCGCTGAACACGTCGTCGTCGACGCGAAGTCGGGCGACCGCTACGTCATCGACCGCCTCGGCGGGAGCCAGGTGTACCGGTGGCCCGCGGGCTCCGACAAGGTCGAGGCGTTCGACGCCGGCAAGTGGCCCACCGACGCCGCGATCGACCCCGAGCGCCGCCGGCTCTACGTGTTGAGCCACTACGACGTCTCCCTCCGCGGCTGGGACCTCGACACGCGGGCCGCGCTCCCCCCCGTCTCGTTCGGCGTGTCCGAGAACCGCTCCGACACCCTCGGCGACTTCGACTACGACCCCGCCGTCGGCCTCGCGGCGGCCATCTTCCCCGAAACGGGCGGGCTCTCCGTGGTGGACGCCGTGGCCGGCAAGGTGCTCTGGTCCCGCACGGACGCCACGTTCGCCGCCGGCGCCAAGGCGGGCCCCGGCAACGCGTTCGTCGCGGTCGACGGCAAGCGCGATCGCCTCTACGTCGTCGCCGAACACGGCGCGCGGGTGTACGCCTACGGCCTCCGGGACGGCGTCGCCAAGGGTGAGCTCGCGCTCTCGGGCGGCGAGCCCGACCGCGCCCAGCGCTACAACATCAACGGCGCCTGGCTCGACCGCGCGGCGGCCAAACTCTACGTCGGGCCCGTCGTCATCTCGGTGCCCAAGCTCGCCGAGGTCACGACGGTGAGCGGCATCGGGAAGGTCATCTGGACCACGCCTGACGCCATCCTCGGCCTCGCTTCGGGCACCGGCGCGGAACCCGAGCGCCTCGTCGAGGTCGACCCCACGTCCGGCGCCGTGCGCGCCTCCTGGCCGCTCGTGCCCACCGGAATGATGAAGCTCAACGCCGTCTACGACCCCGCCACCCGCCGCGTCTACGTCGCAGACATGGCGGAGGCCCGGGTGATGGCGTGGGAGTGGCCGCGCGGGAAGTAAGGGGTAGCGGCGCCTTCCGGGGTCAGTTGTCGGTCGGCATCTCCTGCACCACGAGGAGCAGGGTGCCCTGGCGCACCTCGTCGCCGTCGCGCACGTGAATCTCGGCTACGCTCCCGGCGTTTCGTGTCGCGAGGCGCTCGATCTCGCGCTCGCCTTCGATCACCACGAGCGCCTGCCCGGCATAGACACGTTCCCCGAGGGTCACGAGCACTTCCACCTCGCCGTCGAAGTTGGCGCGCACGCGGACCTGGTTGTTGCGGTTCGGCAGCATCGAGCCTCCGCCCACCGGGTAATCGTGCGCCTGTCCGCCCGGTAGCGGAGCCTCTTCGGGACGTAGCGTGGCAATCACGGACGACTCGTGACGCCCACCTCCGACAAGCGGCGCGCGGACGCCGCCGTCGCCTTGTTCCCGCCCGCGCGGCCCGCGGTTCCTACGATTCGTCGCGCCCGGTCAGGCAGGCACGGGCAGCGTCGCGTGCACCCCGAGCGTCTCGAGCATCGCGACGAGCTCCGCCTCGTCCTTCAGGGTGTAGTCGTGCGACACGCTCGCCACGATGCGCTTGGCCACGCCCGGGTCCAGCGCGAGCTTCACCCGGCCCAGGAACCGCGGCGGCGCCACGAGCAGCACCTCCGGGTAGCGCCCGCGCCGCGCGTGAATCGCCGCCCGCCGCGCAACCTGCCGGGCGAACGCCAGTAGTTCCACCTCGTGCGGGTCGGTGTGGGGCTCCATGCCCGCGCGGCGCGGGCCGCCGGACGAGTCGTCGAAGGCCCGACCCGGCCGGTCACTCACGAGGTCCGCCACCTTCGCCCGGCTCGCCGGGTGCGCCAGCGCCTCGAGGGGGAAGAGGACGCCGCCGTGCACGCGAAAGAGCCGGGCGCGGCTGGCGTTTGCCACAATCAACAGGATGTTCTTCATGTCCCCGACAACCTAGGCACGCCGTCGCCGGCCGCCGTCGCTCACGTCAAACGATTGTGCGCCGCTGAACGAGGTTCACGAGCAGGATCACCACCGCGGCGAGCAGCAGCAGGTGGATGAACCCGCCCATCGTGTTCGTGGTCACCAGCCCCACCGCCCACAACACGAGCAGAATCACGAACAAGGTCCACAACATCGCCACCTCCGGGTTCTTGCCCTCCTCCGAGGGTAGTCGCGGGCGGGGGGAGCGGCGCGGGCGCGGGCCTCCCGTCGTGAGGGGGGCGTCGCGAGCCGGGACGCGGCCGGCGTGCGCGCGTTGTCAGCCCGCGATCACCCGGTAGTTCACGGACCACGGGGACTCGTCTTCCCGGCCGTCGAACTTCAGGTGCACGAGGCGCAGCTCCACGCGGCCGCCCCAGGTGGGCTGCACCACGATTCCGCCGTCCACCACGCTGTCGCAGGGGGCGCCGCGCACCCACGTCGCGGCGCGGTCGTCGTAGTGAAAAACGGCGGGGCGGCACACGCCGCGCCCGGAGACATACCACACGACGGTGTGCGCGCCGGCGGGGTCGATGCCCTCTTCCGGGGTGGTGGGAGCGTCCTCCACCACGACCACGGTGCGGTGGGCGCGGATCGCGCCGGGCGTGGTCATGCGAAGCGCCCGCATGCGTCGATCAGCGACTTCACGAGCGCGGAGACCTGGGCGTCCGTGCGGGGGTCGACCAGCGCGCCTTCCGCCGTGAACGCCTTGTCCGCGGCGGACACGGTCACCTGGCGGGGCACCACCCACACGTCGAGGCCGGTGAGCACGGCGCGGAGGCTCCCGGCGACGGCGGCGAGACGAATCACGGGCGAACCTCGGTGAGCGCGGCGGCGTCGGGCAGGAAGGTGGCGACGTGCGTGAGGCCGCCGAGGTCGTGCACTTCCACGTCCATCTCGGGGATGCGCCAGATGGGCGCGGCGCCGGGGGCGTGGGCGCGCAGCTCGGCGAGGGCGGCGTCCTGGGCGTCCACGAGGCGGCGGCGGCGGGTCGGCACCTCGACGAGCGCGGCCACCAGGGCGTCCCATGCGGCGGCGTCCACGTGATCGGGGCGGGGCCCGAACGTGGGCGTCGCGGCCTCGCGCGGGGCGACGGCGCACCGGTTCACGAGGAAGCCGCCGAACGGCATGCCGGAGCGCTGGAGCACTTCGAGGAAGTGGAGCGCTTCGGCGCGGGCGCCGGGGGCGGGCGTGGTGACGAGGAGGAAGCGGGTGCCCGGCGCGCGGAGCAGCGCCCGCACGTCGGTGGAGCGCTGGCGGAAGCCCTCCCACAAGGCCTGGAACGCGGAGAAGAACTCGGCGATGTCGGTGATGGTGCGGTCGCCGAGCATGGACTTCAGCACCTTCGCCA
>CAXNIN010000390.1:0-3557 GCA_964202365.1 Myxococcota bacterium | reverse complement strand
CTCGCCGACGCGCACTTCTTCGAGCGCCACGTCCGGGACGAGCCCGCCGTCGGCCACGCGGAGCCCCCCTTCGAGCAGGTACTCGGCGACCGTGAGCTTGAGCTTGATGGCCGGATCGATCTGGTAGATCTTCTGGACCGTCCCCTTGCCGAACGAGGTCGCGCCCACGAGGAGCGCGCGGTCGAGCGTGCCGAGCGCGCCGGCGAGGATCTCCGAGCCCGAGGCCGTGGAGTTGTCCATCAACACCGCGATGGGCATCGTGTACGCGGGGCTGTCGGCGTGCGCCTCCATCCGAGGGACGAGGCTCGGAACCGGGGCCCCGTTTCTACCGACGGTGCCGACGATGAGGCCGGCCCCGACGAAGGTGTCCGCGGCCTGCGCCGACTGGATGAGCGACCCACCCGTGTTGCCGCGGAGGTCGATCACGAGCCCATTTTCGAGCAACCCCTGGTCCCCGAGCTCCCCGAGGGCCTCGAGCAGGTACACGCGGGTCTGCTCGGAGAAGTGGTCGATGGTGACGACGCCCACGCCGTGCGGGCCGCGGGACGCCTTCACGTTCTTGATCGTGATCTCTTCGCGGCGGATCGGCAGCCGGAGTTCCTGTTCCGCGCGCCGGACCACGAGCTCGACCGTGGAGCCCGCGAGGCCCCGGATGCGCGTGGTGGCGTCGGCGGGCACCATCCCGACGGTGGACACGCCCCCCACGGAGAGGAGGCGATCGCCCGCGACGAGCCCCGCGCGGCCGGCCGGCCCCTCGGCGACGACTTCCCGCACGAAGAGCCCGCCGTCGTCGACGCTGATGGTGGCGCCTACCCCGGAGAGCGTGCCGGAGAGCCGCTCGTCGAAGCGCTCCAGGCCTTCGGCATGGAGCACCACGGAGTGGCGGTCGAGCGTGCGGGTGATGCCGCGGAGGATCTCGACGCGGAGATCGACGCCCGCGTCGATCGGGCGCCCGGCCCCGCGCACGGCGTCTTCGAGGCGGGAGAGGGCGGCGGGGAGATCGGCGGCGTCGGCGAGCCGCACCGTCGCCGACCAGCCCCCGTCGCCGTCGCGAAGCGCGACCACGCCAGGCTCGGCGTCCACGAGGAGCCACTCGAGCTTGCCTTCGAGCTGCTCGCCGGCCTCCGCGAGCATGTCGGGGCGGGAGAGTTGCTCCGGGTCGAGGTAGTGCGTGTCGACGAGCTGGAGCGCGCGCTCGTAGAGCGCCAGTTCGCCGGCGGTGGCCGGGGCGACGAGGAGGGCGAGCAGCGGCAGCATCACGCGACCCACAGGGTATATGACGCCGGGGGGTTCCGGTGGATCGTCTCGCCGTGTTGCAACTGTTGGATGCGGTTCGTGAAGGGCGCACCACCGTGGACGTCGCGGTCGAGCGGCTCGCGGTAGCGCCGGTCGGCGCGCTTGCCTACGCGACGGTCGACACCCACCGGGCGCTCCGCACGGGCGTGCCGGAAGTCATCTACGGCGCCGGAAAGACGGCCGCGCAGGTGGCCGGCATCCTGGCGGAGCTCCTCGCGCGCGGCCAGGACGGCCTCGTCACCCGGCTCGCCGAGGACAAGGCCGTGCACGTGATGAGCGCCTTGCCCGGGGTCGCGTTCACGTGGTCGCCGGTGGCGCAGGTCCTCGTGGCCCGCGTGGGCGCGAGCCCCGAGCTCGTGGGCCGGATCGCCGTCGTGAGCGCCGGCACGAGCGACCAGCCGGTCGCGGAAGAGGCCGCGATGGTCGCCGAGGCCCTCGGCAACGCGGTCGTGCGCGTGAACGACGTCGGCGTGGCCGGCATCCACCGGGTGCTCGCGCAGGTGGAGCTCCTCCGCACCATGCGCGCGGTGATCGTGGTCGCGGGGATGGACGGTGCGCTCCCCGGGGTCGTGGCGGGCCTCGTGCGCGTACCGGTGATCGCGGTGCCGACGAGCGTCGGGTACGGCGCGAGCTTCGGCGGGCTCGCCGCCCTGTTGACCATGCTCAACGCGTGCTCGCCGGGCGTCACGGTGGTGAACATCGACAACGGCTTCGGCGCCGCCTACCAGGCGTCGCTGATCAACCAGCTCGATCGGGGTCGTTGAATGGGGCGGATTCTCTACCTCGACTGCTTCGCGGGCATCGCGGGCGACATGACCGTCGCCGCGCTCGTGCACGCCGGAGCGCCGCTCGACGACGTGCTCGCCGAGGTGCGTAAGCTCCCGGTGTGGGGCTGGAACGCGCGGATCGAGCGCGTCACGCGCGGGGCGTACGTCGCCACGCGCTTCGTCGTGGAGCCGAGCGGGGACGGGTCGGAGGGGCATCGTCCCCCCTTGGATGCGCACGACCGCGGGCATGACCACGGCCACGGCCACGATCACGGCCATGATCACGGGCACGTGCACGGGCACGACGGCGACGTGGAAGACCCCTGGGTGGGCCAGCCCGCGCGCTCCTGGCGCACCATTCGCGCGATGCTCGAGCGGGCCGCCCTTCGCCCGCGCGTGCGCACCCGCGCGTTTGCCACGTTCTCCGTGTTGGCCGCGGCCGAGGCGCGGGTGCATGGCGTCGCCGTCGAGGACGTCGCGTTCCACGAGGTCGGCGCGGTCGACTCCATCGTGGACATCGTCGCGGCCTGCGCCGCGATGGAGCTCCTCGACGTTGACCGCGTCGTGGCCTCGCCGCTTCCCATGGGGCACGGCCAGGTGCGCACCGCGCACGGCCTCCTCCCGGTGCCCGTCCCCGCGACGGTCGAGGTGCTCCGCGGCTTCCCGGTGGTGCCCTTTCCCTACCCGGGGGAGCTCGTCACCCCCACCGGCGCGGCGCTCGTGGCGGCCCTCGCCACCCCCGGTACGATGCCCGCGATGCGCGTGGAGCTCGTCGGCTACGGCGGCGGCACGCGCGACCCCGCCTCGCACGCCAACGTGCTCCGCGTCGTGCTCGGGCACGGCGACGCCGGCGCCGTGGCGGAGGTCGCGGAGCTGCGCGCGCAGGTGGACGACCTCACCGGCGAGTCGGTGCCGGGCCTCCTCGACGCGCTCTTCGCGGCCGGCGCGCTCGACGCCTACGTGGCCCCCATCACGATGAAGAAGGGCCGGCCCGCGCTAGCGGTCACCGCGCTCGCACCGCCGCATCTCCGGGGCGCCGTGGGCGAAGTGCTGATCCGGCACGCGGGGACGCTCGGGTACCGGTGGTCCGTGCACGCGCGAGAGGTCGCGTCGCGGAGCTTCGTCGTGGTCACGACGCCCTGGGGCGAGGTGCGCGTGAAGGTGGCCGAGCGAGAGGGGCGAATCGTCCACGCCGCGCCGGAGCACGAAGACTGCGCGGCGCTCGCGCGCGCGGCCGACGTGCCCGTGGCCGAGGTGCGGGGGGCGGCGCTCGCGGCGTGGTTCGCGCGCGCGGGCCCCGGATAGGCCGCGCGCGCACCCGGATGTGTGCGCTCGTGGATAAGGGGCCGGAATGTCGCTCTCCGGCACCGACCTCCTCGAGCGCCTCCTGGATTCGGTCCCCGGGCCGGTCGTCGTCGCGGACCTGCGCGGGCACGTCCTGCTGGTCAACGCCGCGACTGAGCGCGCCCTCGGCCACCGCGCCGACGAGGCGTC
>CAXNIN010000389.1:0-3573 GCA_964202365.1 Myxococcota bacterium | reverse complement strand
CACGGGGTCCGCCGCGTGGAGCGCGCCCGGCGCGTTGGCCGTGCCGAGCAGCCGGGCGAGGCCGCGCCGCGAACCGTAGTAGTTGCTCGCGTCGTGGTCGGTGTCGTCGATGCAGGCGCGCACGACCGACCGCGAGATGTCGGGGAGCGCGAGCGCGCGGAGCGCCTCGCTCCAGAGGGCGTCCACGTAGTTCTGGTCGGCCGGGAACTCGAGGAGGCCGGCGAGCGTGAGGAGCACCATGCCCCGCTGCCCCTCGACGCCCGCGAGCGGGCCCTCGCGCTTGATATGGCCCCCGTCGAGCGCCGCCCAGACCGCCTCGGCCGCCACGAAGAGCCGCTTGAGCTCCATGCCGGCGTGCGCGAGCCACGCGTGACCCATCACCTCCACCGTGAGCCCCGCCGCGGTGCCGGCCGTTGATACGTATCGACACAATGCAGGTTGAAGGCCCGGGTCGGCGACGCTCGCGCGCGGCGGGAGGTCGGCGGGGGGCTCGGTGTGGCTGTAGAAGCCCGCGGACTGGAAGGGGTAGAAGAGCTCGGCGCGGCCGGGGAGGCCGTCCCAGAGCTCGGAGTACTGGGTGACGCGGTTCAAACTCCCGGCGGCCCAGTTCAGGCCCCGCGCGGCGTCGCCGCCGACCTGGGAGGCGGCCACGCCGGGGTCGCGCGGCGTGGCGCCCGCGCGTACGTCTTCCGCGATGGCGTGGAGCGCGAAGTCGAGGAAGCCGTCGTAGAGGTCGGCCTTGCCGTCGTGGTTGACGTCCGTGTAGCGCGCCACCACGAGCGGGTGGCTCGGGCCCACGAACTGCGCGAATTCCGGGAGCGCCTGCTGCTCGTGGTACCACTGCGCCTTCTTCGCGCGCTGCGCGAACGCGACGTGCTCCTCAGCGGCGGACATCCCCCGAAGGACGGCGACAAAGCAGTCCACCGCTTCCGACGCGGTCACTTTCCCGCCGTCGCCGGTGCGGAAGTATGTCGAGTCCCACGAGGAGTAGATGTCGGCGTCGGGAAACAGCCGCGCGATCGCGAACCGCGTCGTGAGGCCAGCGCATTGGCCATTCATCATGAGCTTGTAGCCGCGCTGCACGACGCGGGTGAGCGAGGCGCGCATGTCGAACGCGCCGAGCTGGGCGTGGCGGTTCACGAGCATGCCCACGAAGGCCTCGACCCCCATCTCCTCGCTCTCGTCGGCCGGCGTGGCGGACCGCGCCCAGATTTGGATGGCGTCGCCGTCGGGGGTGCGGAACGGCGCCTGGAGCACGACGTACCGGCGGGCGGGCATGCCCGCGACGAGCGCGGCGTCCTTCACTTCCACGAAGCCGTGGCGGCTCTGGAGCACCTCGCACTCGCCGGGGTGAAAGTCCCACGCCGAGCAGAGCGCGAACCGCCAGGTTCCCGTGAGCTGGGCGTAGGGCGGCGCCGCGCGCACGAGATCGCGCACGAGCGTCGTTACGCGGGCGCGGTCGGAGGCCCCGAGATGGGGAGCGCGGAGCTGGAGGAGCTGGATGGCGTGGGCGCGGAGCGCCGGGCGCGCGGTGGGGCCCGCCTCCGCGTCGATGACCGCGAGAATCCAGGCGGCCGCGATGTCCGCGTGGGGGCGGAACGTCGGGTCGCGGCGAACCGTCGCGAGGATGTGCGAGAGCACGGTGACGCCCGCGCTCCGAAGCTGGGCCGCCCCGGTGGGGTCGGTGACGGCGGCCTCCCCGCCCACCGCGGCGGCGTCGAGCGCGACCCGCACCTGGGCCAGGAGCCCGCGCGCCATCGGCTCGTCGAGGCGCTCGACGCGTACGGGCGCATCGGCGTGGAACGGGCTCGCCGGAAACAGGCGCTCGAACGTGAGCGTGCGCCGGGTGCCGATCCAGCGCGCCGCGCGCACGAGCGCGGTGGCCGCCGCGAGCCCGGCCGGCGCCGGGCCTTCCGCGTCGCGGAACGCACCGTCGGCGCCGATCCAGAGCGGCGGCGCGCCCCTGCGGCCGGCGGTGAGATCGAACAGCGTGGATGCGGGCATGCAAGCTCCAAGGGGCGCGAAGGCTACCACAACCCCTCACCCGATGGCCGCGCCGGCCCCGCTACCGCTCGGCGGTCGCGACCTTCTTCTTCTTGCCGCCCTTCCGCTGCGGCTGCTCGATGGTGTACGAGAGCACCACCGGCTCGCCGCGGCGCGTGATGCGCACCTTCAGCTCGGGCTCCGACCGCAGCGCGAGGTACGCGCCGACGGCCTGAAGCACTGTTGCGATACGACGGCCGTTGATGTCGTGGACGATGTCGCCGCTGCGGAGCCCGCCCTGCCGGAGCACGCTGCACCGGGAGAGACCCACCTTGAAGCCATCCACCTTTCCGGCGGCGTTCTTGTAGGTCCACACCGAGCCGAGCTTCTTGAGCTCGGGGATGTTGGTGGCGTAGCGCTCGATGAGGTCGCGGTCGATGTACCAGTGCAGCTCGGCGACACGCGCGATGTCGGTGACCGCGGGCGGGCACGGCTTGCGGGTGGGCTCCTTGCGCTGGCCCTTGGACCGCGCGCGGAAGAGCCCCGAGCCGCGGCGGGTGCCTGCAGGCGCCTCGTGGGCTTCGCCGTCGTCGTCGTCGATCGGCGCGAGATCCGCCACGGCGTCGCCGCGCTCCATCTCGGCGAGGGCGGCGCGGTCGGCCTCGGAGAGCGGCGGCTCCGGGAGGGGCTCGACGGGCAGCTCCGCGACAACGTCGGCCGGGGGCTCCGGGGCGGGCGGCTCGGGCGGGGGGGGCTCAGGCACGGGGAGCGCGATGGCCACCTCGGCTTCCTCGCGAGGCGCCTCCGGCGGGGGCGGCGCCTCGACGGCGGGCGCGGCGGCCTCGGCGGTGACCGCGGCGTCTTCCGCGGTCGCGACGGGGGGCGGCGCCGGCTCGGTGTACAACGTCACGCGGAACGCGGCGTTCTCGAGCTCCTCGATGGGGAGCTCGCCGTCGGCGTCGTCCCCTTCGAGGGCGTCCACCTCGAACACCGGCATGTCGTCCTCAATCGGGGGCTCGCGCCCCACGAGCAGCGGCACGACGACAACGACGTGGAGCACGAGGCTTGCGGCGAAGGCGGTAAGGCGGAGGCGGCGCACGGCGGTGGTACTCTACCCGTGGACGCGCCCGTGGGCCCCACCATTCGACCGCCGAGACCCCGCCCTTAGGGTTCGCCGAAAGACAAACGATAGCACCGGGGGCGACCTGGGGCCGCGGGCGCAAGGAGCGAAGAGGGAGCATGCCCACCGCATGTGACCGACGAGCGACGCCGCGATCCTGAGTCCCGGGGCGGCCGAATGCCCCGTTTAGTCTGCGGCGTGCCCTTAGCGCCCGAACAGCGCCCGCATCGCCTCCGGGCCGGGGACGAGCGCCCCCCACCACGGCGGCGCCCGCATCGCGCGTGTCCACCCGGCGAGCGCGGCGGCGAAGGGCGCCGGGCGGGCGTCGGCCCAGCCGGCCACGAGCGCGCCGCCGAGCGTGAGGAGCGCGACCCCCGGCACGAACGGGAAGCTGGAGCAGAGGCGAAGGCCGACCATTCGCCGCGCGACGTCGAGCGCCCAGGACTCCTGCTCCGGCGCGAGATCCAGCG
>CAXNIN010000388.1:0-3593 GCA_964202365.1 Myxococcota bacterium | reverse complement strand
GCCGCCGCGACGGAGAACCCGCCGTTGTAGCTGAACAGATTCACGACCGACCGCCCGGACGACCAGCCGCGAATCGCCAGCCGATTCTCACGCTGATCGAGGAACAATCCCGTCTTCTGACCTGTCTTCACCCGCGCGAGCAGCTTCATGCCGTGCTCCCGCACGACGACGCCGTCCGCGGGGTCGGGCCCGTGAAGGGTCTCGCCCCCCTCGCGGTCATCCACGCGAACCACGCCGAACCGGCGGTAGATGGTGGCGAAGCGTGGACGGAGCGCGTCGACGACGGCGCCGAGGTGGCGCTCCCACGCGGCGCTGTAGAGCCTGAGCACGGCGATGTCGCCGTACCGATCGACGACCACGCCCCCGAGGCCGTCGCCCTCCCCGTTGAGGAGCCGGTAGCTGTCGGTGTCGCCACCCACGAGCGTGCGGCGACGTTCAGCCGCCGCCAGCCGCGCGGCGAGGAGCTTCTCGACGGACACCGGCTCGCGCCCGAGCACGCGCACGGCGATGGGCCCCTGGTCGAACAGGCCCCACGCCATCGCCTTGTTGCGGTCGTCCAGCAGCACGACGGGCTCTCCGACGCCGGCCGAGCCGCGCACGCCGTCGCGGTACACCCACGGGTGTCCTCGGCCGACCGTTCCCACCGTGTCGCGCGTCAACGCGAGCCGCTTCATCGCGCTGCTCCGTGCTCGTCGGCCTCCTAACGCCTCTGGTGCCCGCCGCGGCCCGCGCTTCGCGCCGCCGGGGGCCTGTGCCGCGGTCCGAGGCCAGCGAACGTTCGTCACACGAACGTCGAAATCCGAGAAGAACGGCTTCCCGCAATGTAGGATACCGCATGCTCCTCTTCGCCCTCCTGCTGGCGTGCACCCCCGACAACGAGCTGGTGGGCGGCAACGACCCTTCCACCGAAGGCGCCGACGTCATCACGGACCCGACGGTGCTCGACTCGGACCACGACGGGACGCCCGACGCGACGGACTGCGCGCCGAACGACGTGACGATCTACCCGGGCGCGGTCGAGTTTTGCGATGGCCTCGACAACGACTGCGACGGCGAGGCCGACGAGGGGTTCGACGAAGACGGCGACGGCTACTGGGATGTCCGCGACTGCTACCTCGAGATCGGGGAGTGGGACTGCGACGACACCACGGCCCTCGTGTACCCGGGCGCCGACGAGATCTGCGACGGCCTCGACAACGACTGCAACGGCGAGCTCGACGAGATCGACGAAGACGACGACGGTCTCCCGGCGTGCGAGGACTGCGACGACGACAATCCCTTCGTGTTCGACGGCGCCGCCGAGGCCTGCGACGGCGTGGACAACGACTGCGACGGGCAGATCGACGAGATCTGGGACTTCGACGGCGACGGCTTCTCCGCGTGCGCGGGCGACTGCGACGACGACGACCCCACGTTCTCCCCGACCGCGCGCGAGACGTGCGACGGCGTCGACAACGACTGCGACGGGCATATTGACGAAGACAACGATGTCGACGGCGACGGGCAGGCGACCTGCGCCGGCGACTGCGACGACACCAACCCCGCCGTGTACGTCGGCGCCGTCGAGGTCTGCGACGGCATCGACAACGATTGCGACGCGGCCACGCCCGAAGCGGTCGACCAGGACGGCGACGGCGTGACGATCTGCGGCGGCGACTGCGACGAGACCTCCGGCGCCGCATACCCCGGCGGGGTCGAGGCCTGCGACGGCGTCGACAACGACTGCAACGGCTACTCCGACGAGCTCGCCACCTGCTGGGCGTGCACCACGTCCACCCCGTACCTGTTCTGCGACACCGCGACGGACTGGAACACCGCGGACCAGGTGTGCGAGGGCCTGGGCGGCATGCTCGCCCGAATCACGAGCTCGGCGGAGAACTCGACGGTCGCGAACCTCGTCATCACGCCCACCTGGATCGGCGCGAACGACATCGCGGTGGAGGACGACTGGGTCTGGCCCGACGGCAGCACGGTGAGCTACGACGACTGGGGCTCCGGCGAGCCGGACGACGCCGGCGACGCCGACTGCGCGATCACGAACACCTCCGGCCGCCGCGGCGAGTGGTCCGACACGCGCTGCAGCACCGAGTACCAGTTCATCTGCGAGATGTGAGCTGGGGCGTGCGGGCGCGGCCCACGCCGGGGATGGCCCCGGGGTTCGTAACGTTCGACCACACCTTCTCCTGGGCTCGGCGTAGGCCTCCGCGGTGGGTAGGGTTCAGCGTGAATGCCCCCGCTCCGCCAGACGTACTTCGCAGCAGGAGGAAACGAACATGATCCGTGCCGCTGCCGCCCTCGCCGCCACGCTCGCCCTTTCGGGTTGCTTCGTGTACGCCGACCCCGATCCCAAGCCGGTCCGCAACGCCGCCCCCTACATCAGCTTCGCCGAGGCCGGCTGCGAGCCCGACCGCGCCTACAACGACTTCGTCTGGTGGTTCGACGCCGACATCGAAGACGCCGACGGCGCGAACGACGTGAGCGAAGTCTACGTCGACGTGTACGACGGCTGGACCGGCGAATGGGTGGATGGCTTCCCGCTCGACCCTGTCGGCGGCGTCACCTGGTACAGCGCCTGGGTGGGCGGCTCCACTTACCTCGACTGCACCTACCCGGACTACGAGGTGGACTTCACGGCGGTCGACATCTTCGGCGCCACCGACCTCGTGACCGTGATTCCGTATACCTGGTAGCGCAGACCGATGCGTGACCTTGCCGAACGTCGGCAGGCGATTACCCTTGCGGCCATGGCCAAGGTCACGCTCTACTCGTCCGACTACTGCGGCTACTGCCGCGCCGCGAAGCGCTTCTTCGAGCAGAAGGGCATCCCGTTCCAGGAGATCGACCTCTCCGGGGACGACGCTGGCCGCACCGCGCTCCGCGAGCGCACCGGCCGCACCACCGTCCCGCAGATCTTCGTGGGGGACGTGCACGTCGGCGGATACGACGACCTCCGCGCGCTCGACAGCCGAGGGGGCCTCCAGTCGCTCCTCGACGCGTAGCGGCGCGTGGGACCCCTGTGGTGGGCCGCCCTCGCGGCGGGGCTCGCCTACGTGGGCGTTCTCGTCACGGACACCCCGGGCCCGGTGCGCCTGCTCAAAGTACTGCCGGCGCTGCTGCTCGCCCTTGCGCTGGGGCCGACCCACCCCGTCGCCGCCGCCGGGATGATGCTCTCCGGCGTGGGGGACGCGTTCCTCCTCGACAAGGACCGCTTCTTCCTCCACGGCCTCGTCGCCTTCCTGCTCGGGCACGTGCTCTTCGTGGGCGCGTTCCTGCTCGCGTCGGGCGGCACGCCCTCCTGGCCCGCGCTGGGCGGGCTCTTCGTGTTCGCGGCGGTGTTCCTCGCGGTCCTGCGGCCCAAGAAGCGGCTGCTGAAGATCGCGGCGCCGGTGTACGCGCTCGTGCTCTGCGCAATGGTCGCCGCGGCGAGCACGCTCGGGCCGCTCGGGGTCGCCGGCGGCCTCACGTTCCTCGTGTCGGACGCCCTGCTCGCCATCCGGCAGTTCCGCCGAGACTTCCGTGGCGCGTCCACCGCGGTCATCGTGACCTACTACGCCTCGCTCCTGACGCTCGCCGCAGCGCTCACGCGCTGAAGG
>CAXNIN010000387.1:0-3628 GCA_964202365.1 Myxococcota bacterium | reverse complement strand
GGCCGCCCCGGGACTCAGGATCGCGGCGTCGCTCGTCGGTCACATGCCTACGGGCATGCTCCCTCCTCGCTCCTTGCGCTCCTGGCCCCGGGTCGCCCTCGGTGCGCCCGTTTATTCTGCGGCGGGCCCTAACGGGCGGCAATCACGGGCGGCAATCACGGGCAGGCCGTCAACCCGCCGATCCACGCGTCGACGAGCGCCACGCCGGCCTCGTCGACGACGCGCGAGCCCACTTCGGGCATGCGGTTGGCGTCGAGCGTGTGCATGCGGAGCGACAGAATCGAGGTCTCCGGGCGCCCGGGATCGAGAAGGACGGCGCCGTCGACGCCGAGGTCTCCTTCCTGCGGGGCCTGTGCGCAGAGGTTCGTGTCCGACAGCGGCGTGGTCGCCCGCATGTCGGCCGGCCCCTGCCCCGTTCCCTCGGGGCGGTGACAGTTGGAACAGTTGGCGTGGAGATACGCGCGGGCGCGGTCTTCGACGGGGGCGTCGCCGGAGGGGGAGGGGAGCGCTGTGATCGCGGGGATCTCCCCCGACAGCAGGCCCATCGTCTCCCAGAGCGCGAGCTGGTTGGCGCCGTCCTCCGCGGGGCGGTCCACCTGGCTCACCTCGAGCCCGAGCGAGCGCCCGGCGGCGCCCGTGTGACACTGGAGGCACTGCGCGCGGCTCGGGTACACCCAGTCGCCGCTCTCGAACGTGCGGACCTCGGTGCTCGCGAGGAGCGAGGTGGCGCCGCCGTCCCAGGCGTACGAGTACCCGGCCCACTCGCCGTCTTCGTGGCGCACGAAGAGGCGGGTCTCCATGTCTTCCCCGCCGCGGGTGAAGTGTTTGGCGAGCACGGTGCCGATGGGGAACACGAAGTCGCCCGTCTCGTCGACCGTGACCGTGGTGCCGTCGGGGATGGCGAACCACCGCGACTTCTCCGCGCCGTCCGACCAGAACGGCGAGTTGACGGTGTAGGGCACCAGCGCGTCGACCGGGGTGCCGTCGGCGTCGAAGCAGCCGGTCTCCTCGAGGGTCGCCGGGAACGGGGCCGCCTCTCCGCCGGGCGTCGTCGCGACGAGCTTGCGGATGCCGCCGCCGAGGTAGTCGACGAGGTAGAGCTCGCCGGCGGTGTCCTGGGCGAAGGTCGACACGTAGAAGCCCGACTCGGCGACCACGGTGGGGTCGGCCTCGCCGGTGATGGCGTCCCAGGTGAGCGCCCACACCGTGCCGCTCACGTAGTCCGCGTAGAAGTAGGTGCCGGCGAAGGCGGGGATTTCGGCGCCGCGGTAGACGTACCCGCCCGTGATGGATTCCCCCTGGATGTGGGAGTACTCCACCACCGGGTCGATGAGCCCGCCGCCGTCACACGGGTCGTCCGCGGCGTAGCACTCGGTGCCTTCCTTGAGGTTCCACCCGTAGTTCCCGCCGTTGAGCACGATGTCCACCTCCTCGCGGCGGTCCTGCCCGACATCCCCGGCCCAGAGATCGTCCGAGGCTGTGTCGAAGCTGAACTTCCACGGGTTGCGGAGGCCCCAGGCGTAGATCTCGGGCTCGCCGCCGCCTTCGGCGAACGGGGTGTCCGACGGGATGGCGTAGGGGTCGCCGCCGTCGACGTCGATGCGCAGCATCTTTCCGAGCAGGGTGTCGGTGTTCTGCCCGTTCTCCTGCGGGTCGCCGGCGGAGCCGCCGTCGCCGAGCCCGATGTAGAGGTAGCCGTCGGGGCCGAAGCTGATGTGGCCGCCGTTGTGGTTCGTGAACGGCTGCCGCACCGTGAGGAGGACCTCCTCGCTGTCGGGGTCGAGCGTGGCGCCGCCGTCCGGCGACGTGAAGCGCGACACGATGGACGCGAGCGGATCGGGCTGCACGTACGAGAGGTAGACTTCGCCGTTCTCGGCGAAGTCCGGGTGGAACGCCATCCCGAGGAGGCCGGTCTCGCTGTAGCCGGCCTCGACGGCGTCCGTGAGGTCGAGCACCTCGTCGGCGCTGGTGGTCTCCGCCGCGGCGTCGAACACCATCACCCGGCCGCCCTGCTCCACCACGTACCAACGGCTCGCGTCGCCCGGGGCCTGGGTGAGCACGACGGGCGCGTCGAAGGACAGGCGCGGCCACACCCTCTCCAGACCGATGTCGACGCCCGTGGAGGGGCGCG
Organism: Myxococcota bacterium; assembly: GCA_964202365.1. GTDB lineage: Bacteria > Myxococcota_A > UBA796 > UBA796 > SXON01 > CAJBVW01. Next base: position 1,497 of record CAXNIN010000387.1, on the reverse strand, counting down.
CCGGCGCGAGGCAAGTGGGGTTGGGCGCGCGGGTGGGCGCGACGGACGCGGTGTCCTTGCCCCCGTCGCACGCGGTCAACAAGGTGAGGAGGCAGGCGAACGGGCGCATCGCCGCGTCCTAACGCGTCCGGTTACACACGGAGGGTGCGCCTCCTCGTCGTGCTCCCGCTCCTCCTCGCCGCGGCGCCGCCGATGCGCGCCTACGCGCCCGGGCCCGGCGCCCACGCGGGCCACGCCGCACTCGCGGCGGCCGGCCTCCCGCTCGTGTCCGCGCGCGCCCCGGTGGCGCTCCCGGCCCCGGCGAACCGCCCGAATCGTGTGGTGTACGGATACCTTCCGTACTGGACCATCGACGTGGCCGAGGTGCCCTGGGCCTACCTCACCCACCTCGCCGTGTTCAATGTCGGCCTGAACTCGGACGGGACGTTGTCGAGCACGTCCAACTGGACCTCCGTGGCCGCCGAGGCCGTGGCGCTCGGGCGCGCGTCGGGGGTCAACGTGCACGTGTGTGTCACGTCGTTCGAACCCGACGTGATGTCGGCGGTGCTCGCCTCGTCGAGCCGCCGCGAGACCACGATCGCGGCCCTCGCGGCCCTCGTGAGCGCCTACGGGGCCGACGGCGTCAACGTGGACTTCGAGGGGTTGCCGGAGGAGCGCCGCGCGGACATGGTCACGTTTGTGACCGACCTCCGGGCGCGCGTCGGCGAGGTCGTGCTCGCGACGCCCGCCGTGGATTGGAGCGGCGCGTGGGATTACGCCGCGCTCGCCGACGCGAGCGACGGCCTGTTCATCATGGGGTACGGCTACCACTGGACCGGCGGGGACCCCGGCCCCAACGCGCCGCTCGAAGCCGGGGACCTCTGGAGCCGGTGGACCCTCGCGTGGAGCGTCGCCGACTACCTCTCCGCCGGCGCCGACCCCGCCAAGATCATCGTCGGCCTCCCCACCTACGGCCAGGAATGGCCCGTGTCCGACGGCGCCGCCGTGCCGGCCACCGCCACGGACGACGGCTGGTCCGTGACCTACGCCGAGGCCGTCGTGGACGCCGCGAGCGCCGGCCGCGCCTACGACACCGTTAGCGACACGGCCTGGTACGCGCGCACGAGCACGCGGCAGGCCTGGTACGACGATGCCACCACGCTCGGCGTGAAGATGGAGTGGGCCGTGGCGGAGGGCCTCGGCGGCTTCGGCTTCTGGGCGCTCGGGTACGACGGGGAAGACCCCGCGCTCTGGGCCGCGGTCGCCGACGCCGCCTATGTCCCCGACGACCCCGCGGACACCGACGCCGGCGGCGACACCGGTGCCGACGACACCGACCCGCCGGACACCGACGCAGGCGGCACGGACACGGCCGCCCCCCGTCCCGGCCGCGCGCGGCTCGCGTCCGCCGACGGCGGCTGCGCCTGCGGGAACACGCCGGGCGCGCCGGCCTGGGTGGGCGCCGCGGCGCTCGCGCTCGCGCTCGCTATCGGCCGCCGCCGCCGCCGGTAGCGCAGC
>CAXNIN010000386.1:0-3635 GCA_964202365.1 Myxococcota bacterium | reverse complement strand
CGCGCGCCTCGTGCGCCACCACGTGAAGCCGATGCGCCCACGCGTCGTCCGCGATCACGTAGTACCGGCGCCGGTCGCCGGGCACGGAGCGAGGCTCCACGATGCCGATATGCATCAGCAGCCGCGTGTTCGTGCTCACCGACGCGCGGCTCACCAGCAGGAGCTCCGCGAGCTCGTCCAGCAGGAGCGGGCGCGGGGCCAGGAGCAGCAGCCCGAGGAGGCGCCCGCCGATGCGCGGCGCCCCGAGGCCTTCGAAATGCAGGCCCATTTCCTCGATGAAGTGCGTCTCATCGGCGCTGAGCGCCACGTTCTCTTCCATGCGCTCCCCGGTAGCCGGGACAGTTCATTCAGTCAAGACTGAACAAACTGTCGAGCTGAAGCGCGTCGGGGCGAGGCGGCCCCACGCCCGCGGGCACGCGCCGTGGTAGAACGGCCCATGCTGAAGCACGCGGCACGCACCGACCCCGGCAAGAAGCGCAACCACAACGAGGACGCCCTCCTCACGCTCGCCGACGCCGGCGTGTTCGTGGTGGCCGACGGCGTAGGCGGCCGCGCGTGCGGCGAAGTGGCATCGGCCATCTGCGTCGAGTCCTTCCGCGAGAGCGCGGAGCCTGTCGCGCGGAAGGTCGCCGCGTACGACGACAACCCGAGCATCGACACGCGCAACGCCGTGCTCGCCGCGATCGACGAGGTGCTCCAGACCGCGAGCCGTCGCATCTACGAGACGGCGGAGGCCGAAGGCCGCGCCGGGATGACCACCACCGTGGTGGCCGGGGTGCTCGGCAAGACGACGGCCTTCCTCGCACACGTCGGCGACTCGCGCGCCTACCTCGTGCGCGACGGCGAGCTCCGCCAGCTCACCGAAGACCACTCGATGGTCAACGAGCTCGTGCGCACCGGCAAGATGACCTACGAGGAGGCCCGCGCCTCCCGCCACCGGCACGTCATCACGCGCGCCGTCGGGCTCTACCCCACCGTTCAGCCCTCGCTCGCCGCGGTCGATCTCCTCCCCGGCGACCGCCTCGTGCTCTGCTCCGACGGCCTCTCGGACGTCGTCGCGCCCGACCTCATCCTCGAAGAAGGCGGCCGGGACGACCTCGAAGGCGCGGTCGACGCGCTGCTCCAGGCCGCGCTCGACAGGGGCGGCCCGGACAACATCACCATCGTCCTGCTCGACCCCGAAGGGGTCGATCGCGGCGAGGAGATGGCCGCGCGCGCCTGCATGCTCGAGACCATGTTCCTCTTCGAGGATCTTCCCTACGCCGCCCGCCTCCAGGTGGGCCGCATCGTCGAGGAGCACTACTTCGCGCCCGGCGAGCTCCTCGTCGAACAGGGCAGCCCCGGCACGAGCATGTTCGTCGTCCTCGAAGGCGAGGTGGCGGTGAGGGTGAACGGGCTCGTGATCGCCCGCTTCGGAGCAGGCGAACACTTCGGCGAGCTCGCCATGGCGGACGAGCTCCCCCGGTCGGCCTCGGTGGCCGGCGTCAGCTTCGGCAGCGCGATCAGCGTCTCCGCCGAGCAGCTCCGCGAGTTCTGCCGGCGCGAGCCGGAGCTCGGCAACGAGGTCCTCTGGAAGATGATGCGCGTCCTCGGCCAGCGTATGCGTAGGACGAACGCCCGCATCACCGACCCGACCACGCTCTGAACTCCGATCTTCATGGGGCGGGGGAGGGCCCCCGCAACGCCCCCCGAAGGCCGCTCCGCGATACGTTCGCGCCCCACCGGAGCCGCCGTGAAGCTGCGCTGCGCCATCTCGCCCGACGCCGATGATCTCTTCATGTTCCGGGCGATCACCGAGGGGCTGATCGACACCCAGGGCCTCGAATTCGAGGTCGTCGCGCGCGACACGCACCTGCTCAACCGCATGGCGGACGGCGACGGCCCCGACGTCACCGCCATCTCCATCGCGCACTACCCCGCGGTGGCCGCGAACTACCGGCTCTTCGCGCACGGCGGCAGCGTCGGGCGCGGCTACGGCCCGCTCGTCATCGCCAAGCCCGCCCTGCTCGCCGAGGGCGCCGCTACCGGCAAGCGCGTCGGCGAGCTTCTACGCGACCGCAAGATCGCCGTCCCCGGCATGACGACCACCGCGGCGCTCGTGCTGCGGCTCATCACGCCGTTCCAGCCCGTCACCATCCCGATCTTCCCGACGCACCTGCAGTTCGACGCCCTGCATGCCGGCGAGGTCGACGCCGCCCTCATCATCCACGAGGGCCGGCTGACCTACGCGGACCAGGGCTTCGTACAGCTCGTGGACATCGGCGCGTGGTGGTACAACCGCACCGGGCTCCCCCTCCCCCTCGGCGGCAACGTCATTCGGCGCGAGCTCGCGCCGGACGTGATCGCGCGTGCCGACGCCGTGATCCGCGCGAGCATCGCGCACGGGCTCGCCCACCGCGACGACGCCATCACCTGGCTCCTCGCCCGCGGCGGCGCGCTGAAGACGCGCGAGGCGGTCGACCTCTACCTCTCGCTCTACGCGAACGCGGACACCCTCGACTACGGCGCCGACGGCCGCGACGGCATCCGCACGCTCCTGCGCCAGGGCGCCGAGGCCGGGTTCATCGACGCCGCCGCGGTCGACCTCGTCGGGGACTGACGGCGCCGCGCCTACACGCCCGCGTGCACCGCGCGGAGCCGCTCCGCGACGCGCGCCAGGTCGTCCACGAAGCGCGTGTACACCACCCGGCGCGCCTCCTCACCGCGCGCGCGCAGCACCGCCGACGGGTGCACCGTCGCGAGCACGTGCGGGGCCAGCGGCGAGGGCAGGAAGACGCCGCGCTGACGGCGCACGCGGAAGCCCTCCCCGAGCACCGCGCGGGCCGCGGCGGCGCCGAGGCACACGAGCACGGCGGGCCGCACGACGGCGAGCTCCGCGTCGAGCCACGGGCGGCACGCCGCGACGTGCGCGTCGTCCGGCGCGCACTGCGTGCGCCGTCGCCCGCGCGGCTCGCCGCGCGCGTGCTTCACCACGTTCGTGACGTACACCTCCGTTCGGTCGATCCCGACCTCGGCGAGCGCGCGCTCGAGGAGCCGCCCCGGCGGCCCGAGGAACGGGCGTCCGGCACGGTCTTCTTCCGCGGTGGGCGCGTCGCCGACGAACATCGCCACGGCGTCGGCCGGGCCCTCGCCGAACACGACACGGGTGGCGCAGGCGTAGAGCGGGCACCCGCGGCAGCCCTCCACCGCGGCCCGGAGCTCGTCCAGGGTGGGCGTCGAAGGCAGGTAGTCGGCCGCGCTCGTCACACCGGAACGTAGGTCCGTCCCAACGCCGGGGAAGCGGCCCGCACCAGAAGCCCGCGCCGCGCCGTGCTACCTGACCGCGGGAGCTCCCGATGCCGTTCGTGTTCGTCGTCAGCGCCGCGCTCGCCTGGTCGCCCGGCGCGCACCGCGCCTTCGCGGACCGCGCGCTCGCGCTCGAGGGGCTCGCCGGCGGCGCCGAGACCGCGCCGTACGCGCGCGCCGCCGCCGCCGAAGACCTCGTGATCACCCGCAAATGGGGAAACTGGCACCACTACTGGCTTTCCTCGCCGATGGCGTGGCGGCGCCCCTCGCCCGAGCGCGTGACGGGGCTCGAAGCCGACCTCCTCGCCGCGATCCGGGCGGGCGACGCGCCCGAGGCGTGGCGCTTCGCG
>CAXNIN010000385.1:0-3640 GCA_964202365.1 Myxococcota bacterium | reverse complement strand
CACGCTCCCCGACGGCACGCTCCGCGTCTACGCCGCCGAGCTCACCGGCGCCGACCGCGCCGTCGACCCCGCGCTCCACCCCACGGAGATCCGCTCCTGGCGCGGCCCCACGCTCGACGCGCTCGTCCGCGAACCCGGCGCCCGGCTCGAAGGGGTGGGCCTCGTGGACCCGAGCGTGCGCCTAGAGGGCGACGGCACGTGGACGCTGTTCGTCACCGAGGATCGACGCCGCGTCTCGGCCGCTACGTCCCCGGACGGCCTCACGTTCGGCGCGCTCGCGGCCGTCGCGGAGGGTACGGTGCCCGCGCAGTCGCCGTTCGGGCTGCTCGTGCAGCGCCAGGTGATGGGGTGGAGCGTGGTGTACGCCATCGACGAGGAAGGAGCCGGCGTATCGCTCGAGCTCTGCGCCACCGGCGCGAGCTTCGCGGATCGCCTCTACTACACGCGCGCTGACCAGCCTTGCCCCGCGATCATCGCCTCGCCCGAACGTCGCCGCCTCACGCTGAATGCCCGGCTCCGGGCCCACGGGGCCAGCGAGTGAGCCACCTCCGCCCCCTCCTCGCGCTCGTGGCCCTCGCGGTCGCGCTCGCGGGGCTGGCCCGGGTCGCCGAGGCCGAGATCGTGGGCCACGCGGAGACGCGCGCGTCGGACGCCCTCCCGCTCTACCTCTCGGGCGCAGCCGTGGCCGCGGGCCTCGACCCCACGCAGGAACGTTCGCTCGCGGAAATGTACGACGCCCGCGATCTCTCCGTCGGGGCCGCAACGTTCTCCACGCTCTACCCCGCCACCACGGGCGTACTGATGCGCCCCCTCTCGGACCTCTCGTGGACCACGTTCACCACCGTGTGGCGCTGGATACTCCTGGCGGCTGTCTTCGGTTTCGGGGTGGCGGCGGGGGCGCTCGCCCGGGGGGACGGCTGGACGCGCCTCGCGTGGGCCGCGGGCCTCACCGCGGCGCTCGCGTGGCACCCGGTCACGGCCGAATGTGTCCGGTTGGGCCAGATCAACATGGTGCTCGGCGCGTTGTGCGCGCTCGCGATGGCGGCGGTCGGTGCATCCGCTTCGTGGGGCGGGGGGGCCGAGCCCCCCCGCAACGCCCCCCCGGCTCGCGCGTGGGCCCTCGCGCTCGTCGCCGGGGCGCTCCTCGGGTTGGGCGGCGCCCTCAAGCTCGTCCCCGCCGCCTTGCTCCTGCCCCTGCTCGCGACGCGGCGCTGGCGCCCGCTCGTCGGCACCGCCGTCGTCGGGCTCTCGGCGCTCGCGCTCGCGCTCACCGTGACGCCGCTCTCGCAGCTCGTGGCCGCGATCCTCGGCACCCTGAAGTTCCAGGCCACCATCGACCCCGACTGGCTCGTCGGCACGAACCCCGCGCCCGAGTGGATGCGGTTCTTCGGGTGGAGTCGCCACGAGCCGCTCCAGTGGATCACGCTGGCGGCGGTCGCCGTGGTGCCCGCCGCGCGGCCCTCCACCCGCACGGCGCTCGCCGGGATGGCGCTCCTCACCGCGTGGCTCGGCGCGGACGCCGCCGGGTTCCACGTGCTCTACGCGCCGCTTGCCTACCCCGTGTTCGTGCTCCTCGTGGGCGAGGCCGCGCTGTTCGTACCGTTGATGCTGGCGTTCTATGCGCTCGCGTTCTTCCCGGAGCACATCGGCGCGGAGCCGCGGATGGTGCTCTTCGGGATGTGCGCCTGGGCCGCCGCGGCGTACACGCTCGGGCGCGCCGCCTCGGCGGTGGCGCCCGGTGCCGTCGAGCGCGACGGCGAGGCCCGGCAGGCCGCGGTCGCGGGGGCCGGCGTCGTGACCGGTATGTTGCTCCTGGGCGCGATTCCGGGCGACGGCCCCATGGCGGCGCCCCTCCCCGAGGGGCAGGAGATCCCCGAAGGCCCCGGCTTCATCCGCCCGAACGACCGCGTTCCGGGCGAGGTGCGCGCGCTCGGCGGCGGCCTCGACCGCCCGGCTTCCACCCTCGCGCGCCCGGGCACCATCCGCGCCGTGCAGCTCTACATGCGCGCGGCGCCGGTGGCGTGGCGGCGGCTCGCGGAGCGCTACCCGGCGCGGGCGGCGCTGCTGGAGGGGCGCGCGGGCGCGGCCCCGGGCGGCGACCTCCGCGACCACTCGGGCCGCGCCATCGCCGCGTGGCTCACCGAAGAGGAGGCCGTGGTCAAGCAGCTCCAGGCCGAGGGCCTCGACCTCGAGGAGCTCCCCCAGGGCCTCGCCGGGGCGCTCACCTCGGGCCTGACGGACCCGGGTCTGGAGAGCCGGGTTCCGGAGTAGGGCCGGGCACCGCGGGCGGCGCTCCTTCGCCGGGCGCCGACGCCGCGGCGGCTCCGGGAACGCCGCCGTCCGCGATGCGCCAGACGACGACGGCGCCGTTGTCCCAGGCGGGCTCGCCGAGGCAAGCCCGAAGCGGGCCGAGCTCGCGGAGGCTGCCCTCGCGCCGCGCGATGACCGTGCGGAAGCCGACGGTGGCGGGGTCCGCGCAGCCGCCGGTGGAGAGCGTGGCGGCGAGGGCCGCTGCGGCGGGCGCGAGGTGGCCTTCGCCGTCGCTGGCGACGGGCTGCCCGTGCCACGCCTGCGCCCACGCGCCGCGCCGAAGCGCCGGGCGGGAAGCCGGCAGATCGAGCACGGGCCCTTCGCCGACCGCGGCGCGATCGGCCGGCGCGGCGAGGGAAATCGTCGCGAGCGGCACATCCACCGCAACGCCCTTCCACCCCTCACCCACCAACGCCGTGGCCACCCACACGGCCGCCGCCGGGCCCCACGCCGGCGCGAAGCCTCGCACCGCCGTGAGGCCAGCCAACGCGCCGGCGAGCGGCACCAGCACAAGGAAGCGCTCCGGCGGGAGCGGCGCGTTCCAGGAGGCCGCGAAGAGCGCCGCGAGGCCGAGCCAGACGTAGCGGCGGGCCTCGGGCCGCGCGAGGCCGAACGTGAGCAGCGCGACCGCGGCGACGCCGACGTACACCTCCCCGACACGGTCGGGCGCGGGCGAGAGCTCCACCCGGGCGAACCACGCCTCGATGCCCCCGGTGCGCGCGCCGCTCGGCCACCCGAGCAGCGTACGGAGCCCGACGGCCGCGGCCCACCCCCCGAGCGGCCACCACCGCGTGGGCCCCTCGCGCGTCCAGAGCACGAAGGCCGCGGGAAGCAGCGCCGCCGGGAGCAGCGTGGGCGCAACGAGCGCCGCCAGCGCGCCCACGACGAGCGCCGCGGGGCCTGTCGCGAGCGCGAGGCCAATCGCTGCCCAGCCGTGCCAGGCGTCCACCTCTCCGCTCGCCACGCCCGCGATCACCGCGGGGGACGCCGTGAAGGCGGCGGTCGCGGCGGCGGCTGTCCACGGGTCCGCGAACCGGCGCGTGAAGCGCCACGTCACCACGAGCGTCGCGACGAAGCCCGCCAGGAGCACCACCGTGAGCGCCCCGGGCGCGCCGAGCAGCGCGGTGAGCGGGGAGACGACGAGCGCGAGCGCATCGGTGGGAGCGGGGTCGGCGGGGTCCGGAAAGCGCGGCGGCGCCGTGGTGGTGAGGGCCCACCAGCGGTGCAGGAGCGGGAACACGCCGGTCGACGGAAGGCCCGGCAACACGCCGGGCCGCAGGAGCGGCGGCAGCAGGAGCCAGGCCGCGGGCCCGGCCGCGAGGCCGAGCAG
>CAXNIN010000384.1:0-3646 GCA_964202365.1 Myxococcota bacterium | reverse complement strand
CGATGCCGACACCGACACCGACGCCGACGCCGACACCGACGCGGACACCGACACCGAGCCCCTCGTCCTCACCTACCGGGACCAGCGCGTCGGCATGTTCTACCTGACGTGGCACACCTACGCGGCGCAGGCGTGGGCCGCGCGCGGCGGGGCGCCGGAGACGGTGGACGAGGTGATCGCGGGCAACGGCACCTTCGCCGACCTCGTGTACGACGCCGGGCTCTACGGGCTCGCCCAGGCGTTCCACTACCACCAGGAGCCCGAGCTCGGCTTCTACTGCCTCTACCGCCAGGACTCCGACAGCACGGTGTTCCCCACCTGCCCGAACATCTCCGCAACGGCACGCACCCACGCCAGCCAGCTCTGGGACGCCGGCGTCGACTTCGTGTACGTCGACATCACCAACCTCCCCGCCTTCGACGAGGTGGGCGACGTGATCGGCCTGCGCCCGTTCGAAGTGTTGCTCGAAGAATGGGGGCAGTTGCGGCGCGAGGGCGTGCCCACGCCGCAGATCGCGGCCTGGGTGAACCTCACCCAGCTCCCGTCCGGCTCCGAGCCGATGGTGCGGCGCGTGCTCGCCGCCTACGCGGGCGCCCAGCGGGATGTCGTGTTCGCGCCGGACGGCGTGCCGGCCATGTTCTACGTGGGCATCGGCGCGGTGGACACCGCGCTCGTTGCGGAGATCGCGGCGGCGGGCGTCACGCCGGTGCCGCTCTGGGGCAACCTCGGTACGGACACGCTCGCGGCGGGCACGGCCGGCTGGATGCAGCCGTGCACGACGGGCGCGAACTTCACCACGCTCCTGTCGCCGACCACGGCGTGCAACCAGTGGTACACGACCAGCTCCCCGCTCGGCACCGTCGTGAGCGCGAGCCGCTCCTACCAGGTGGGCTACGCGAGCCTCCCGTTCCAGGCCTCGGGCCGGCTCGACGGGCTCACCTTCCAGAAGCAGATGGAGACGGCGTTCGCCGTGCAGCCCGACGTGCTGATCCTCAACGCGTGGAACGATCACATCGCCCAACCCCAGGCCAACCCGTACGACGCCAGCTACGGCGGCCTCCGGCAGAGCATGGGGGTCACCAACGTCGGGGACGCCACCGCCGATTGGTTGTGGGTGGACACCTACGGCGCCGATCTCAACCGCGACTTCGAGCCCACCGTGCAGGACGGCGGCGCCGGGTACGACCTGTTGCGTTCCTGTTTGCGGGTGTACCGGACCGGGGCGACGTCGTGCTCGGACGGGAGTGAGGCGTGCTGCCAGCTCGCGGAGGGCCGGGTGATGGTGTACGCCGTGCGGTCGAGCGGCAGCGCCATCCTCGGCGACCACGTGCCCACCGTGGAGCGGAGCGAGGTCGACTCCCTCGTGGCCGCCGGGTGGACAGAGGGGTGCAACCCCCACTACGCGCCGCCGGGGTTGTGCCAGGGCGACGGCGGCGACGGCCCGTTCGGCCTCTACGCCAGCGGCGGCAGCGACCGCGTGGCGTTGTACCGGTGCTACTCGGGCGCCGACCACTTCATCTCCGGCGACGGCGCGTGCGAGGGCCGCACCACCGAGCGGCTCCTCGGCTACGCCGCCGCCGCGCCGTCGAGCGCGATGCCCCGCCCGCTCACCCGCTGCTACAACGTGAGCGCCAACGTCCACCTCCACTGGCTGGACGCCACGTGCCCGAGCGGCACCACGTACGAGTTTCCGCTCGGGTACGTGCAGTAGCGCCGCCCGCGCCGCCCGCCGGTCAGCCCGCCGTCTTCTTCCGGTCGGCGACGATGTCCGCGGCCTCGTGCGCGCTCACCGGCACCACGTATTCGCCGTCGAAACACGCCATGCACACCTTGCGGCCGGCGCTCTCGCGGAGGCCTTCCGGCGAGAGGAACGTGACGGAGTCCACCCCGAACGCGGCGGGCCACTCCGCGGGGGAGAGCCGCGCGGCCACGAGGTCGTCCTTCGTGGGCATGTCGATGCCGTAGTAGCAGGGGTTCCGCACGGGCGGGCTGTACACGGCCATGTGCACTTCGGTGGGGCGCACGGCGCGAACGAGATCGGCGAGGCGACGCACGGTGGTGCCGCGGACGATGGAGTCGTCCACGAGGATGACGCGCTTCCCCTCGAAGATCTCCGGGATCGGGTTGAGCTTCAGCCGGAGGGCGGCCTGGCGCGTGGTGGCGTCGGGCATGATGAAGGTGCGGCCCGAGTAGCGGTTCTTGATGAACCCCTCGCGGAAGGGGATGCCGAGCACTTCGGCCATCGCCTGGGCGGCGGTGCGGGAGGTGTCCGGCACGGGCACGACCACGTCGGCTTCGAGGCCGCGGGCCTTCCACTCGCGCCCGAGGCGCTCGCCGAGCTCCCAGCGCACCTGGTACACGCGGCCCTCCTCCATCTGGGAGTCGGGGCGCGCGAAGTAGATGCGCTCGAAGATGCAGTTGCGCGGCTCGTCGGGCGCGACGGACTGCCGGAGCGGCGCCTGCCCGGGCCGGAAGATCATGACCTCGCCGGCGGGGAGGTCGTCCACGCGGGTGAAGCCGAGGGCGTCGAACGCGACGGACTCGCTCGCGACGGCCCAGCCGCCTTCGGCGCTGTAGGCGTAGCAGCCGGGGCGGATGGCGTGCGGGTCCCGGAAGGCGACGAGCGCTTCCACGCCGTCCACTTCGAGCACGGCCGCGCACGAGTAGGCGCCGCGCACGCGCGTGTAGACCTCGCGGACGGCCTCGCGCACGTCCTCCGCGGTGTGCCCGCTCGGCCGGCGCGCGCCGAGGGCCTCGGCGAACACGAGGAGGATGGGCTCAACGTCGCATTGCGACTGTACGCGGATGCCGCGGCTCGCGAGCCAGGATTCGAGCTCGGGGAGGTTGGTGACGTTCCCGTTGTGGGCCATCACCACGCCGGGGCGGCGCGTGTAGAAGGGCTGGGCGTCCTCCCGGCTGCCGCCGCCCACGGTGGGGTAGCGCACGTGGCCGATGCCGGCGCGCCCGGTGAGGCCGCGGAGCACAGGCTCGCTGAACACCCCGGCCACGCTCCCGAGTTCCTTGAAGAGGTGGACGCGGCCGTGCTCGACGGTGGCGATGCCGCAGGCGTCCTGACCGCGGTGCTGCACGGCCTGGAGGCCGGCGGAGAGCATGGGGGCGGCGCGTTCGACGCCGATGATGCCGACGAAGCCGCACATCTACGCCTCCAGGAGCTTGATGAGGAGGAGAGCCTGGTAGCGCGCGTCGTAATCGGCGCGGTGCTTGAGCGTCGTGTCCTCGACGGGGAGGCCGAGGCGCTCCTGGAGGACCTCCTTCGACGAGTCGAACCAGTGGAGGTTGAGCCGGCCCGTCGCCAGCGCCTTGGTGTCGAGCGCCTTGTAGCCGAAGGGGTTCGGCATGTCCTCGGCCGCGTAACACCAGGAGACGAAGCTCCAGTCGAACGGGGCGTTGTGGCCCACGAACACCGGCTTCGTGCCCTTCTTCGTGTGCGCCTTCACCCACGCGGTGAGCGCCTCGAGGGCCTCCCGGCGGGGGGTGCCGTCGCGGCGGAGGGCGTCGATGTCGAGGCCGTTCACCTTCATCGCGCCGGGGTCTACCCGGGGGCCTTCGGGCCTGAGCTCGACGTAGTGGTCGGCGCCGAGGGCGAGCCGCCCGGTGTCGTCCGCCGCGACCACCACGGCGCCGA
>CAXNIN010000383.1:0-3679 GCA_964202365.1 Myxococcota bacterium | reverse complement strand
GTGCGGCCCCTGGCGCTCGGGGTGCTGCTGTGGGCGTTCGTGTCGGTGGTGGGGCTCTTGGTGGTGCGGTAGGGCGCCGGCTGGTGCGCGCGGCGCTCGCCGTCGGGGCGGTGGGGACACGACGGCGGCGGCCTCCCGATGGCGAGAGGGCGGTTGCGAGCCATTCGGGGCGTGGCCCACTTCTGCCGCACCTCACGCGCGGCGCCGCGGCGACGGCCGGGCTAGGAACGCGGCATGTCGTCGTCCGAGCCGCCCGCCTCTCCCGCACCCCCGCCGCCGCCCGGCGCCCAGAGCGCGGTTCGCCCAGGCGACGTCGCCCGCTGGTTGTTTTGGGTGCAAGCGCGGAAGTTGCTGCCGGTGCAGCGCCCGGAAGTGGTGCGGAGCGTGTTTCCCCTCTGGCGGCTGCAATACCTCGCGGCGGGCCCCGGGCGGGAGGTGATGGCTGACGAATACCGGCGTTGTTTCGGGGAAGTCGGCGCCGACGCCGTGGAGAACGCCTACCGCGTGGCGTTCCGCGCGCACTACGAGGAGCTGCTGCTCGGCAAGCTCACCAAGGACAACTGGTCCGGCTACCTCAAGTTCCAGGACCAGCACCATCTCGACGAGGGCCTCGCCCGAAAGAAGGGCGCGATCATCCTGTTCCCCCACGCCGGGAACTTCATGATGATGATCGCGGCGGTGTCGCTCGCCGGGTACCCGTACACCCAGTACGCCGCGCGCGGACTGGCGCCGGTGGAAGTCGCGGCGGAGCACCCCGAGCTCTTCGGGCACAACTGGTTCCGCGCGGAGACGCGCCGGGTGCGGGAGGAGAGCGAAGATCAGCTCCCCGCGCGGTTCCTCACGATGGAAACGCCGCTCCGCCAGCTCTTCCGCCGCCTCGCCGACAACGAGATTGTGGGCATCGCGTTCGATGGCCGCATCGGCAACAAGTTCTTCAAGGTGCCGTTCCTCGGCCGCGAAGCGCTGATCAACCCCGGCCCGTACCGCATGGCGATTTCCACCGGCGCGTCCATCGTGCCCACGATGGTGGAGTGCCCGCCGGAAGGCCCGGACATCTGCCACTTCGGCGCCCCTATCGACCCTTCGGGCCACACGCCGGAGTCGCTCGCCGCCGCGTACCTGCGCGTGGTGGAAGGCTGGCTCCGCGCGCACCCCGAACAATACGGCACGTGGCTGCTCCACTGTCGCCTCCGCAACGCGGTGGACGACCACCCCCTCTTCGTCGACTACGCGCCGGACGAGCGCTGGCGGAAGTACGAGAAATGATCCCAGCCGAGCTCACCCAACTCACGCTCGACGCCACGCTCCGCCTCCACGCCGAGCGCCGGCCCGATCACGTCGCCATCATCGACCGCGACCGCCGCATCACCTGGGCCGAGCTCGAAACCCTGGTGGGACGCATGGCTTCCGGGCTGCGCGCGGCGGGCCTCACCCCGGGCGGGCACCTGCTCGCCTTCCCGCAGCGCACGTGGGAACTGCCCGCCTTGTTCCTCGCGACCGCGCGCGCGGGCGGCATCTACACCCCCATCGACGGCAGCGACCCCGCCCGCATCGAGAACGTCATCCGCCAGGGCGGCGTCGATCTCGTGTTTGCCCCGAAGGAAGCCGAAGCGGACGTCGCCCAACGCCTGCTCGGAGACGCCGCGCGCGTGATCCGCGGCGAGCAGGCCCTGCTGCAGCTCACGCACGGCGCGCCCGGGGCCCTGCCCCCGTCGGAGAACCCCGACGCCGTCTGCTACATGAACTTCACGAGCGGCAGCACGTCGATGCCGAAGGGCGCGCCCACCACGCACGCCAACGTGCAGTGGAACAGCCGGGCGGTCCTCGACATCTTCCCGTTCACCGAAGACGACCGCTTCCTCTGCCTCTTCGCGCCCTACTCGCACCCGCACGAGCACTTCGCCCGCCCGCTCGCCGTCGGCGCCACGTGCGTGATGCTCGACACGCTCCGCCCGCGCACCGTGGTGCGCACCCTCCAGGAACAGCGCGTCACCTGGCTCTTCGCCATCCCGAGCGTCTTCGATCTGCTCCTCACCCACGTCTCCGAGGGCGAGCGCTTCCCCGACCTGCGCTTCGGCGAGGCCGGCGGCGCCGTGGTCCCCCCGGAGCTGGTGCGCCGCGTGGAAGCCGGCCTCGGCTGCGCGTTCGTGCCCATCTGGGGTTGCACGGAGACCACCGGCGTGGTGCTCCACGTGCCGCCTTGGCAGGCCGATCGTCGGCTCGAGATGCTCGGGAAACCGGTTGCGCATTATGACGTGAAGGTCATCGACACCGACCCCGAGACCGGCATCGGCGAGCTCTGCGTGAAGGGCCCGGCCGTCGTCGGCGGCTACCGCGACCGCCCGGAGGCCACCGCCGCGAAGTTCGTCGGCGGCTGGTACCACACGGGCGACCTCGTCCGCGAGGAAGAAGGTGGGTATCTGCGCTTCCTCGGCCGGCGCGAGGAGATGATCAAGGTGGGCGGCGTGAAGGTGTACCTGCTCGACATCGAGCGGGCCCTCGCGGCGCTCCCGGGTGTCAAGCAGGCGGTGGTCGTGCCCGCGCGCGACGCGCTCCGCGGCGAGGTGCCGCGCGCCGTCATCGTGCCCGCGCCCGGTGCCGCGCTCTCCCGCGAGGACATCCTCTCGTATTGCCGCAAGCACTTGCCCGCGGCCATGGTCCCGCGCATCGTGGAGCTGCGCGACGAACTGCCGGCGTTCCCCTCGGGGAAGCTCAACAAGCGCGCCATCGCGGAGCAGGTGTCCGTGCCCGTCGCGATGGCGGTGAACTCGATGATCATCGCCGAGCGGCCGATCGACGAAGTGTTCCGCCTCGCCCGCGCCGCCGCCGACGTCGCGAGCTACCCCGTGTTCGTCGACCTCCGCTCGCGCCGCGACGCCGCGTCCGACCCCGGCCGGGTGTGGGCCGTCGCCCACCACAATTCCGACTTCGACATCGGCGATTCTACGTCCGTGGACCGCGCCGTGGCGCTCTCCTGGGAGCACGGCGTGCCCATCGCGATGACGAGCGCCTACATGGGCGCCTGCGTCCCGCAAGACCTCGACTACGGCCGCCACGTCATCGAGCAGGCGTACCGCCTCGCCGAAGCCTCCCCCGACGGCACGTTGATTCTGCGCGTTCTCGGCGGGGATTTGTACGCGCGCGCCCGCTCGCTCCCCGGCCGCTGGCACGACGTGCGCCGCCAGCTTCGCGACGAGAGCGTCGCCACGATTCTCCAGTGGGAGGGCATCACCCGCGAGTTGTCCGTCACTACCGGAAAACGCGTGGTGCTCGGCCTCGAAATCCACCACGGCCAGTACCTCTCCGACCTCCACGACGTGCACCACTGCTGCCGCGGCCTGCGCGGCACGGGCTGGGATCTCGTGGGGTTCATCGACGATCCCGCCAACCGGTTCGTCGCGAGCGAAGGAGATTTGCTCGGCGCCATGGACTTCGCGCGAATGGTGCGCGCGTGGGGCGGCCGCGTGGTCGCGTACCACCTCAAGGACGTGCGCTACCTCGCGCCGTGGAGCCAGTTCCACCCGCAGCCGCTCCAGCGCGTCGGCGAGCGGATCTTCGTGTGGGGAACAAATAAATTCGAGTGGGCGGCCCTCGGCGACGGCGAGGTCGACCTCGCGCAAACGCTCATGGCGGCGAGCACGCTCGCGCAGCCGCCGCACGGCTTCTGCATGGTGAGCAC
>CAXNIN010000382.1:0-3683 GCA_964202365.1 Myxococcota bacterium | reverse complement strand
CCATCGCCGGCACCTTGCCGAGCACCTGTTGACACCCCTTCTCGCACGCCCGGCACGCCTCCGCGCAAACGCGGCAGTGACCGTGGATTTTGGCGTGGCGCTCACACTCCTCCGCGCAGGCCGCGCACGCGGTGACACACGCCTGGAGCTGCGCGCGGAGCACGCGCCAATGGGCGTCGAGGATGGGCTGGATGTGGGGCATGAGAGCCTCCGTGACGGCAGCGGAGGTGCAGGCGCATCTCGTGGTTCGGGAAGGGGGAGGCCGTCAGTTTCGTTGTGTCGGGACCTCGAACGTGCGAAACGGCGCCTGGCCCGGGAACGCCCGTCGCAAGAGCGGCATCGCGACGTTGTACACCGGCGTTCCGCTCCGGGTGCGGCCCTCGGGGGCGCCGTGGTGACAGTGCCCGTGCACCGCGAACGCGGCCCCGTAGCGCTCGATGGGCTCTTCCAACCGACTCGACCCGAGGAAAGGGTAGATTTCCACGGCCTCCCCCACGACGGTCTCTTGGATGGGCGCGTAGTGGAGGAGCACCACGCGCGTTTCCGTGGAGAGGCGTGCCATGGCGCGTTCGAGCTTCATCGTCTCGTCGACGGCTTCCTGCACGAAGTGTTTGATTGCGCTCTCTCCCCAGGGGCCGAGCGCGCGTCGGCCGAAGCCGCCGCCGAAGCCCTTCACGCCTACAAAGCCGATCTCTCCGATGACACAACTGTCGCCGTCGAGCACCTTCACGCCCACGCGGCGGAGCTCCGCTGTCACTACGTCGGCCGCGCCCGACTCGAAGTCGTGGTTGCCGAGCACCGCGAGCGTCGGGATACCGATCATGTGGAGGTCTTCGGCGAGGATGGCGGCTTCCTCGGGGAGGCCGTTGTCCGTGAGGTCGCCGCACAACAGGAGGACGTCGGCGCGCGCGCGCACCTCCCCAAACACGCGTCGGAGCGCCCCGCGGCTCCCGACGGTGTAGTGGAGATCACCCGCGGCTGCGATGCGAACGTTTTGGGTCATGCAGCGTGAGCGGCAAAGGTTCGTCGGGGCCGATGTATCCGAGCTCGTCGAGGTCGTGCAGATACTGCTTGGAGAGGAGCGTGCCGCGACACAGCAGCGGGGAGGGGGCGGTGCCGGCCGGCGCGAGCAGCTCGGCGGAGAGCTTGTCGCCGAGCTCGCGGAGCACCCAGGTGGGCACGGGCGCGCGCTCGCCGGGGTACACGTAGCCAAACAACACGAGGTGACCGTAGAGCACCCGCCAGTGTTCGCCGAACCGCGCCAGCAGGCGCTCCCAATCCAGCTCGGCGCCACACGCCCGGAGCAGGTGGACGACATCCGCGCCGTCGTACCGCTCGCGCTCCATGATCCACGCCTTCGACCAGATGGTCTCTTCCACCGGGCAGAACAGCACAGGTTGATCCAGCGCTTCGCCGGGAATGGCGTGGGTGAGCCAGGCGTCGTCCACCGTGGCGATGCCGTTGCCCGAGCTGAAGATGATGTCGACGAACAGGGGCCCGCGCCACGCCTTGGCGAGCCAACGCGGAGACACGACCTCTACGTCGAACCCCGCGCCCGCGAGCGCGTCGAGCACCGGGGCGAGATCGGCCGGTCGCACGAACAGGTCCAGATCCTTGGTGGAACGGCACACCCCGGCGAGGTGCGCCATGGCCCAGGCCCCGCCCACCAGGTAGGACAGTCCGGCCTCTCGGAGCGCGCCGAGGGCGCGCCCGTAGACGGCGGCGCCGTCCGGCGGCAGCGAGATCGGCTTGTACAGAAGTCCGGTCGGACGCCCCATCGCCAGCCCTCGTGGCTGTACAAGGCGCCTCGAGGGCCCGCGATTCCGCCCGCCCGTACCGGACGGAATCGCAGGACGACGCTACCGCGTGACGGTGAACGTGGAGGTGGCGGAGGTGCGGCGGATGTTGAAGCCGATGCCGGCCGTGTAGGTCGCAGGGTTGAGCGCGCCGAAGTTGATGGCTTCGTGGATGCTGCCCCCGGCCGGCACGGTCCAGGTCGTCACCACGGCCGCGCACGCGAAGGCGGTTCCCATGCCGGCGCCGCGCGCGTCGACCACCTCGGCGGTGGTGAGCAGGCAGGTGTCCGGTGTGGTGAACGCCACGTCGGTGGCGCAGGGGTTGTAGATGACGCCCGCGAGCGTCACCTCCTCTCCGTACCCGAACGTCGTCACCGCGGTCGAGGTGGAGTCCCAGGTCTCTGCGGCGAAGACCAGGTCGGCGGCGTCGCACGCGCCGGTGTCGGGACCGTCGCCGGTGTCGGGCTCGGCGCCGGTGTCGGGCTCGGCGCCGGTGTCGGGCTCGTTCGTGTCACCGGTGTCGGGCTCGTCCGTGTCGCCGGTGTCCGGGCCGTCGGTGTCCGTGTCGGTGTCGGTGTCGGTGTCGGTATCGGTGTCCGTATCGGTGTCGGTGTCGGTGTCGGTGTCGGTGTCCGCGTCGGTGTCGGCGTCCGCGGCGGTGTCGTCGTTGATGTCGGAGTCCTCGCCGCCGGAGCAGGCGACGAGCGAGAGCGCGAGGAGGAGGGAGCGAATCATGGAGTGCCTCGGGAGTACGAACGAAGGAGCAAGCGCTGGGCCAGCCTCGCGGAACCTGGACAATACCCGGCGGCACGGCCGAGCCGCGACACCTGGATCACAGGGCGCCCGACTCCTTGAGGCGCCCCAGCACCGATGCGGGCAGGGGAACGAGCTGCTTCTCGCGGTTCACGCACACGAGCTGCACGAGGCCCTCGACGAGCGCGGTCTTTCCGCCGGGCCGCCACACCTGCTGGACGAACACCGCGCGGTAGTCGCTCTCGGCGCGCACGGTCGTGCGGATCTCGAGCGAATCGCCGAAGACCGCGCCTTCCTTGAAGGTGAGCTCCGCCTTGTAGACCACGAACCCGATGCCGGTGTCGCGGTAGAGGTCGACGAGGTCCTTCACGCCGAGGAGGTGCTCGCGCGCACGCTCGAAGTACTTGAGGTAATTCGCGTGGTAGACGACACCGGAGAAGTCGGTGTCCTCGTAGTAGATCTGGACGGGGTGCACGTGCGCCATTCCGCCGGCCTAACCCGCGCCGTGGGATACTCGCGGGCATGTCCGTCGCGTCTTCGTTCCCGCTCCACCACGCCTGCACGGGCTGCGGCGGCTCGTGCCGCGGCGTGCGCGTGCGCCTGCTGCCCGAAGAGGTGGCGCCGATTCGTTCGCACGCAGAGGCGCTCGGAGTGGCCGATCCCCTCGACGGAGACAGGCTCGCCATCGTAGACGGTCGCTGCGTGTTTCTCGCCGGTGACCGGTGCGCCATCCACGCGCGGTTCGGCGCGGACGCGAAGCCGGCGGTGTGCCGCCAATACCCGCTCGTGGTGCTCGCGACGGAGGGCGAACGCCGCGTCGGCCTCGATCCCGGCTGCTACACGGCGTGGCGCACGCGCGACGCCGCGCCGCTCCAGGCGGAGTCCGCCGTGACGAGCCGCGCGCTGCTCGACCCCGCCGCCGCGCGGC
Organism: Myxococcota bacterium; assembly: GCA_964202365.1. GTDB lineage: Bacteria > Myxococcota_A > UBA796 > UBA796 > SXON01 > CAJBVW01. Next base: position 206 of record CAXNIN010000382.1, on the reverse strand, counting down.
AGGAGGCCGCGCTCCTCGCGCTCCTCGCCGCGCCCGGGCTCACGATTGCCGCCGCCATCACCGCGCTCGGCGCAGCGCCCGGCTTCGAGGAGCGCTGGTTCGCCGCGGTCCGTTCGGCGCCGCTCCGCGCGCTCCTCGCGCGCCCGGACACCGGCGCGTCGGTTCGCGCGGCGCTCGCGGAGCCCCTCGCGCGGCTCGACGCCGCG
>CAXNIN010000381.1:0-3684 GCA_964202365.1 Myxococcota bacterium | reverse complement strand
GCCTTCGCGCGCGATGAGCGAGGGGTTGGTGGTGACGCCGTCGATGACGCCCCACGACCAGGCGTCGCGGATCTCGTCGATGTTCGCCGTGTCCAGGAAGAGCTTCATGTCGCGACTCCAAAGGGAGGCGACGCGTACTGCGGGCGGGCGCGCGCGGCAACTGCGCGCGCCGGAATCCCGAGCGCGCCGCGGCGCGCGCGTTCAGCCCGGAACGATGGGAAGCACGCCGACAACCGGGCAAAGCGAACGGGGGCGGAGCGTGGCCGACCACGGGAGCCCCGTCCACGGGTTCGGGGCGTCCGGCCAGGCCTCGGAGAGCGCCTGGAGGAAGAAGTCGCGCTCGGCGAGGCGGGCGTGCGGCACGCGGAGGGTGGGCGTGGCGACGACCGTGGCGCCGTAGAGCAGGATGTCGATGTCGAGCACCCTGTCGCACCACCGGCGCGAGGGCCGCCGCCCGAGGCGCACCTCGAGGTCCTTGGCGACGGCGAGCAGCGCTTCGGGGGAGAGCGTCGTCTCGACGAGGAGCACGACGTTGAGGAACGAGGCCAGGGCGACGCCGCCGACGGGAGGCGTGGCGAGGATGCGGCTGCCGCGCACCACGCGGATGTGCCGGTGGGCGTCGAGGGCGCGGGCGGCGAGGTGGAGCGTGGCCGCGCGTGGGCCGAGCGAGGCGCCGAGGCCGAGGGCGGCGCGCGTCACGGCGTCACATCGGGCAGGGGGCGCTGGAGGAGCGCCGTGGCCTGGGAGCGCAAATCGGCCGCGCCGCCCGGCCACCGCACCGCGCGGGCCCCGGCTGAGGTGAAGTCGCCGGCGCGCTCATCGACGGCGGCGAGCACGACTTCGTCACGACGCTTCGGCACGTCGTTTCGGGCGGAGCCGCGCGCGACCACCTCGGCTTCGGCCCAGAGCCCCCGCGCGGCGAGGGCGTGGGCGCGGGCCCCGTCGAAGCCGAGCTTGCCCCGGCAGCCGCGCGCGGCCCACACGTCGGCGCGGTCGAGGAGATCGGCGTCGGTGAGCACGCGGCTCGCGACGGGCACCGCGTACTGGCAGGCCACGAGCCGGAGCGGCGCGGCCCCGATCGCCCGGTCGAACGCGATGGTGGACTCGGTCCACCGCTTCTGGCGGGCGAGCTCGAGCGCGAGCTGCGTGAACGCGTAGCTGTCCGGCGCGCGGCGGACCGCGGCTTCGAAGAGGGTCTCCTCCGTTGCCCAGTCGGGGACACGCGCGTGGAGCGCGCCGAGTGAGGCGACCGCCCCGCCGAGGAGGGCCGCGGCGGACCACCGCCGTGCGGGGACGGTGGCGACGACCGCGGCGACCACGCCGAAGAGCGCGAGGTACACGTACCGCTCGCCGAGCGTGCCGTAGGCGCGGTACCCGAGCGCGCTGGGCGCGAGCACGCCCGCCCCGAGCGCGAGCAGCCAGAACGCGCGCCACCCGCCGCGCGCGATCAGGGCCGCGAGGAGCACCACCGTCGCGAGCGCGGCCGCCCACGTCCCGAACCCGGGCGGCGCCATGTACACCGTGGCCGTGCTCGTGAGCGGCCAGGGCCACGCGAACCAGCCGAGCACGGTGACGAGGCCGTGGAGCGCGGCGGCGGCGCCGAAGCCGAGCTCCGCGCCTTCGAGCATCTCGGTTTCGAGCGCCGCCTGAGAGCGGAGCACGAACGCCGCCGCGAGGCCGGCGCCGAGCGCCACGGCGTCCGTACGCTCCACGCGCTCCCCCCAGGCCCGGCGCCACACCCAGAGCACGGCGGGGAGCAAAAACGCGTTCTCCTTCGAAACACCCGCCGCGAACGCCGCGAGCGCGGCGACCGCGGGCCGCTTGCTGTCCAGCGCGAGGAGCGCGCCGAGAACGCCGGCGGCGGCGAGCAAATCGTTCCGGGCGGCCACCCACACCACGGCCTCGGACTGCACGGGGTGGAGGCCGAAGATCAGGGCCGCCACGGCCGCCCGGGCGTCGCCGAGGCGCGGCCGGAGGAGCCCCGCGACCAGGGCGACCACGCCGAGGTGAAGGAGCAGGCTCGTGACGTGAAAGCCCGCGGGGTTCTTGCCGTACAGGGCGTGGTCGAGGAGGAAGGTGACCGTCAGGAGCGGACGGTAGTAGCCCGAGGAGTTCGTGTCTGTGCAACACCACAAATCCTCGCGCCACACGTTGTCGAACGTGGGCGCGTCGAGCACGCGGTTGCTCACGATGAGGGCTTGATCGTCCCACACGAACCCCGCGGCGGGCACACCGACGTACGCCGCCGCCACCGCCGCGAGCACGAGCCAGAGGGGGAGGCGGGCGTTCAGCATCGGGCGGGCGGGCCGGGGGCGGGGCGGCTACCGGCCAATGATCATCCACTCGTCGCCGCGAAGGTTTCGGACGCGCTCCTGGTCGGCCGCGGCGCTGCGCACCACGCCGTCGGCCGCGACGATCCAGGCGTCTCCCCGCGGGTTGGGTGGGAGCGCGAACCCGAGCTGCGTGATGGCCTCGGGCGACGGGAGCGGGCCGTGTTCGTCGCGCCAGGCGACGCAGGCTTCGTCCCACTGGTCCACGATTTCGTTGTGGTAGAGCCGCGCGAGCTGACGTTCGGCGTCGGCGCGGATGGCGGGGTCGGACGTGGAGTCGCGGAGCTCGCGGAGGTAGCGAATGCCCGCCCCGCGTTGGCCCGCCTTCTGCTGCATCGCGGCGGCCGCGGCGGCGTACCAGGGCGGCGCCCCCGGGATGGCGGCTGCCTGCGCGAGGTGGACGCTGGCCGCTTCGGGGTCGTCCCGGTTGAGGTAGGCGCTCATCCCGAGGGAGAACGGGAAGTAGGGGTCGTTCGGGAGGTTCTCGGCGCCGCGGCGGAAGACGGCCTCGGACGCGTCGATGTCGCCGAGGAGGCGTAGCAGGGTGCCGCCGTAGAACGGCGCGGTGCGCCACGCGGGGTCGAGCGTGATGACGGCGTCGACAACCCCGTGAAGCGCGGGGACCCAGGCGGTGTTGTCGGCGGCCGAGAACTCGTCGGCGAAGAAGAGCACGGCGCGCACCCACAGGAGGTCCGCCAGGGGCTCCTCGAAGCCGGTGGCCGCGGCGCGCGTCTGTTCGGCGTCGGGGACGATGAGCCCCACCTGATCGAGCAGGCGCGCCTGCCGGGTGGCGTCGGCGCGGGGCAGGGCGGCCCCTACGGCGGAGGCACCGACAACGGCGAGCAGGGCGGCGGCGAGCTCGAAGCGCACGTGAGGCCTCTAACCCGGTGGCGGCGGGACCGGAAGCCGCGCGCCCGCCCCGGCGGCCGGCGCCGGGCGCATCAGTAAATGCCCTCGGCGGTGCTGATGTTTGCCACCGTGGTGCCGAGGTTGGACTGGAAGGTGGCCTGGACGCGGTCGGCGTCGAGATCGGACACGCCGGTGGCGGTGAAGTCCGTGGCGCCCGCGACCACGTCGTACGAGCCGCGCACGAGGCCGTCGGGGCTCCACCCGAGGTCGGCCCAGCCGGCGGCCGTGAGGTTCCAGGCCTGCTGCGTCTTGCCGACCGCCGCGTGCCCCGGGTTCTCCGCGCAGTCGATGTAGCCTTCGTACGCGGCTTCGTACGCGATCTGGGCCGTGCGGATGCCGTTGAGGTTTCCCGGCAGCTCCGCGCGCTTCGCCTTGAGCTGGAGCGCCACGAAGTTCGGCACCGCCACCGCGGCCATGATGCCGATGATGGCGACGACGATCATCA
>CAXNIN010000380.1:0-3686 GCA_964202365.1 Myxococcota bacterium | reverse complement strand
CGGGAGGCGTTCCGCCCCATGCGCGGCTGGACCCTCTCCACCACCACGCTCTGGACCCCGGACGCAGTCTCGAGCCCGGCCACCGCGGGCCTGAACGCGGAATGGCTGGTCACCCGGGGCATGTCGGTCTCGCTCGACCGCGTCGGGTGGACCCACACCGCCGCCGGCGAAAATGTGTGGAGCCTCGGGAGCCGCCTCAGCCTCGCGATCGACGGCAACCGGTGGCGCCCCGGACTTTTTGTGGCGCTTGGAGGGCGAGTGCGCGACCCCCTGGTCGGGGCGACGGTCGTGCGCCCCACCGTCGGCGCCGGCGGCATGCTCCGGTGGTACGTCACCCCCCGCTACTTCGTCGAGTGGGAGGGCCGCGTGGAGACCGAAGACGGCCCCGCGGCGTTCCTGTTTGGGGGCGGCCTGGGCGTTCATTTCGGGGGCGCGGAGCGGCCCTCGGAGTGACCCCGTAGCGGCCTGCGCGACCGGCAAGGGGAGGGCCCCCGGCCGATGGTGCGTAGGTTGTCCGTGGCTCCATAGGGGGGGTTCACATGCTCGTATCGTTGATCCTGGCTTGCTTCGACGCCGTCGCGCAGGACCAGACCACGTCACCCATCCAGGCCGCCGCCGTGCTCGAGGCGCGCTCCGGCAGCCAGATGACCGGCCTCGTCACCTTCATCCAGAACGCCGCCGCGCCGGACTCCGGCACGCCCGGCACCGGCACGCCGGGCACCGAGCCCGGCATGGGCCAGCCCGGCATGGGCCAGCCCGGCACGGGCGACGCCGGCTCGCCCGGCACCGATCAACCCGCCCTCGGGGAGGGGCGCACGCCGCGCGAAGGCTTCGGCGAAGGCGGGATGCAGCCCGGCATGGGCGGCGGAATCGCTGGCAGGGGCGAGCCGATCCAGGTGTCGATCCGCCTCGTGAACGCGGCGCCCGGCAACCACGCGGTGTTCTTGCACGAAAACGGGGATTGTTCGGCCCCGGACGCCTCGTCCGCGGGGAACTTCTACGCCGACACCGCTCCGGGCGCGGGCCCCGGCGCGATGCAGGGCCGCCCCGGCGCCTTCCCGGGCGCGTCCTCCGGGGATCGCCCGGGCTCCATCGGCATGCCCGCGTCGCCGGCCGCCCCCGAGGCGCCCGCAACCGGCTCCGAGACGCCGAGCGCCGGCGGCGGCACGCCGAGCGCCGGCGGCGGCACCGAGGGCCTCGCCGGCCCGCCGCCCGGCTACCTCGGCTTTGTGACCGTGGGCGCGGACGGGCGCGGCGCGAAGGATCTCATGCTCGGAATCTACACCCTCGGCGAGGGAACCGGTAGCCTGGTCGACCGCGCGGTCGTGGTGTACGAGCGCGCACCCGACTTCACCGCCGGCGTGGACCCGGGCGCGCGGCAGGCGTGCGGCGCCATCCGCAAGCGCCCGTCCGGCGCGATCGGCACCGAGTAGGCCAGAAGGAAGGCGGGGGCACCCGCGAGCGGTGCGGAGGCGTGGGTGCCGTCGCGGAGCGGCGGCGGCTCCGGCGCCTCCGTCGCCGCCGCGGTCGGAGCCCGCGCGCACGGTTCCCCTTCAGGAGGGCCAGGCGCGCGGCGCCGGGGGGACGGACGCAGCCAGCTCCCCGACCCATGAGACCGGAATCCTACAGGAGTACGGACTCCTGGTACTCTCCGTACACCGCGCGCAACGAATCGGCGATCTCGCCGAGCGTGGCCTTCGACTCGACCGCGGCGAGGATGCGCGGCATGAGGTTCTCGGCGCCGGACGCGGCGTCCTGGAGGGCGGCGAGGGCGCCACGAGCCTCGGCTTCGTCCCGGCTCGCACGGAAAGCGCGCGTGCGGGCCACCTGCTCGGTCTCGAGCGCGGGATCGACCCGGAGCATCCCTTCGGGCGGGGGTTCCACCTCGACGAAGTCGTTCACGCCCACGACCACCTGCTGCTTGCGGTCGACCGCGAGCTGCGCGGCGTACGCGGCGTTCTGGATCTCGCGCTGCGGGAAGCCGCGCTCGATGGCGGCGACCATGCCGCCCATCGCGTCGATCTCCCCGATGAGGCCGGTGGCCTCGTGCTCGAGGCGGTCGGTGATGTCCTCGACGACGTAGCTCCCGCCGAAGGGATCGGGGTGCGAGGCCACGCCGGCCTCGTACGCGATGACCTGCTGCGTCCGGAGCGCGAGGCGCGCCGACGACTCCGACGGGAGCGCCAGGGCCTCATCCTTGGAGTTCGTGTGGAGCGACTGGGTGCCGCCCATCACCGCGGCGAGGGCCTGCAGCGTCACGCGCACGACGTTGTTGTCGATCTGCTGGGCGGTGAGCGTGCTCCCGGCGGTCTGCGTGTGGAAGCGGAGCATCTGCGACTTCGGGTCCTTCGCGCCGAACCGGTCGCGCATGATGTGCGCCCACATACGACGCGCGGCGCGGAACTTTCCGATTTCTTCCAGGAAGTCGTTGTGCGCGTTGAAGAAGAACGAGAGCCGCGGGGCGAACTCGTCCACCTTGAGGCCGGCGGCCATGGCGGCGTCGACGTACGCGATGCCGTCCGCGAGGGTGAACGCGATCTCCTGCGCGGCGGTCGAGCCGGCCTCGCGGATGTGGTACCCGCTGATGGAGATGGTGTTCCACTTCGGGGCGTTCGCGCCGCACCATCCGAAGATGTCGGTGATGATGCGCATGCTCGCGCGCGGCGGGTAGATGTAGGTGCCGCGGGCGATGTACTCCTTGAGCACGTCGTTCTGAATGGTGCCCTGGAGCTTCTGGGTGGGCACCCCGCGCGCGCGCGCCACACCGGCGTACAGCGCCAACAACGTGGACGCCGTCGCGTTGATGGTCATGCTCGTGCTCACCTCGCCGAGCGGGAGCTGGTCGAGCAGCACGTGCATGTCGTCGAGGGTGTCGATGGCGACGCCCACCTTGCCGACTTCGCCCGCCGCCATCGCGTGGTCGGAGTCGTACCCCATCTGCGTGGGGAGGTCGAACGCGACGGACAGGCCGGTCTGGCCCTTGGCGAGCAGGTAGCGGTAGCGCTCGTTCGAGCGCTTCGCGTCGCCGAACCCCGCGTATTGACGCATGGTCCAGAGGCGACCCTGGTACATCGTGGGGTGCACCCCGCGGGTGTACGGGAACGCGCCGGGCGGTTCGACGGGGGGCCTGTCCGCGGGCATCAGCCTTCCACGCGCACGAGCTTGGTGCCGGCCTCGACCGCCTGGCCGTCGGTCACAAGGATCTCGGCGACGACGCCGTCGATGGGGCTCTTCATCTCGTTCTCCATCTTCATGGCTTCCACCACGATGACGGGCTGGCCCTTCTTCACCACGTCGCCCGGCTTGGCGAGCAAACGCACGACGCGGCCCGGCATCTGCGTGGCGACCATGCCGCCCTGCACGCCGGCTGCGAGCCGAAGCGCCTTGCGACGGGGGTCGACCACGCCCACCTCGGTGGAGAGGCCCATCACGTCCACGAGGTACCCGCCCTCGGTGGCCACCGCGCCGGCTTCCCAGCTCTCGCTGTCGATGAGCATCTGGTACGCCTCGGGCGTGGGCCTGAGGAGGTCGACTTCGTGCGACTCCCCTTCCCACGCCACGCGGTAGCGCCCGTCCGCGGTCGCCTCGATGTCCACGACGCGGGTGGTCTCGCCGATGGTGATCTCGTACTTCACTGGGCCCTCCAGGTGCCGCCCTTCGGCCGCCCCGATGTCTTCCAGGGGCTC
>CAXNIN010000379.1:0-3686 GCA_964202365.1 Myxococcota bacterium | reverse complement strand
CGTCCAGGCCGACGCCGTCGCGCTCGCCGACGCCCTCGGCCCCGCCCGCGTCGGCGCCATCCTCGCCGCCAAGGACACGCTCTCCACCGAGGTCGGCGAGGGCCGGGCCTGGCGCGGCGCCATCGAGCGCCTCCGGTGAGCCGCTTCGCCCGCGTCGCGCCGCCGCTCTTCCTCGTGCTCCTCGCCGCGCTGCCGCTGCTCCAGGTGGTGGGCCGACCCGATCACTTCCTCGCCGACGCCGCCGGCGAGCTCCCCGTGAAGCTCTGGGTGTTCGAGACCTTCGCGCGCGTCGGCATCTTGGGCGGCACGGTCGACACCGCCGCCTTCCCCAACGTGGGCCCGCTCAACAACCCCGACCCCGTCGGCACCCTCGTCACCGCCGCGCTCCGCCCGCTCGTCGGCCGGGTGTGGGCCTACAACCTCCTCGTTGTGGGGCTCCTCGCCGCGTCGGCGCTCTCGGCCTGGGCCCTCGCCCGCGCGCTCCTCGACGATGCCGTCGCCGCGCTCGTGGCCGGCGTCGTCTACGGCTTCGCGCCGCTCGTGCTCGCGTACGCCGTGTGCGGCGCCATCACCGACGTGCTGAACCTCTGGCCGTATCCCCTCGCGATCCTCGGTCTCCTCCGCGCCCTCCGCGCGCCCTCCGCCCGCGCGGCGGTCCGCCCCGCGGCGTTGGCGGGCCTCGCCGCCGGCCTCGGGTTCGTCACCTGCCCGTACAACTTCGTCGTCTTCGCCGCGATGCTCTTCCCGGCCGCGCTCCTCGCGCCGCTCGCGCTCCGCCAGGGCCTCGTGCCCGCCGGCGCCGAGGTTCGCCCCTCGAAAGACGTCGTGATCATATCGTTGCTCGTCGCCGCGGTTCTGCTCGTCATCGTCGCGCTCCCCGACGCCCTGTACGTGCGCCAGATCCTCGCCGACCCGAACAGCCAGATGCCGTCCTCCGCGGTGGCCGGCACCCGCCACGCGCCGCCGTACGTGTTCCTGGAGCCCGGCAACCGCGACCGCTACGTCGCGTGGCTCGCGGACTACGTGGCCGTGGGCAAGGGGGCGCTCATCGAGCGGGTGCTCGCCGCGCGGTTCTATCGGGTGTTCGCGCCGGGGTTCGTCGTGTTCGGGTTGGTGCTCGTCGGGCTCGTCGCGTCCGCGCGCCGGTGGACAGCGCTCCTTTGGGCGGGCATCGCCGCGTTCTGCATGCTCGCCTCCACCGGGCCGTTCTTGCCGATCACGCGGGATTTTGCCTTCTCGGCGCCGGTCAACCTCGCGTGGCTCCTCCCGCAGCACCTGCTCCCCGGCGCCTCCCAGCTCCTCGAGCCGTTCCGCTACGCGTTGCCGGCCGGGCTCGGGCTCGCCGTGGGCGCCGCGATCGGCGCGCACGCGCTCCGTCGCCGCTTCGGCCCCGCCGTCGCGGTGGTGCTCCCGGTGCTCGTCCTCGCCGAGCTCGCCGTCGTCTCGCCCGTTCCGTTCCCGCTCCCCGTGGCCCGCCTCGCCGCGCCGACGCTCTACACCGAGCTCGACCGTTGGCTCCCCGACGGCGCAATCCTCGAGTTGCCGTACTTCGACCGCGGCACCGACCGCTTCTACCGCGAGCACTTCTTCCAGCAGCTCCTCCACGGCCGGCCGATCGCCAACGAGGTGATCGGGTTCGCGCCGCGCTACCTCCGCGAGAACCAGTTCACGGCCTCCCTTCTCGCCCCCGAATCCGGCGAGGGGCGCCTCCGCGTGGAGGTCATCGAGCCCGACCGCGTGAATCTTGACAGAGCGCGGTTGCGCGCCGACGGCTTCGCCGGCATCGTCGTGAATCCGGCGGGGTACGCCACGCCGGCCGCGTTGAGCATCGTCTCCGCGCGCCTCGCGCCCCTCGGCCCTTTCGTCGAGCTCGGCGACCGCGTCCTCTACCGCCTGCCCGACCCGTGAATGCCTAGCCGCGAACGCCTCCTCCCCCTCCTCCTGCTCGCGGCGCTCCTCGTGCCCGCGTGGCCGCTCCTCACGGGCGGCGGGTGGCTGGCGGATCCGCTCTCGGAGCTGCCCGTACGGGTGTGGGGGTACGAGCGCGTCCCGCTCCTCGGCGGGGTGGTCGACGCCGCCGCGTTCCCCAACGTCGGCCTGCTCAATGATCCTGACCCTTTAGGCGCGCTCTTCACCGGCGCGCTCCGGCCGCTCCTCGGCCGGATGGGGGCCTTCAACGCCTACGTTCTGGCCCAGATCGCGGCCACGCTCCTCGCCACGTGGGCGCTCGGCCGCGAGCTCACGGGCGATCCCCGCGCCGCGCTCCTCGGGGCCGTCGCGTTCGCGCTCACGCCGCTCTCGCTGGTGTACGGCGTTTCAGGCGCCGTTGTCGACCTCCTCGCGCTCTGGCCGTGGGCCCTCGCCGTGCGCTCGGTGCTGCGCGCGTGGCGCGGAGTGGGGTGGCGCGACGCCGCGCTCGCCGGCGTGTGGGCCGGGGTGGGCTTCATCGCGAGCCCGTACCTCGTGCTCGTGTTCGCCGCCCTCGCGGTTCCCGCCGTCCTTTGGGGGTTCTTCACCAACGGCCAGGGCCTCCTCGCCGACACCCCGGTCCCGTCGCTTCGTCGTCTCGCGATGATGCTTGGCATTGTGGCGGCAGCCGGGGCGCTGGTCGCCGGCCCGTACGCCCTGCACATGGCGAACGTGATGGCCGCCCCCACCAGCCAGATGTCCAGCTCCGCCGTGGAATCCACGCGCCACGCCTGGCCCTTTCCGCTGCTCTACCCCGACCACACGCACCGCTACGTCGCGTTCCTCGCCGACTACGTGGCCGTCGGCAAGGGCGCGCTCATCGAGCGTGTCGCGGCTTCCCGCTTCTATCGGGCGTTTTCGCCGGGCCTCGTGCTGATCGCGCTGGCGGTGGCGGGCCTCGTGCTCGCGCCCCGGAAGGGACCGGTGGGCCTGTGGCTGTTCTGCGCCGGGTTCGCCATCCTCGCGTCTACCGGGCCGTGGATGCCGATTACGATGCACCTGAGCTTCGCCGCGGGGGTCAACCCGGCGTGGTGGATGCTCTACACCCTCCCCGGGGGCGACCTGCTCCTGGAGCCGTTCCGCTACGGGCTCGCCGCGGCGCTCGCGCTCGCGATGGCGGGCACGCTCGGGGTGGCGGCGCTCGCCCGTCGGTACGGGGCGTGGGTGCCCTTCGCGGCGGTCGGCGCGTGGGTGGCCGAGCTCGTCCTGGTGTCACCCGTGCCGATGCCGCTCCCGACCGTGCGCCTCGATGTCCCCGCGGTGTACGCCGAACTCGACACGCTTCTCCCCCCCGGCGCCATCATCGAGCTCCCCTACTTCGACCGCGGCACCGACCGCTTCTTCCGCGTCCACTTCTTCCACCAGCTCGTGCACGGCCGCCCGATCGCCGACGAAGTGCTGGGCTTCCCGGCGCGGTATCTCACGGAGAACCAGTTCACGGCGGCGCTGCTCGCGGTGGAGAAGCCCGAAGGCGCCCTCGGGGTGAAGGTCACCGATCCCGGCCGCATCGCGGCGGACCGCGCGCGCCTCGCCACGGACGGTTTCGCCGGCCTCGTGGTGGATTCTTCGGGGTACGCCGACGCCGCGCTCGCCAAGCGGGCGCGGGACCTCGCGGAGCAGCTCGGCCAGCCGGTGGTGGACGACGCGCGCGCGGTGTGGGTGATTCGATAGGTAGATAGGGGGCAGTTGGGCGCGCCCCCGGCGAGGACGCCGGGGTC
>CAXNIN010000378.1:0-3704 GCA_964202365.1 Myxococcota bacterium | reverse complement strand
AGGTGGCCGCGGGCGCCGGGACCGCGGACGCCGCGAAGCCCCACGTGGGCGACGAGGCGGCCACGGACCAGCCCGCGCGCTTGTCGAGCGCGAGGGTGTCCTCGCCGGCGGGGCCGAGCGGCGTGGCGCCGCGGTCGGCCGGGCCGTAGGGGCGCGCCACGGCGTCGCCCACGGCGCCGTCCGGGCCGCGGGCGCGCACCCGCACGGCGCGCTCGCCCCACGTGAGCGTCGTCGTCGAAACGTTCTTGCCGCCGACGAGCACGAGCGCGTCCGACCAGGTGCCGAGCGCGGTCGCGCTCCCGTCGATCTCGACCGTGTGCTTGCCCGGCGCGAGCCCGCCGAGCACGAGCTCGCCGGTGCCGCCGAGGGTGCCGGCGTCGCGACCGTCGATGCGCACGGTGGCGCCCGCGACGTCGCCGCCCGGCGGCCCGCGGACCACGAGCGAGAGCGTCGCGTTGCCCGCCTCGCGGAGCAGCCCGGCGTCGATGTCGATGCGCGCGAGGGCGTCGGGCTCGACGCGCACGGCGCGCTCCTGGATGCCGAACGTGGGCGCCGAGACGGCCACGCGCCAGTCCCCCGCGGGCAACGTGAAGAGGGCCTCGCCGTCGGCGCCGAGCGAGGCGGGCGGCTGGGTTTCGCGGCCCGCGAAGCGCACCCCGGCGTCGACCGGCTCGCCTTCGGGGCCGCGGACGTGCACGGCGAGCGTGCCGGGCGCCCACCCGAGCACGAGATCGACGTCGCGGGCGCCGCCGAGGCGGATCGGCATCTCCGCGGGGCGCAGGAGCGGGCCGGACGCGGAGAGCGTGTGGTCGCCGGGGGCGAGGCCCGCCACGCGGAGCGCCCCGCCGCTGCTCGTGCGGCCGAGCGAGACGCCGTCGAGGCGAACCTCGGCGCCTTCCACCGGGACGCCCGCGGCGTCGACCACGCGCACGCCGAGCGCGGCGTCGCCGGCGCTCGGGGCGAGCCGCACGTCCACCCGGAGGAGCGCGACCGCGCCGGTCTCGACGCGGACCGAGCGCTCCTGCACGCCGAGCTTCGGCGCGGTGACGACGGCTGTCCACTCGCCGGGCGGGAGCTGGACCATCGCTTCGCCGTCCTCGCCGAGGTCGACCGCGGGGCGGGGTTCGCCCGGGCCGATGAAGCGCACCTGGGCGGCTTCGGCGGGGCCGTCGGCGTCGCGCACCTGGATGTCGACCGTGCCCGGCGGGTGCACGAACACGATGTCCTGGGACACATCGGCCTCGCCGACCGTGACGGGCACGGGGGCCTTCTCCGTGTACTCGGGCGCGAGAACGGCGACGGTGCGCTCGCCGGGGGCGAGATCCGCGAGGGTGAGCGAGCCGCCGGTGCTCGTGGTGCCGCGGGAGGTGCCGTCCACGCGCACTTCCGCGCCGGAGACGGGGGTGCCGGCGGCGTCGACGAGGCGCACGGTGAGGTCGGCGGTGCCGGACTCGTCGGGGGCGAGCACGGCGTCGACCTCGAGGCGGCGCCACGCGTCGGCGTCCATCACGACATCGCGCGTCTGCGTCTCGCGGCCGGCCGCGCCGATGCGGAGGGTCCACAGGCCGGCGGCGAGGGGGAGCACCATCTCGCCGTCGCGCCCGATGGACACGGTGCGGGCGGCGGCGGTCGCGTCATCGGCGGCGGGCGGGGGCGGCCCGGCGTCGGGCGCGACGAGCGTGAGGGTGACTTCGGCGTCGATGGGCTTGCCGGCGGCATCGCGCACGCGCACCACGAGGTCGCCCGGGCCGGCCTTGGCGGGGGGCGTCTCCGCGGCGGGCCGGGGGGGGGGCGCGGCGTCCGCGCGGGGCGCGGACCAGCCGATGCGCGCGAGAACGCGGCCGCCGGAGCTGCCGATGCCGGGCGAGATCGCGTAGCCGCCCGCGACGCTGAAGGAGAGCCCCGTCTTCGTACGCATCCCGACGCGCGCGAGCACTTCGCCCGGCGCGCTGTAGAGCGGCGCCTCGGCCGCGGTGACCGACGGCGAGAACCACGCCTCGAGGCCGCCGCCGAAGCGGTCGGTGCCGTAGCCGACCTGGCCCGAGACCGGCACGGTGACGGAGCGATCGACGTTGAGGAAGGTGGCGTCGCTGTCTCCGGCGACCCCGGCGCCTACGGACCAGGTCCACCCCGTGCCGCGGCGGCCCGCGACGGCGTGGAGCCCGCCGCCCCAGCCGCCGCCGAGGAGCGCGGCCTCGTCGCCCGTGGGCGCGACGCCCTCGGCGCGGAGGGTGACCGCGAAGGTGCTCTGATCGAGGAGCGTGACCGGCACGGCCACGCGCAGATCTCCCGGGAAGAACCCAGCTTCGAGCCCGGTGCGCCCCTCGACGAGCGGCCACACGGGGAGCGAGGCGGTGACGCCCACCCGCCCGAAGTCGTAGGCGCCGCCGAGCGTGAGGCCGCCGAGGCCGCCGAGCACCGAGATGGGGGCGGTGCCGTCGATGGGGTAGGCGACCACGAGCTGCCGGGCCGCTTCAAGCGTGACGCCGACGCCGGTGGGCGGGGTGCCCGCTTCCCACACGAGCACCGGGGAAGCCGGGCCGACGCCGGGCGCGGGGAGGGCGGCGGTGCCGTGGGCGTCGAGCGCGTAGCTCGCGCGGACGAGGAGCAGGATCACGCGCGCCGCCTACGGAGGACGAGGAGGGGGAGGAGCAGGAGCGCGGCGCCGCCGCCGGTGCCGCAGCCGCAGGAGCCGAGGGCGCCGCCGACGCGCACCGGCGTGCCGAAGCCGGTGTCGTCGGTATCGCCGGAGCCACCGGTGTCGCCCGAGACGCCGGTGTCGCCGGTATCGCCGGAGCCGCCGGTGTCGAGCGGGGCGTCGTCGTCGTCGTAGTCGAGCGCGCCGATGTCGGAGGGCACGAAGCCGTAGATGTCGGGGCGGCTGGGGTCGCCGCCGCCGTTGGCGGGGGACGAACCCGAGAGCCAGGGCGCGGTCTCGCAGTCGCCGTCGATGAAGCTCTCGAGAAACCGCGGGTCGCTCCCGACGATGTCGGTGGCGACCGGCGCGCCGCCCACGACGGGATCATCCACGTCGAACCAGAGGTTGTACCCGATGGTCTGCGAGTCGGGGGCCTCCGAGAGCGAGATCCCTTCCGACGTGGAGACGACGAGGTTGTTCTCCGCGACGAAGCTCACCGGGTTGCCGGTGACGAACGCGCCGTCGGTGCCGATGATCGTGTTGTCGAGGAGCGTGAGCGCCACGGCGCCGCTCCCGTCGGCGGCGTTGACGACGCCCGCCGAGCCGAGCGTGAGGCCGTGCGCGATGCTGTCCACCACCGTGACATCGGAGCCGTACGCGGCGACCAGCCCGGCGCTCGCGCCGGAGTAGCCGCACAACGTGACGCCGTTGAGCGTGGCGGTGGTGGCCGAGAGCTTTACGGCCGAAGATGCCATCACGGCGCCTTCGCCGTAGAAGCGCGTGCTCGTGAGGCGGGTGTTGCCGCCGTAGCGGACGAGCTCGCCGGCGCCGCGGAACTCGGCGAGGTCGACGCGGAGCTCGCCGCCGCCGTCGAGCCAGAAGACGGGGTCGTCCGAGTTGGAGGGCGCGAACCTACCGCCGCTGACGGTGAGGGCGTCGCCGGCGTTGAGGTAGGCCGAGATGGCGGACGCCGTGTCGCCGGCGGTGCCGGTGAACGTGCAGTCGTTGCAGGTGATGGAGCCGCCGGTGGTGAAGACCGGCGCGCCGTCGCCGAAGTCGCTCGCGT
>CAXNIN010000377.1:0-3842 GCA_964202365.1 Myxococcota bacterium | reverse complement strand
GCGGAGAATCTCCGCGACCGTGCTCTTGCCGCACGCGATGCCACCCGTGAGGCCGACGGTGCGCATCAGGGCGCCCCGCCCGGGGCGGGGGGCGCCGCGGGCGACGCCGGGGCCGGAGGCGCGGGGGGCGGAGGCGCCGCGACGGCGGGGGGCGCGGGCGGCGGGGCAGGGGGCACCCGCGCTTCGAGCGCGGCGATCGCGGCGTCGAGGCGCTTCGTGACGGAGCGGCGCGTCTCCAGCGTTCGCACCTCCCGCAACGCGGGCAGCGCCGTTGTCACCTCGAGGCGCGCGAGGATGTCCGCGCAAGGCGCCACGGTGTTCCGGAACCGGACGGCGGCGGTGCACGCGCGCGGCAGGCGCTCTTCGAGCTCAAGGAGGAGCGCGCGCGCGTCGAGCCACGCCAGCGAGCCCTCGGGGGCGCGCTCAACGGTGCGGAGCGCGCGGGCGAGCTCACCCTGGAGCACGCGCGCGGCGAAGAGCCGGTCGGGATCGGACTCGTCTTCGAGGTCGTCCAGGTAGTCGACGAGTGACTTGCTGCTCTGCACCGCCGCTTCCGACTGCACGTCGAGCGCGCGGGCGGGGGGCGCGCGGGTGCCCGCCACGGCCGCGAGGACGATGAGCGCGACGAGGGATGCGCGGAGGCGGGGCGCGAATGGGGAGGGGGACGGAGCCGACATGCAGACTCCTACCCGGTCCGCCGGCGCGTTTCCTGCTCCATCGCGCGACGTGCGCTTCAGCCAGCGCGCGCCGCGCGGCGGTTGCCGTACACCACCTCGATCTGGTCGAGGCCCTCGGGGGTGCCCTCGGCCCACCCGGAGTCGCGCAGGATCTCGCGGAGGCGCGCGGTGTTCACGGACGGCTCCTCGGCCGCGGGCTGCGCCTCGAGGTTGCGGAGCGCGATGAGGAGCGGACGCGTGCCCGGCGCGGGCGCGCGATCGAGCCGCGCGCTGGACGCCTCCACCTGGCGCGCGAACGCCGCCTCGGCAGAGGTGACCTGTCGCGTGAGCGCGCTCAAGAGGACCTCCCGCCACGCGAGCCACGCGTCCCCGTCGAGCCCGAGGAGCCTCGCGGGCTCGGCGCGGAACAACCACGTCGGTCGCGTCGCGACGGCGCTCGCGGTGCGCGTGCCGGGCTGGACGAGGGCGACCTCGCCGAAGAAGGTGCCGGGACCGAGGAACTCGAGGCGCTCGGCGCGCTCCCCGCGCACGTTCTGGATGAGCTCGATCTCGCCTTCGGCGACGATCCACCCCGTTGTGCGCTGCTCGCCCTCGAGGAACGCGAGGTCGCCCGGTTCGAGGTACTCGGCCTTGAAGCACTCCCCGATCCGCTCCAGCGTGCCGGCGTCGGCGGTGTCGAGGGGCGGGAGCGCCCGGAGGAGCGGCCCGAGGCTCGGAGCGGCGCCCGGCCGGAGCGTGGTCCCGGAGCCCGAGAGCACCCGCCACAGGTTTCCGAGCGCGGTCGGCGCGGCGCGGCGCGGCGCGGGCAACGGCTGTTCTCCGCCGGTGCGCGCCACGCTCAGGCGCGCCGACGACAGCCGCGTCGCCTGCGCGACGAGCGCGATCTCGAGGAGGCCGTCGTACGCGGCCGGCGCGAGCGCGCGCGTATCCTGAATCCCCACGACCGAGAGGAGCAACAGGCGCGTGGGCTTCTGTGTGCGCGCGGTCGTCGTCGCGTTGCCGTGGCCGAGGAAGACCGCCGGTTCGAGCGCCGCGTCCCCGGCCCTGGCTACGCCGACCTCGACCCCGCTCGCGGTGAGCGCGAGCTCGCCGGCTTCAACCACGGCGATGGCCTCTACGGGTTGCCCTTCGGTCCAGACCGTCTCGCCCGCGGGGAGCGTGACGACGCTCCACGCCTCGCGCGTCCGCTCCAGGTCCTCGCGTGACAAGCCACCAAACGCGCGGGCGGTCAGCAGGGCGTCGATGGCGGTGGGCAAGGGCACCTCTGCGGCCTAGGTCGGCACGGGGAGGCCGGTACTTTAGGGGGACGCCGACAATTCGTGCCGCGGTCCGCACGGCTTGCCGTCCGCCCCCCGCCACCGAGAGGGGGAACCGAACGGCCTTCCTTATTCGCCGAACTTCTCGATGTACCGGAAGATGGTGCGGGGGTCGACGTCGAGCTCGCGCGCGGTCTGCGCCTTGTTCCAGGTGTTCTGGTCGAGCGCCTGGCGGATGTACTGCTTTTTGAAGTCTTCTTCGGCCTCGGCGAGCGTTTGGAGGCGCGTGCGGCCGGGCTTCGCCTCGATGCCGAGGTCCTCCGGGCCGAGCTGCTGCCGGTCGGTCATGATGACCGCCTTCTTGACGCGGTTCTCGAGCTCGCGGACGTTGCCCGGCCAGTAGTACGACCGGAGCGCGTTGAGGCACCCCGCCGAGAAACCACTGGCCTTGCTGCCGTATTGTTCGGCGTACTTGTTGAGCAGGAACTGCGCGATCTGGTGTACGTCGTCCCCGCGGTCGCGCAGGGGCGGCAGCTTGAGCGTGATCTCGTTGAGACGGTAGAAGAGATCCTCGCGGAACCGGCCCGCGGCGATCTCCTCGTTGGGATCCTTGTTGGTGGCGCTCACGACGCGGATGTCCAGCGGGCGGCTCTTCACGTCGCCGACGCGCTCGATTACGCGCTCCTGGAGCACCCGCAGCAGCTTCACCTGGAGGTTCATCGGCATCTCGCCGATCTCGTCGAGGAAGATCGTGCCGCCGTCGGCCGCCTCGAACTTGCCCACCTTGTCGGTGTTGGCGCCGGTGAAGGCCCCGCGCTTGTAGCCGAAGAGCTCGCTCTCGAGCAGGTTCTCGGGGATTGCGCCGCAGTTGATGGAGATGAACGGCTTGCTCGCGCGCGTGGAGAGGCGGTGCGCCTCGCGGGCGATGAGCTCCTTGCCGGTGCCGGTCTCGCCGAGGACGAGCACGGAGAGGTCGGTCGGGGCGACCTTGCGGAGCACCTTGAAGATGTCCTTCATGGGTGCTGAGCTGCCGATCATCCCGCCCTGGCTGGACTGGCGGAGCTGATCGCGGAGATTGCGGTTGGAGGCCTGCAGTTCGTTGAGCAGGAGCGCCGTGTGCACGAGCATGGACGCCTGGCTCGCGAACACCTCGAGGAGCGCGAGATCCTGCTGGTCGAACAGGTTCCGGACGTTGTCGTTGCCGAGGTAGAGCACCCCGAGCAATTCGGTGCGGTAGGTGAGCGGGACGCACATCACGGACGAAAGCCGGAGATCGACGACGGAGCGCGCGTTGGCGAACGTCGCGTCGTTCATCGCGTCGCTCACGATGACCGCCTTGCGCTCGTCCATCACGCGCTCGACGATGGAGTCGCTCACGCGGGAGAGGTCGAGTGTCTCGCGGCCGACGTTGTGCGAGGCGGCGAGGAAGCGCTCGCCCTCTTTGTCGGCGATGAGGAAGCCCTTCTCGGCCCCCGTGATCTGAACGACCGACTCGAGGAGCTTCTTGAAGATGCGCTCCTGGCTCGCTTCGGCCATCAGGTCGCGCGAGAACTCGGAGAGCGTGCGAAGCGCTTCGACCTCGCTCATCCGCGCGCCGGGGGCGGGGACGACGGCCTTGGGCTCGCCCTCCATGAGCGTGACCGTGAAGCGGCCAAACACCACTTCGTCGCCGACCTTCAGGTCGGTGGAGCGCGCGCGCTGGCCGTTGAAGAGGAACACCGTGCTGCGGTCGATGACCGAAAGCGTGAAGTGGTTGCCCTTCCGGAGGAGGTTCGCGTGGGTGGGGGCGAGCGTCACGTCGTTGAGGACGACGTCGTTGCCGTCGGCGCGGCCGATCGACACGAGCGGCTTCCGCAGGGGGATGTCGCGTTCTTCGCCCCGAACGGGGTCCTTGCAGCGGAGGTAGGCC
>CAXNIN010000376.1:0-3866 GCA_964202365.1 Myxococcota bacterium | reverse complement strand
CGTCGGCTCCGACGCGGCGGCGCGCGCCGCCTTCGGGCGCGCCGCGGGCTTCGCGGCGGGGGCGCCGGGCGCGGGGGCCTCGGGCACCGCGAGCGCGTAGGGCCGCTCGACGCCGAGCTCGGCCTCGACCACGGCCTCCACGGCGGGCGCGCCGAGGAGCGCGAGCCCCGCGATCGCGGCGCCGTTCATGACGATGGAGAGCAGGAACGCGCCGAGACGGGCGCGGGGGGAGCGGGCCGGACGGCCGACGGACTGGAACATGCGGGACACCTCGGGTGGTTCGACCGCGATCCACGCGCGACGGCCCACGCCGAATGTCACCGCCATGTCTACGGGCGCACGGAGCCGCCGCCGCCCCGCTCGGGCCACGCTGCCTCCGCACCGGCCCCGCCGGGTGCCCTCTCGAACTACCCGCCTACAACAAGCTTAGTCCAGCAGCGCGGATTCCTGCCCGCTCACGATGTAGGTCCACCCGAGCGTCGGCAGGGCGCTCCAGGCGTAGACCACGCCGTCGTGCAGGTGGTGATCGCCGTCGGCGCTCGCGCGAATGACAGCGAGCACCTCGGGGATTGGGAAGGGCGGCGGCTCCCACGCGCGCACGGTGCGCGCCTCCTGCTTGAGGCTCGACCGCACGACTACGCGTCCTTCGCGGTCGACCAACCAGGCTTCCGTCGAGGCGCCGAGGCCTTCGGGGACGAGGTAGTTGTCGATGAGGTAGCCCACCGTGATGTCCACGGCGGCCACCCCGAGGAGCGTGCCGGAGGGGTCGCGGAGGGCGCGCGTGGCGGTCACGAGGAGGCCCATGCCGCTCTCGTCGAGGTAGGCGGGCTCCCAGTGCGGGCCGGTCGTGTCCCGTGTTTGCAAGTACCAATGTTGCGCCCGAGGGTCGTATCCTTCGGGG
Organism: Myxococcota bacterium; assembly: GCA_964202365.1. Classification (GTDB taxonomy): domain Bacteria; phylum Myxococcota_A; class UBA796; order UBA796; family SXON01; genus CAJBVW01. Next base: position 2,965 of record CAXNIN010000376.1, on the reverse strand, counting down.
TAGGCGCCGGTGCCGGGGTAGCCCGCGAGGATGCCCTCTTCCGTCGCGACGTAACTCCACACGATCGGCAGGCCGTCGCTCTTGAGCTTCGTCTGCCAGTCCGCGCCCCCGCCGGCGCTCGCCCGGTGCACCGCCGAAAACACGGGTTCGAGCGAGACGAGCTGGTGAATGCGGCCAGCGACGGCGCGCTCGTCCACGCCGGGCGCGAGCACGACATCGGGGTGGAGCAGGCTCACGCGGGCGTCGTAGAACCGGGACAACGCGAGGTCAGGCGGGCCTTTTCCGGGGAGCGTGAAGGCGTCCGAGCGGAAGTACGGCTTCGGCGACGGAGGGTCGGCGAGGCGCGCCTCCGCGACGCTCGCGACGCTCTGGAGGAGGCCCTCGTAGCGCAGGAGCGCGGACTCCATGCGTCGCGACTGGCCCGTCGTTTTTCCGAGGATGGCGATGAGGCGCGCCTCTCGCGCTTCGGACGTTTGTCGCGCCAATTCCCGCACGCCGAAGGCGGCGCCGACCCCGAGCGCGGCGGTGAGCACCACGAGCAAGGCGAGGATGGCCCCGATCGCGAGGGCGGTCTGCCGGTGGTGCGAGACGGCGCGGGCGAGGCGCTGCGGGAGCGTGTCGGGCTCGGCGAGCACGGCCTCGTCGCGCAGATAGCGGCGTAGATCGTCGGCGAGCGCGGCGACGTCGGCGTAGCGGCGATCGGGGTCGATCGCGGTGGCCTTCCGCACGATCGCGGCGAGCTCGCGCGGAATCCTGGCGCGCGGGTTGAACGGGACGAGGGGGTCCTTCTCGCCGGCCGCGGCGCGTTTGAGGACTTGCGCGGCGCTTTTTCCGCTGCGAGCGGGGCGAAGGGCGATGAGCTCGTACAGCAGGAGACCGAGCGCGTACTGGTCGGAGCGCGCGTTGAGCGCGTCGTTGCGGCCGTGCGCCTGCTCCGGCGACATGTAGCGGGGCGTTCCGAGGGCGAGGCCGAACGCGGTTCGTTCGGCGCGGCCGCTCGGGGCGGTGTCCTCGGTGATCACCTCGGTTCCACCCATGAGCCGCGCGATGCCCCAGTCCATCACGATGACCTCCTGGAAGGCCCCCACCATGATGTTGTCGGGCTTCAAATCCCGGTGAATCACGCCGCGCGTGTGCGCGTGCGCCATCGCGTTGCACACCTGCAGGAAGATGTCGAGGCGGCCGGTGAGCTGCATCTCCGTCGGGAGCGGGAGGTGCTTCTCCATGCGGGACCGCGTGTCCGCGAGGAGCTGCTTGAGCGTGCGCCCGCGGATGAGCTTCATGGAGTAGGCGAGGGTGCCGTCGTCCTGCGGTTCCAGGCCGTACACCGGGATGATCGCCGGGTGGTCGAGCTGGGCGGTGATCTGAACCTCGTTCGCGAACCGCGCCGTGAGCGTCGGGTTGCGCGAATGCCGAACGTCCATCCGCTTGATGGCCACGTTGCGCTGTAAGTCGGCGTCCCGCGCGATGAACACCTCGCCCATCGCGCCCTTGCCGAGCAGCCCGAGCAGGCGGTGCCGATGCGGCCTGGTGGTGGACGACGCGATGCCCTCGGACAACGTGAGGGTCACGTCGAGCGAGGAGAGGATCGCGCGGAGCTGGTCGGCGTCGAGGTGGCCGTCGGCGTGGAGCGCGGCGACGAAGTCGTTGACGTCCCCATCCTTCTGGCGCGCCGTGAAGCGCCGCCACAACACGTCCGCCTGCGGGGAAACCGAGGGAGGGAGGAGCGGCTTGAGCCGTGCGAGGTCCATCGGGGGGGAGTCTACCTCGTCGCGGGGGGAGGGCCGGGGAGGGCGCCGGCCTCCCGATCCCGGCGGGGCCGTCGCGAGCCGCGGGGGGCGTCGGCGCTACCCGGCTCCGCGAACGCGCGTGTCGCCCACCCGTCGGGTGACGCCGCGCGCGTCGAGCCACTCGAGCAGGGGGATGGCGGTGCGGCGGGACAGGCCGGTGAGGTCCTTGAAAACGCCGGGATCGAGGGCGTCGGCCCGCTCGAAGTGCGCGCGTACGGTCACGACGAGCCCCTCGAGCACCCGCGCCGCGTAGTGGCGGTCGGCCACCTGTTCGAGCTCGCCGCGGTCCTTGAGGAGGAACACGAGGGCGTCGAACGCGGCGTCGGGGGCGGCCTCGCGGAGCGTGTCGCTCCCTTCGAGGCCGGCGGCGGCGACGTGCGCGAGGGCGCGCTCCCGCCACGCTTCCTGCGCGGGGGTGAGGCGCGCGACGTGCTCCGGCGCGCGAACGCGGCCACCTTCCGCCACCACGCGCCCCGCGGCCACCTCGGCGTCGAGCAGCGCGAGGAACTCGCGTTCGCCGAGGGCCATCAGCACGCCGGTGCGCAGCGCCTTGCGGTTCGCGCCGGGGGTGAGGGGGTTCTCGGCGTGGAACTTCGCGAGGCTCGCGTGGAGCGCGGCGCGGTGGGCGTCGGCGTGCCCCGGGGAGAACCAGCGGTCGCCGATCCGAACGCCCTGGAGCGTACCCATGCGGGCGCGTGCGTCCGCCTCGGTGAGGCCGGCGATACCTGCGCGATCGAGCCAGGCGCCGGCGTCGCCGGCCTCCAGCCGGTCGAGCATCGACACCGAGCGGGCGGCGTCCCGGCGGCGCGCGACGGGGGCGAAGGGGTCGATGACCACGCCGCCGCCCACGGTCGCGGCGGGCGAGGCCCGGCGCGCCACGAACCGGTCGCCGGGGAGGCACGGAAGCGGCTCGCCGGCGCGGATCTGGACGTGGCAGGTCTCACCGGGAACGAGCCCTTCGGCGTCGAGGGGAACGACGCGGGCCTCCACCTCGCGGGTGCCGAGCAGCAGCGTGAGCCGCGCTTCGCCCTCGTACAGCGGCGCGTCGGCGAGGTGGGTGTAGCGGGCGTCGAACACGCGGGGGGAGGGGAGGCTCCCGGGTGCTGTGATCCAGCTCCCGCGGCCCACGTCGTCGAGCTCGACCCCGGAGAGGTTCAACGCCGTGCGGGCTCCGG
>CAXNIN010000375.1:0-3898 GCA_964202365.1 Myxococcota bacterium | reverse complement strand
CACCGGGAGGTCAACCGGGGGGGCGGGGGTTCCGCCTCCCGGCGCCGGGGAACCGACGGCAAGCCGAGACGGGAGGGGTGCCGCCGCGCTCCCGCATGCTCGCGACGCGGCCGCGGGCTACGCGTTCGCCGTGCTCGCCGCCCTCCTCGCCTGTCTCCTCCATTTCTTGCCGACCGCCGCCGCGGAGGACTACGCCGCGTGGGTGGCGGCGCAGGCCGTGGTGCCGCACCCCGAGGCCGCCTACCACTTCACGGCCGATCTCCACCACGCCATCGCGCCGGTGGTCGCGGCGCGCCCCGGCGTCGTGCGCCCCTTCGTCGTCGGCCGTACCGTTTCGGGGCAGCCCATCTGGGGTTTCCGCGTGTCCGACCCCGCGGGCGCGCCCACGAAGAAGCTCCTCGTGTTCGCCAACATCCACGCCATCGAGTGGGTGCCCACCGAGGTGGCGCTCGGGTTCCTCCTCGAGATCGCGCACCACCCGCCGCCGGGGGTCGAGATCACGGTGATCCCGTCGTTGAACGTCGACGGTCGGGCGAAGGTGGAGGCGGATCTCGTCGCCGGGCGCAACGTCTTTCGCCGCGGCAACGCGCTCAACGTCGACTTGAACAGGGACTTCGCCGTCAACCGCGAGCCGCGGGCGGTGTGGCGGCACGTCATCCCGAACCGCTACGCCACCAGCCCGGCGCCGCTCTCCCAGCCCGAGTCCCGCGCGCTCGACGCGCTCGCGGCCGCGGAGCGCTTCGATGTCGCCGTGTCGCTCCACGCCTTCGGCGGCTTTCTGTACTACCCGTGGGCCGGCCTCTGGGAGCGGCCCGCGCACTGGAAGGAGTTTCAGCGCCTCGGCCTCGTGATGCAGGCCGGCATGGGCGCGTTCGCCTACAAGCCACGGCAGCTCTCGCGGTGGGGCTTCTTCTTTCGCGGCCACGGCATGGAGATGGACCATCTCTACGGAACGTACGGAACGAAGGCCTTTCTCATCGAGACGACGCGCACCGGCCTAAGCCCGTTGCGGCCGGACGAGTGGGACAACCATTTCCGGATGTACAACCCCGCGGAGCCCGCGCGGCACGTGCGGGCGGTCGTCGGGGCCCTGCGCGCGCTGGCTCGCGACAGCGGTTGACGCGGCCTCGCCCCTTGACGTTTTCCAGGCGGTGATAACAGGGTGCCCGCTCTCGCCCCTTCACCTCCCAACCACCCGGTAGCAATCGATGATCACAGTCGAAGGCCTGTCCCACTACTATGGGGAGCGCCGCGCCATCGAGGACATCCGCTTCGAGATCTCCAAGAACGAGATCGTCGGGTTCCTCGGGCTGAACGGCGCCGGGAAGAGCACCACGCTGCGCATCCTCGCCGGCCTGCTCGTCCCCTCCGCGGGCTCTGTCACCATCAACGGCGTCGACCTCGTCTCCGCCGGCTCGGCCTCCCGCGCCCAGATCGGGTATCTCCCGGAAGATCCTCCACTCTATCGCGAAATGACGGTGCGCGAGTTCGTCGAATACTGCGGCCAGCTCAAGGGGCTCGACGGCGCCACCGTTCGCTCCCGCATCGACAACGTGCTGAAGATCGCCCAGCTCACCCACGTGCAGCACCGGGTCATCCAGGAGCTCTCGCACGGTTACCGCAAGCGCTGCGGCATCGCCCAGGCGATCATCCACAAGCCGGCGCTCGTCATCCTCGACGAGCCGATCAGCGGCCTCGACCCCCGGCAGATCGTGGAGATGCGCCAGGTCATCCGTGACCTCGCGAAGGACTGCACGGTGTTGATCTCCAGCCACATCCTCGGCGAGATCAGCGAGACGTGCGACCGGATTCTCGTGCTCGCCGGCGGGAAGATCGTCGCGCAGGGCACGGAAGCCGAGCTCGCGGCCCGCGCCGGCGCGGACGGCGCCCGGCTCACCCTGCTCGTTCGCGGCACCGCGGCGGCCATCGAAGCCGCGCTCGCGAAGGGCGCCGGCGTGCTCGCCCACGACAAGCACGAAGAAGGCGGCGGCATCTGGCGTGTCCACGTGGCGCTCTCGGGCGATCAGCGGGAAGAGCTCATCGCGGCGCTCGTCGCCGGCGGTGTCGGCATCCGCAAGGTCACCGAAGACGAGAGCGAGCTCGAGCAGATCTTCCTCGGCCTTACCCAGGGGGCTTCGGCATGAAAGGCATCTTCCTGGTCGCCCGGCGCGACTTCTGGGCGTACATCAACACGGTCTGGGGCTGGGCGATCCTCGCGCTCGCGCTCCTCATCGACGGGCTCTTCTTCAACGTCTTCGCGCTCACGAACACCGCCAAGTATTCGGCGGACGTGCTGGAGATGTTCGTCTACCTCACCGGCGGCGTGGCGCTCGCGGCGTCCGTGTTCATCACGATGCGCCTCTTCGCGGAAGAAAGGCAGACCGGCACCATCGTCCTCTTGGACAGCTCGCCGCTCTCCGAAGCCCAGATTGTCCTCGGCAAGTACCTGTCGGGCATGGCGTTCCTCTGCTTCTTCGCGCTGTGCACCGCCTACATGCCGGCGTTGATCTTCGTCAACGGCAAGGTGAGCCCCGAACAGATCGCCGTGGGCTACCTCGGCATTCTGCTCATGGGCTCCGCCGGCGTCGCCATCGGCACCTGGGCGAGCTCGATCTCGCGCAACCAGCTCCTCGCCGGGGTGATCTCCGCGGTGGTGGTGGTGTTCTTCGTGGCCTGCTGGATGTTGGCGCGCGTGCTCGACCCGCCGTTCAAGGCGGTCATCAGCTACGTCGCGTTCTTCGACAAGCAGCTCCAGCCCTTCCAGGACGGCCGCATCGACACGCAGGGCGTCTTCTTCTTCGTGTCCATCACGTTCGCCTTCCTGCTCCTCGCGAACCGTTCGCTCATCGCCCGGAGGTGGGAGTGAGTTCGTCCGGCATCAGCTTCCTCGTCGGCTTCTTCGCCATCTTCCTCGCCGAGCGCATGTTCGGCGGGAACGACACGGTCCGGTGGGGCCTCCTCGGCCTCGGCGGGCTCTCCGTCGTCGGCGCCCTCGCGCTCCGCGCCCGCACCCTCGGGGCGCACGCCTCGGCCACGCGGGCGGCGCTCGGCTTCTACGCGTTGTCGCTCCTCTCACTCGCGCTCTACGTCGTGAGCGACAAGGACATGCTCGGCTCGCTCGGGCTCTCCGGCGACACCCTGGCGCACACGCGCGTTGCGCTCCAGGCCCTCGTGCCGCTCGTGTGGGCCACGGGCGCGCTGCCGGCCCTCGCGATCGACCGCACGCTCGACGCGAGCCCCAAGAGCGTGCATCCGCGCCGCCTCCGCACCGCCATCGAGGGGGGCCTCGCGCTCGCCTTCGGCCTCGGGATGCTCTTCCCGATGAACTGGCTCGCGCAGGAGTACAACGAGCGCTTCGACTACGGCTTCTTCAAGACGACGGCCGTGGGTGAGTCCACCCGCTCCATCGTGGAGAACCTGAACGAGCCCATCCGTGTCGTGCTGTTCTTCCCCACCTCGTCCGAGGTGCTCCGCGAGGTGCAGCCCTACTTCGACGATCTCGAGGGAACCAACCTCTCGGTCGAGGTGATGGACCACGCGATGGCGCCCGACCTCGCCAAGGAGTGGAAGGTGCGGGACAACGGCACCGTCGCGTTCGTGCGCGGCGAGGCCGTGGAAACGCTGAAGCTCGGCGACAAGCTCGACGCCGCGCGCAAGGAGCTCCGCAAGCTCGACAGCAAGGTGCAGACCACGCTGCTGAAGCTCGCGCGCGACAAGCGCACCGCCTACTTCGTGGTGGGCCACGAGGAGATGTACTGGAAGAACGCGGCTAGCGAGGAAGAGAACGCCGACACCCTGAAGAAGGTGGTCGAAGGTCTCAACTTCAAGGTGAAGGAGCTCGGCGTCGACGACGGCTTCGCGCAGGCCGTCCCGGACGACGCCGCGGTGGTGTTCATCG
>CAXNIN010000374.1:0-3898 GCA_964202365.1 Myxococcota bacterium | reverse complement strand
TCGACGCCGGTCGCGCCGTCCAGCGCCACGAGGGTGTTCGACGTCCACGACGTGAACACGATCTCCGGCACGTCGGCCTCGTCCACGCGCCCGTCACCGTTGTCGTCGTTCAGGTTCCCGACGGCCGGCATCACGATGACGCCGCTCCCGGCGGACGTGTACTGGTACTCGATCACCGCGTTCCACGGGTCCGTCACCGTCTCCGACACCGTGCCGGCGCACTCCTCCACGATGGTGACCGTCCCGGCGTCGCCCACGTCGAGCGCGGGACACACCACGTCGAGGCAGTCCACGCGGCCGTTGCCGTCGTCGTCCGCGAAGCCCTCGTCTACGAAGCCATCGCCGTTGTCGTCGAGGCCGTTGCATTCCTCCGGCGGGGGCGGGTCGGTGTCGCCGATGTCGGTGTCGGGGCCGCCGGCGGTGTCGCCCTCGTCGAACACGGGTTCATCGGGCTTCTCGTTGAGCCCGCTGTCGATCTCGCAGCCGGCGCCGAGGAGGAGGAGGAGGATCGAAGAGCGCATCGGGACTCCGGGAGCCTCCACGGTAGACGGGGAACGCGCGGAAGGGAAGTGAACCGTCCTGTTCGCGCCGGAGTCGCCCGGCCGGAGGCGTCGGGCACCCCGCTCCGTCCTGGCTCGCCGCCGCCCCCCGCCCTTCGAGAGGCCCGCGCCCCAAGCCCGCGCTCGTCCCGTCGCGTTATGCTCGGCGACTTCCGGGAGTCCGTGTGTCCGCATCCCTGCCGTCCAAGGAAATAGACGCCCTGGTCGAGCGCATCGCCGCGCGGGTGCGACAGGAGCTGCAGTCCACCGAGCAGAAGCACCTCGTGCCGCCGCTCCCCGAGCTGCGCGGCACCTGGCAGGACGAGTCGGCGCTCAGGCTTCAGGTCGGCGATGTCGATCGGGTCGGCACGGATGGCACCGTTCCGGCGGCCGGCGCGAGCAACGTCGCGCGGCTCATCGACCACACCTTGCTCAAGCCCGACGCCACCCGCGCCGACCTCGTGAAGCTCTGCGAGGAAGCGCGGACGCACCGCTTCGCGTCGGTGTGCATCAACACGATGTGGGTGCCGCTCGCGGTCGACCTGCTGAAGGGCTCCGGCGTGATGACCATCTGCGTCGTCGGCTTCCCGCTCGGCGCGGCCACGTCGCGCGCGAAGGCCGCGGAGACGCGCGAGGCCATCGCCAACGGCGCCGCCGAAATCGACATGGTCGTGAACATCGGCCTGCTCAAGGGCGGCGAGCACGACAAGGTGTTCGACGACATCAAGGCCGTGGTCGAGGCCGCGTCGGGCCGGCCGGTCAAGGTCATCCTCGAGACGCACATGCTCACGCGCGAGCAGAAGATCGCGGCGTGCGCGATCTCGCGGGCGGCGGGCGCGGCGTTCGTCAAGACGTCCACCGGCTTCTCCGGGGGCGGCGCCACGATCGAGGACATCCGGCTGATGCGCCAGGTGGTCGGCCCGGAGATGGGAGTGAAGGCCTCGGGCGGCGTTCGAACGGCGGAGGACGCCAAGAACATGGTAGCGGCGGGCGCGAATCGGCTCGGGGCGAGCGCGAGCGTCGCGATCGTCACCGGCGGGGTGGGGAAGGGGTCCTACTGATGCCCGCGGGCCGTCGCGTCACGCTCATCGTCGCGGACTCGCTCGGGGTGGGGGAGATGCCCGACGCCGCGGCCTGGGGCGACGCCGGCGCGGACACCCTCGGCCACATCGCGGCGTTTCGACTCGCGGAAGGGCGGCCGCTCCACGTGCCGAACCTCGCGCGGCTCGGCCTCGCGTCCATCCGGCCCGTGGCGGGGGTCACGCCCGACCGCGTCGAGGGCGCCTACGGCAAGATGGCCATCGCGGGCGCGGGCAAGGACACCATCGCGGGTCACTGGGAGCTCGCGGGGTGCCGCGTGGAGCAGCGCTTCGACGTGTACTACGACGGTTTCCCCGCCGCCTTGATGGACGCCTTCGTCGCCCGCACCGGCTCGCGCTGGCTTGGCAACGTGGCGGCTTCCGGGACGGAGATCATCGAACGCCTCGGCGCCGAGCACCTCGCCACGGGCACGCCCATCGTCTACACCAGCGCGGACAGCGTGTTCCAGATCGCCGCCCACGAGGACATCCTCCCGGTGCCCGCGCTCTGGAAGTTGTGCCAGGAGGCCTTCGAGGTGGTGAAACCCTGGGGCGTGGCGCGGGTGATCGCGCGCCCGTTCGTCGGCACACCCGGGGCGTTCGTGCGCACGGAAGCGCGCCGGGACTTCGCGCTGCAGCCCCCGCGCGACACCTTGATGGACCGCCTCCTGGGCAAAGGCGTCGCGACAACGTCCATCGGCAAGATCCAGAGCATCTACGGCGACCGCGGCTTCTCCCGCGCGGTGAAGGCCGGCAACAACGCCACCATCACGCAGGCGGTGCTCGACACCCTCGCGGATCAGCCCGCCGGGCTCATCTTCGCGAACCTCGTCGACTTCGACATGCTCTACGGCCACCGTCGCGACCCGGGCGGGTACGCCGCGGCGCTCGAGGCCTTCGACGCCCGGGTCCCCGAGCTCCTCGATCGCATGGGCCCGGAAGACCTCCTCTTGATCACCGCCGACCACGGCAACGATCCCACGTTCCCCGGCAGCGACCACACGCGGGAATACGTCCCGCTCCTCGCGTGGCGCCGCGGCGGGGCCGCGGTCGATCTCGGCACGCGCGCCACCCTCGCGGACTGCGGCGCCACCGCCGGCGCGTGGCTCGGCGTGGCCTGCCCCGAAGGCACCCCGTGCGCGGAGACGCTGTGAACCCCATCGGCATCGACGACCTCCTCCGCAAGAAGCGCGCCGGCGTCTCGCTCTCCGACGCCGAGGTCCGGGCGTTCGTGCTCGGGGTCCTCGACGGCTCGGTGTCGCGCCCGCAGGCCGCCGCGTGGCTCGCGTTCTCCTTCGTGCGCGGCCTCGACGACGCCGAGGCCATCGCGCTCACCCGCGCGATGACCGACACCGGCGACACCCTCTCGTGGCCCGGCATCGACGGCCCCTTCGTCGACAAACACTCCACCGGTGGCGTCGGCGACAAGGTGTCGCTCGTGCTCGCGCCCCTCTGGGCCGAGCTCGGCATGAAGGTGCCGATGATCTCGGGGCGGGGCCTCGGCCACACCGGCGGCACGCTCGACAAGCTCGAGGCCATCCCCGGCTACCGCACCGACCTCTCCGAAGGGGAGCTGCGCCGCGCGCTGGTGGATGCCGGCTGCTTCATCAACGGGCAGACCGCCTCGCTCGCCCCGGCGGACCGCATCCTCTACGCGCTCCGCAACGAGACGCAAACGGTGGAGTGCATCCCGCTCATCGTGGCGTCCATCCTCTCGAAGAAGCTCGCCGAAGGGCTCGATCGCCTCGTGCTCGACGTGAAGGTCGGCACCGGCGCCTTCATGAAGACCGACGCCGACGCGCGCGCGCTCGCCGAGGCGCTCGTCCGGGTCGGAAACGGCGCCGGGGTCACGACGCGCGCGCTGCTCACCGACATGGAGCAACCCCTCGGGCAGGCCTGCGGGAACGCCCTCGAAGTGCGCGAATCCATTGCCTGTCTACAGGGCGGCGGCCCCGCGGATCTCCGCGATCTCACCGTCGCGCTCGCCGGCCACCCCGACGCCGCCGCGGTGCTCGCGAGCGGTCGCGCGTACGCCCGGTTCGAGCGCATGGTGGCGGCGCACGGGGGCGATTTGACGCGGCTCGGGGAGTCCGAGCGGGTCGAGACGGTCGAAGTGCACGCGGCGACCGCCGGGGTGCTCACCCGGTGCGACGCGTGGGACATCGGCCGCGCCGCCTTCGTGCTCGGCGCCGGTCGGCTCCGCGCCGAAGACCCCGTGCACCCCGGTGTCGGCGTCACGGTCCTCCGAAAAATCGGCGAGCGCGTGGAGGCGGGCCAGCC
>CAXNIN010000373.1:0-3908 GCA_964202365.1 Myxococcota bacterium | reverse complement strand
ATTACCTACGTGTTACTCACCCGTTCGCCGCTAAAGAACCGAAGTTCCCCGCTCGACTTGCATGTGTTAGGCCCGCCGCTAGCGTTCGCTCTGAGCCAGGATCAAACTCTCCAGTTTGTATTTATCCTGTGACCGTACATCCGGTGGCTCAACCGGCGTACGTCGAAACTCTATTGAACGTACGGAAACTACTACCAATTTTTCAAAGACCGGCTGACACCTTGTGAGTGACCGCCGAAGAATCGCGGCCAGCGCCGCGAATCTTTCGAGCCTTTCAGCTCTATCGAGCCGCGCGAACACCGTCAAGCACCTTTTTCGTGATGCCGAACAAGCCTGCACCGCCCGTGAAGAACTCCGTGGAAGCTTTCGTTTCCCCCGTCGTTCTCGCCGCCCCTCTTATCTGCCCTCGTTCTTCTTGTCAACTTCTTTTTTGTTGACTCGATGACCGCGAACCAGAGGGAGTCAGGAAGATCGCTTCAGCGTTCTTCCTGTTTGCTCGCCCCTGTTATGGTGTCGTCGGGGTGGCGTCAAGCAACGTTTCCGTTTCTGTCGTCACCGCCGCGACCCGAGGAGCGCGCCAGCCCCAACCAAGTACCCGGCCCCCGATAGAGCGTCAAGGCGCTCGCCGTCCGGGCAGCGCTGCGTTCGTGGGCTGCGCGTAGGTTCATCCCGGCGTAGATCGATCATTCATCTTCTTTGTTTTCCCCGTCGTCGTCGGCGACCGCGGCCTCGAGCACGGCTTCCACCGCCGCCGCGGAGTGATCGAGTTCCTGGAGGCGCGCACGGTAGCGCCCCTTCAGCGCGCGCAGCTCGGACGCGAGGTTCAACGCCGTCAAGAGCGCCGCGGTGTAGCTGTCGAAGCTAGGGGCGCGCGCGATGAGGGTGCGCAGTTTCTTGTCCACGTCGGCGGCGGCCTGCTCGAGGTCGTCGTCCTCGTCGGCGCGGAGTGTGTACGAGCGGCCGAGGATGGTGATCTGTTTCTGCATCAGCAGCTCCGGAGGGGGTGGCGCGAGACCGGGTCAGTCCGCGGCGGGAAAGAGGGCGTCGGCGAAAGACGCCGGATCGAAGTTGCGGAGGTCGTCGACCTTCTCACCCACGCCGACGAGCTTGACCGGGAGGCCGAACTCCTCCGCGATGCCCACGACCACGCCGCCCTTCGCGGTGCCGTCGAGCTTCGTCAGGACGACGCCGGTCACGCCCGCGACATCCTTGAAGACGCGCGCCTGCGAGAAAGCGTTCTGGCCCATCGTGCCGTCGAGCACGAGGAGGGTCTCGTGCGGGGCGCCCGGAGCGATGCGCCCGATCACCCGGCGCACCTTCGCGAGCTCGTCCATCAGCGTCTTCTGGGCCTGGAGCCGACCCGCGGTGTCGCAGATCACGACGTCGACGCCCTTCGCGGTGGCGGACTGGAGCGTGTCGTGGAGGACTGCGGCGGGATCGGCGCCCTCTTGATGCGCCACGACCGGCACGTCCGCGCGCTCGCCCCACACCTTGAGCTGCTCGATCGCGCCCGCGCGGAACGTGTCGCCGGCCCCGAGCATCACCGTGCGGCCTTCGCGGCGGTACCGCGCCGCCAGCTTGCCGATGGTGGTCGTCTTCCCGCTCCCGTTCACGCCGACCACGAGGATCACGAGCGGCCCCTTCTCGACCGTTGCGAGCTCGGTGGGCAGCCGCGAGAGCCGCTCGCGGACGATCGTCCGGAGCGCGTCGCGGAGGGCGGAGGCGGGTGCGTCCGTGGGCACGCGCGCCCGGAGATCCGTAAGAAGCACGCCGGTTGCGCGGGCCCCAACGTCAGCGCGCAGGAGGATCTCCTCAAGGCCCTCGTAGGCGGCTTCGTCGGCGCGCTCACGGCCGAACACGGCGCGGAACGAGTCGCCGAGCGCGTCGCGGGTGCGTTGGAGGGCCGCGGTGAAGCGGTTCGTAGGCGCGGCCGGCGGCGCGATCTGCGGCTGCTCGCCCGCCCCACCGAGCCGCTTTCGACCCCGCGCGACGGCCAGCGCGCCCGCGGCTGCGAGCACCAGTACGACCGCGACGACGATCCAGACCATCTGTGCGGGCATGGTTCCCCTCAGTCGATCTTCACGGTGACGAGCCGCGAGCTGCCCGGTTCGGGCATGGTGACGCCGTAGAGCACGTCCGCGCACTCCATGGTCTTCTTGTTGTGCGTGATGACGATGAACTGCGACGACTGGCTCATCTCGCGAAGCATGTCGTTGAAACGGGCGCCGTTGCCTTCGTCGAGCGGGGCGTCGACTTCGTCGAGAAGACAGAAGGGCGACGGCTTCACGCGGAACAGGGAAAAGATGAGCGAGATCGCCGCCATCGCCTTCTCGCCGCCCGAGAGCAGAGAGAGGTTCTGAACGCGCTTTCCGGGCGGGTGCACTTGGATGTCGACGCCGCACGTGAGGAGATCTTCCTCGTCCGTGAGGAGCAGCCGCCCCGACCCGCCGCCCACGAGACGTGGGTAGATCGTGGAGAAGTGCTCGGCGACGAGGTCGAAGGTCTCCCGGAACCGCTCGCGGCAGGTTCGGTTGATCTTCGCGATCGCCTTCTCGATGATGTCCATCGCCTCTGCGAGGTCCGCGCGCTGGCGGTCGAGCTCGGCGTGACGCTCCGAGGTGTCCTTCCACTCCGCCTCGGCGTCAGGGTTGACCTCGCCGATCTTGGCGTAGGCCTCGCGGAGCTGCTCGAGCGCGGCCGTCCGCGCGGGATCGTCGTCCAGGTCGGCGGTGGTGATGCGGAGAACGGACACGGACTCGGCCGCGAGGGCGGGCGGCATCCCTTCGGAGCTCCACCCATCGACGAGCACCTGACCGTCGCGATCGAGGCGGTCGAGAAGCCCGAAGAGGGAGACGCCCTGGCGTTGTTCGACCTCTTCCTTGAGGCGATCGAGCTCCCCCCGCACACGGGCGAGCTCGCCCTCGGCGCGGACCAGCTTCTCCCGCGCGATGTCCCGCCGATCCCGGGCGGCCTTGGTCGCCGCCTCACTGGCGCGGACCTTCTCCTTCTCGACCTTCACCTTCTCCCGGAGCACCTCGAGCGTTTCGCGGACGCGTCCCTGCTCCTCCCCGAGCGCCTGGAGCTTCTCGGTGGTGGCAAGCGCGTCGAGGCCGAGCTGAACGAGCCGCGCTTCGAGGTCGCCGCGCTCACGCTCGACCTGCTGAGCGCGCGTGCCCGCGCGGTCGGCCCGCTCGCGCGCCACCCGCTCGGCGGTTTGCGCGGCGAGGAGGTCCTTCTGCCAGTTGGCGTTCTCAAGCCGGAGACGTTGCGCTTGATCTTGCGCCTGCGCCAGGGCCGGCTCCAGGCCCTCGAGCGCACCCTGCCGCGCGCGTTGCGCCTCTTCCGTCGCGACCTGACGCGCTTCGGTAGCCGCGAGCGCCTCGACGGCCCGCGCCTCGTCGCGCTCGAGCGCTTCCCGTTCGCGGAGGATCGCCGCCGCTTCGTTCGCGAGCCCTTCGGCCGCGCGCGTGGCCCGGAGCCGTTCGGCTTCCTGCTCGCGGAGCCGATGACGCACCTCGGCGACGAGGTTCTCCTTCGTGCGCAGCTCGTTTCGCGACGCCTCGATCGCCGCCGACCTGGCGACGAGCGCGGCTTCCGCCGCACGGACCGCCCCGCGCGAGGCCTCGAGCTCTTCGCGGCGTGATGCGAGGATGGCTTCTGCTTCGGCCAACGTTTGGTGGAGCGCGGCGATCTCGCGGCGGCGCTTCAACGCGGCGGTCCCGGCGCCGCTGTCCGCGCCGAGGAGAACGAGGCCGTCTTCACGGATGAGCGCGCCGTCGCCCGAGACGATGCGGAGGCCGGGCCGCCATGCGGCGAGGGCGGCGCCGAGCGTCGGCGCGATGTCGCAGCGAGGCAGGAGCGCGGCGAGCGCGGATCTTCCGGCGGGGGTGCCCCCGATCTCCGCGGCG
>CAXNIN010000372.1:0-3909 GCA_964202365.1 Myxococcota bacterium | reverse complement strand
CGCGCCCGCTCCGGCGGCTCGGCGGCATCGCCTTCGCCTCCGTCGCGCTGCTCCTGTGCGCCGGCGTCGTCCTGCCGTTGGGGCCCCTGGAGGCGCTGGCCGCGTTGCGCGCCCCGACGACCACCGCGGAGGCCGAGGCCGCGCCGGTGCCCGACGGCCCGCGCGCGCTGGTCGGGGACATCACCCTCCGGTACCTGTACCCGACGTACACCCGCCGCGAACCCATGGAGATCCCGAACTCCAACGGCGAGATCCACGCGCCGCCGGGGACAATCGTGGAGGTGCGCGCCCGCACGGCCGACGTGTATGCGGCGGCCGCGCTCGTGGTCTACGACGCCGCCCCCGTGCCCGTGGACCTGGTCGACGGCCGCGCCCTCCGGGCCAGCTTCACCGTCGCGGGCCCCGGCTCCTGGCGCTTCCAGTTCGGCGACCTGCCGTCCCCCGACTACCGCATCGTCCCCGACCCCGACCTCCCGCCGGACGTCTCGGTGCAGAGCGCCTCGCGGGTGCTGAGCGCGGCGCTCGATCAGCAGCTACGCCTCCCGTGGACAGCGCGCGACGACTTCGGCGTGGCGCGAATCGTGGTGGAGGTCGACGAGGGCGGGCGCAAGCGCGAAGTGCCGCTCCGCGCGCCGCCCGAGGTGCCCCGCGAGGTCGCTGGCGAGCTGGCGATCTCCCCCAAGGAGCTGGGCCTCTCCCCGGGGTCGGTGGCGAAGCTGCGCGTCGCCGCCTGGGACAACGACGCCGTCTCGGGCAGCAAGGCGGGCTACTCGAGCGTCATCGAGATCGAGGTGGTGGGCCCGCGCGGCCGCATGGAGCGCCAGGCGAAGTACCGCCGGCTCCTCCGTGACGCCCTCGTACTGGTCCTCGCGGACTTCCTCCTCGACCCCGCTCCCGCCGTGATGGTCGGCGCGGACGGCCCCGCCTGGGCCGAGACCGCCGGGGCGCGCTACGCCGCCTTCGACGCGCTCGTGCAGGAAGCCTGGGGCGGCGCGCAGAGCGCCACCTTCGACGCGACGGTGCTCGAGCAGGTGTCGGAGAAGCGCCGCGCGCTCTTGGCCTACTCCGCCGGCATCTCCGGCGCGCGCCTCGCTCAGAAGGACCTCGCCACGATGGTGCAGCTCCAGGACGAGAACGTCGCCACCCTCGAGAACGCGGTGCTCATGCTCGACCAGGTGGTTCGGGCGGCGGCGCTCGCCTCCCTCGAAGAGCTCGTCTCGCAGGTGGCGAAGGAAGCAACGGAGCTCCAAGAAGAGTTTGCCTCGCTCGACAAGGCCGCCGCCCTCGCCCGGCTCGACCAGCTCTCCCGCCTCTACGAACAGCTCCTCCGCGAGGCCGCCAAGCTCGACGAGGGCGGGCTCCGCGAGTTCGTGAACGACCGGAGCTCCCAGGTGCAGAGCCTGATGGACGAGATCCGGAAGGCCATCCGCGAGGGCCAGATGGACGACGCCGCCGAGCTCATGGACCGCCTCGCCGCCACCATGCAGGAGATGGCGAAGGAGGTCGGCGACATGCAGCAGCAGCGCCAGGAGGCGGGCAACGAGCTGCAGGAGGCGATGGAGCAGGTGCAGTCCGAGCTCGAGCAGCTCGAGGCCGACCAGCGCGCGCTCCGCGAGAAGACCGAGAAGGCCCGCGACACCTTCGGCCAGGACATGGAGCAGGCGGTGGACGCCTGGGAGGAAGTCGAGAAGCTTGCCGCCACGGTCATCGAGCAGCTCGGTCGCATCGACGGCTCGCTCGACGCGCTGAAGGCCCCCGCGTGGGCCGGCGGCTCGCTCCTCGACGAGGTGAAGGCCGACGCGGGCGGCCTCCACGACTCCGCGCGCGCACGTGACCTCGAAACCGCGCTCCAGCGCGCCGACCAGGTGTTCGGTGAGCTCGGCATGCTCCAGGCGCGCATCGGCAACGCGATGCGCCGCCCGCAGCAGAACGCCGAGCAGCTCCTCCTCGCGTCGCGCGTGGTGGAGGCGCAGAAGAAGAACGTCCAGAAGATTCGCGAGCTCCTCGAGAAGATGGCGGACCGCCAGGCGAGCACTTCTCCGGCGCTTCAGCAGGAGCTCCAGCAGATGGCGGAGCAGCAGGAACAGCTCTCCGAGCGCGCGGAGCAGACCGCGGAGCGCGCCGGGAACGTGGCCGAGAACCTCCCGATGGACGCCCCCGGGCTCCAGGAGGGCGCGAAGCGCGGCGCCGAGCAGGCCCGCCGCGCCGCCGAGGCGATGCGCGACGGCGAGCCGATGGCCGCCGAGGGCGGGCAACGCGCCGCCGAAGAGGGGTTCCGCCAGGCCCAGGAGGCGCTCCAGGAAGCGTCGCGCAACCTTCAGCAGATGCAGCAGGCCGCGCAGGGCAAGGGCGGGGAAGGGGAGAAGGACGAGGGCCAGGAGCAGGAAGAGGGCGAAGGCGGGCAGCGCTCCGGCGACGGCTCGAGCTCGATCGGCGAGGACATCGCCCTCCCGGCGCCCGAGGCCTTCAAGACGCCCGAGGAGTACCGACGCGCCCTGTTGGAAGGCATGGAAGGCGATGTCCCCGAGGAGTACAAAGCTTTGAACCGCAGGTATTATGAAGAACTGGTTCGCCAGTAGCCTGCTGCTGTGGGCGGGCGTCGCGTGGGCTGGCCCCATCGACGACGGGCGCGCGTGCCTGGAGGCCTCGGATCTCCCGTGCGCCGAGCGCCTCGCGCGGAGCGTCGGAGACGGCGCCGCGGCGCGGGCGTTCAAGGCGGAGGTCGCCTTCGCCCGCGCGGAGTTCACCGAAGCCCTGACGCTGGCCGAGTCCGCCGCGCCCGAGCTCGCGGGCGACGCCGCGTTCGACCGGAACCTCGCGCTGTACCGGGCCTCGGTGTCCGCCACGGACGGCTTCACGGTCGCCTCGCGCGGCGACGTAGAGATCCGCTACCTCCCGGGCACGGACCTCGTCCTCATCGACGAGGCGTTCGAGGCGCTCCAAGCCGCGCACGACCGCATCGGGCCGCTTCTCGGCGGCGCGCCCCCCGGCGGGATCCGGATGGAGCTGTACCCGACCGCGGAGCGCTTCACGAAGGCCAGCGGCCTGCCGCCGGCCGCGGTGCAGACCACAGGGGTTGTGGCGCTCTCGAAGTGGACCCGCCTCCTCGTGACGAGCCCGCGGGCCCTCGGCCGGGGCTACGCGTGGAAGGACACCATCGCGCACGAGTACATCCACTACGTCGTGGCGTGGCGCACGAAGGACCGCGCTCCTGTCTGGCTCCAGGAGGGGATCGCCCGCTCGCACGAGTCGTTGTGGCGCGTGGACGCCCCGCCGGCTCTGGCCCCCTTCCAGCAGTCGCTCCTCGCCGACGCTCTCGCGAAGGACACCCTCGTCCCGCTGGAGCGCATGCACCCGAGCATGGCGTTCCTCGACTCCGCGGAGGAGGCCGCTCTCGCGTTCGCGCAGGTGAGCACGATGATGGTGCACCTCCGCGACACCGCGGGGGTAAACGCCGTGTCCCAGGTGCTCGACCGCGTGCGGGCCGGCACGGACTCGCTCAAGGCCACCGCCGAGGTGGGCACCGGCGGTGACGTCGACAAGTTCATGGCCGGGTGGAAGTCGATGCTCGCGAATCTGCACCTCGTGAGCCGGAAGTTGGCGGCCATGCCCACCGTGCTCGGCCCGTCCGAAGACGACTTCGGAATCGATCCGGTGCTGGCCAAGCGGCGCGACCTCGCGGGGCACGCCCGCCTCGGCGATCTGCTGCGCGAAGCCGACCGCCCCGAGGCCGCCATCGTCGAGTACCGCAAGGCGGCGCCCGAAGGCGAGCCCCCCTCGCCGACGCTCTCCGCGCGCCTCGCCGACGCCCTCGTCGCCCTGCGCCGAACGGACGAGGCGCTCGCGACGCTGCGCGCGTCCGTCGACGACTACCCCGAGTATGCTTCCACCCGGAAGCGCCTCGGAGAG
>CAXNIN010000371.1:0-3949 GCA_964202365.1 Myxococcota bacterium | reverse complement strand
GCCGTCCGCGGCCGGGGCGCGCCCAGATGAAGGGGCGTGGGCGACGGTGGACGACCGCGGCGACCCGAGCGAATCGTTACCGGCGGCGGCGCAACACGGCGAGGAGCGGCGCGAGCGCCACCCAAGCGAAGCCCGCGCGACCGGTGGTGCTGCACGCGGCGACCTCGTCCATCCGGGTGAGCTGGCCGGGCAGGTTCGGGGGGCCGACGCGGACTTCCGCCTCGGGCGCGGTGTCGACGCCGGGGTCGGTGTCGGAGGGCACGTCGGTGTCGACGGCGCCACCGGTGTCATCCCCGCCGCTGGTGGTGTCGGGGTAAAGCGTGATCGAGCACCAGTCCTGGGCGGACGACGTGGCTTTGGTGCAGGTGCCTTCGGCGAAGCCGGGGTACGCCGCGTGCATCGTGTAGGTGCCGAACGGGACGTCGTCGAAGCGGTAGTAGCCGTCGGCTTCGACCGTGGTGGACTCCCCCGTTTCGGCGATCCAAACGGTGGCGCCCACGAGGCGCGCGCCGTTGTAGATGTCGCTGTCGGCCACGACGCCGATGATCTCCCCGCCGGACGTGGCCGTCTCGCCGTTGATGAGGTCCATGTAATAGTCCCAATCCCACCCACTTCCGGGGTCGGTGTGGCAGCTGGCGCCGCCGCCGGAGCCCGAAGAGCAGCCGGGGACCTCGTAGTGGGCGATGATGTGCGTGCGATCGAGCGGCACGCCCTGTCGCGACGCGATGTCGACCGTGAGCGCCGCGGAGCGCTGGTACATGGCGTCGGTGTACCAGGTGCTCGGGGCGTCGACGTAGCCTTCGTGCTCGATGCCCACGGAGCGCTCGTTCGTGTCCCAGTGCCCGGCGTGCCAGCCCACGTCGGCTTCGGCGACCATCTGGGTGATCTGGCCGTCGCTCGACCGAACGACATAGTGGGCGCTCGCCCCCGCGCTACAGTTGGCAAACCAATAGTAACAGCCCGAGTAGCTGCCCTGCACCGTGTGGATGACGACCATGTCGATGTCGCCGGCGCCGCGCGAGTAGTTCGAGTAGTTGTCGGAGCACGCGGCGTAGAACTGGTAGGCGAGCGACGAGTCGGTAGCGGCGGGCGGCGGGACGGCGGTGCGACCCGTGAGGTCGATGTCGACGGGGTCGATGAGGACGGACCCCCAACGCGTGTCGGCGAGCACTCCGGTTGCGACGGACTGGAAGATGTAGCTGGCGAACTGGTCTTGAAGAATCGGCTCTTCGCGGCCGGAGAAGGCGCGGACGGCGTCCCACCACGCGAGGAGGTCTTCCGACGGCGGGAGCACGCCGCCGTTGGCGAGCCGCGCCTGCGTCGCGAGGATGGCGGCGGCGCCGCGCACCTGGAGGCGCCAGTCGGCGATCATGTGGTTGGGGTTCACCCCGATGAGCGCCGAGGCGTGCTCGAGGGAGGGGTCGCGGTCGCCCTCGCGGAGGTCGAAGAGGCCGTAGCCGCCCCACTTCGTCTCGACGGTCGGGTCGAACCGGCTGGACTCCCAGGCGAGGGCCATCAGGAGCGGCGCGGGCACGGCGTACTCGTGGGCCGCGGCGTCGAACGCGAGCCGGAGCTCGTTGCGCGTGGACACCGGTGCCGGCGCCTCGAAGGAAGGGTGGGCGAACGCCGCGGAAACCAGTAGAAGCATGGAGGACCCTCGCCGACGCGCGGCCCTAACACGACACCACGGCGCGTGCCCGGGGGTGTCGAGGACGACCGGCGGTTCTCCACGCGCGGGACAACGGCGGGCACAGATTTTCCAGCGTGGCCGCCGCTCGCGCGTGCGTGCCGGCTGCCCGCCCCACGGAGCGGGTTAATAGACCGGCCGCCCAGGAAGTACCCCATGCACGGCACCCTCGACGCCCTCCTCCCCCCGACCGACACCTTCGCGCGGCGCCACATCGGCCCGAGCGACGCAGAGCTCGCGGAGATGCTCGGGGATCTCGGCTACGCCTCCATCGAGGCGCTCATCGCCGCCACCGTCCCGGCGGCAATCCGCACCGCGCGCCCGCTGGCGCTGCCGGCGGCCCGCGGCGAAGGCGATGTCCTCGCCGATCTGTCGGCGATGATCGGGCGCAACAAGGTGCTCCGCTCGTTCATCGGCATGGGGTATTCGGACACCGTCACCCCGCCGATCATCCTCCGGAACATCCTCGAGAACCCGGGCTGGTACACGCAGTACACGCCGTACCAGGCCGAGATTGCGCAGGGGCGCCTCGAAGCGCTCCTGAACTACCAGACCCTCATCGCGGACCTCACCGGCCTGCCCGTCGCGAACGCCTCCCTCCTCGACGAGAGCACGGCCGCCGCCGAGGCGATGGCGATGAGCCTCAACGTCGCCACGGTCGAGTCCGGCGCCTTTTTCGTGGCCGACACCTGCCACCCGCAGACCATCGAGGTTGTCCGGACGCGGGCGAGCCCGCTCGGCATCGAGGTGATTGTCGGCGACACGGCCGCCTTCGACTTCGCCACCCCCCTGTTCGGGGCGCTCCTCCAGTACCCCGCGACCGACGGCCGCCTCTTCGACGATCGCGCGTTCATCGAGCGGGTGAAGGCGCAGGGCGGCCTCGTCACCATCGCCGCCGATCTCCTCGCCCTCACGCTCATCACGTCGCCGGGCGACCTCGGCGCGGACATCGCGGTGGGCAACTCCCAGCGGTTCGGTGTCCCGTTCGGGTACGGCGGGCCCCACGCCGCGTTCTTCGCCACGAAGGACGAGCACAAGCGCCACATGCCGGGCCGGCTCATCGGCGTGTCGATTGACGCGAAGGGCCGCCCCGCGCTGCGACTCACGCTTCAGACGCGCGAGCAGCACATTCGCCGCGAGAAGGCAACCTCGAACATCTGCACCGCGCAGGTGCTCCTGTCGATCATCGCATCGATGTACGCCGTTTATCACGGGCCCACTGGTCTGAAGCGCATCGCGCAGCGTGTGCATGGACTCGCGTCGCTCCTCGCCTCCGGCCTCCGCGCGATCGGGGTGCAGGTTGGCACGCAGCCGTTCTTCGACACGGTGAAGGTGTCGGGCGTCGACGCCGACGGCGTGCTCGCGGCGGCCGTCGCCCGCGGCTACAACCTTCGGAAGGTGGATTCGTCGACCGTATCCATCGCGCTCGACGAGACGGTCACCGTGGAAGAAGTCGCGGTGCTCCTCGACATCTTCGCCGGCGGGCGCTCCGGCCTCGACCTCGGCAAGCTCGACTTCGACACCGGCCTCGGCGCGTTCTCCCGCACGTCGGCGTACCTGACCCACCCGACGTTCTCGCGGTACCACTCCGAGACCGAGATGTTGCGCTACATCAAGCGCCTCGAAGGCCGCGACCTCTCGCTCGCCTTCTCCATGATCCCGCTGGGATCGTGCACGATGAAGCTGAACGCGACCACGGAGATGCTCCCGGTGACCTGGCCGGGCATCGGCAAGCTTCACCCGTTCGTGCCGGTGGACCAGGCGGTGGGCTACCGCGAGATGTTCAAGCAGCTCGAAGCGTGGTTGGCCGAGATCACCGGTTTCGCGGCGACCTCTCTTCAGCCGAACGCGGGCTCGCAGGGCGAGTACACCGGCCTGCTCGTGATTCGGGCGTATCACCAGGAACGGGGCGACACGCACCGCGACATCTGCCTCATCCCCTCGAGCGCGCACGGCACCAACCCCGCCTCCGCCGCGATGGCCGGCATGAAGGTGGTGGTGGTCAAGTGCGACGCCAACGGCAACATCGACCTCGCCGACCTGAAGGCGCGCGCCGACGAGCACCGTGACCGCCTCGCCGCCCTGATGGTGACCTACCCTTCCACCCACGGCGTGTTCGAGGCGGCGATCAAGGACATCACCGCGATCGTGCACGCGAACGGCGGCCAGGTGTACATGGACGGCGCGAACATGAACGCGCTCGTCGGGTTGGTGCGCCCCGCCGAGCTCGGCGCGGATGTGTGCCACATCAACCTGCACAAG
>CAXNIN010000370.1:0-3971 GCA_964202365.1 Myxococcota bacterium | reverse complement strand
TCCCCGCGGGCGGCCTCTGGCTCGTGGCGCACGTCGACAGCGTGCCGGAGTCGCCCGGCGCCGCCGACGACGGCCTCGGCCTCGGCGTCGTCGTGGAGGCCGCGCGCGCGCTCTCGGGCGACGCCGGGCCCGATCTCCACATCCTCGTCACGGACGGCGAAGAGCTCGGCCTCCTCGGCGCCCAGGCCCACCTGCGCGCCGAGGCCGCGCGCGGCCCCGCGCCCCCGCGCCTCGTGGTCAACGTCGAGGCCCGCGGCACCGAGGGCCCCGCCTACATGTTCCAGACCGCGGGCCCGCCCGGCGCGCTCCTCGACCGCTGGCAGGCCGCCGGGTGCCGCGCCCA
Organism: Myxococcota bacterium; assembly: GCA_964202365.1. Classification (GTDB taxonomy): domain Bacteria; phylum Myxococcota_A; class UBA796; order UBA796; family SXON01; genus CAJBVW01. Next base: position 3,628 of record CAXNIN010000370.1, on the reverse strand, counting down.
GGCCACCTCGCTCGCCAAGGCCGTGTACGACGCGCTCCCCAACGACACCGACTTCACCGTGTTCCGCGCCGCGGGCTGGTGGGGCTACGACTTCGCGCTGATCCACGGCGCGTGGCGCTACCACACGCCCGACGACACCCCCGCCAACCTCGATCCGCGCAGCGTTCAGCAGGTCGGCGACTGCGTCGTGGGCCTCGCGCGGGCGTGGGCCGCGTCCGACGCCGCCGCGCCACCCCGCCCCGCCGCGGGCGGCGCCGACCCCGTGTACGCCCAGCTCGGCGGCCGCACCGTGGTGCTCCCGCCGTGGGTGGTGCGCGTGTTCGGCGGGATGACCGCGCTCGGCCTCCTCGTGGCCGCGCGAGAAGGCGCCCGGCCGGGCCGCGCGGCCTTCGCGGGGGCCTCCGCGTGGGCGATAGCGCTCGTCGGGGCGTTCGGGGGCGGCTTCGGCCTGCTCCACGCCACGGCCGCGCTCCGCCCCGACTTCTGGGAGCGCCCCGCCGAGGTCGTTCGCCCCGACGGCCTCTACCTCCTCGCCGTGGCCTTCGGCGTCGTGGTGGCGGTCCTCGCGCTCGCGGTCGCGCGCCGCGTAGCGCCCGACGCCGCGCGCGGCTGGCACCTCGGCGCCGGGCTCGTGGGCGCGGGGCTCGCGGTCGGGCTGCCCACCGTCGGGTACGTCTTCGTGCCGGGCGCCCAGGTGAGCGCCGCGCTCCTGCGCGGCCGGCCGGGCCTCGCGGTGCCCCCGGCGTTCCTCGCCGGCGTGCTCTGCGCGCCCGTGCTCCACGCCCTCTTCCCGGCGCTCACCACGCGCATGATGCCGGTGCTCTGCGTGGTCCCGGCGTTGCTCCTCGCGTGGTTCGTGCGGGTGCCCCCGCCCGCGGCCCGCTGACGCCGCCCGCTGACGCTACGCCCGGCGCCGGAGCCGGTCGACGATGCCGCGCATCAGCCCGCGCCGGCCGTCGCCCTTGTGGAGCGTCGAGCGCTCGCCGAGCTCCTTGAGGCCGGTCCGCGCGCGCTCCAGCGTGGGCTCGAGCAGCAGCGCCTCGCGAAAGTGACGCGCGGCCTGCTCGAGGTTGCCGTCGCGCAGCGCCAGCGACGCCAGCTCGAGGTGCATGCCGGCCCGGCGGCCCCTGTCCTGCTCGTCCACCAGCTTCAGGTGCAGCTCGGCGACGCGGTCCCGCTCCAGGTTGATCTCCATCCACGGAATCTTCGCTGATTCGTTCCGCCGAGGAAAGACATCCGACACGCATGCCTCGATGCCTTACGAACACCTGACGGCGAATTCCCGGTACAGCGCCTCGTACGCCCGAACTGTGTCGTCAATGGCGAAGCGTTGGGCGGCCCGGATCTTCCCGCGGGCGCCAAGCTCGGCGCGGAGCGTCGGCTCGGCGGCGAGCCGCGCCAGCGCCGCGCGCCAGGCCGTCACGTCGCCGGGCGCCACGAGAACCCCGGCGTCGCCCACCACCTCGCGCAGCCCGTCCACGTCGGACGCCACCACGGCCACCCCCGCCGCGAGGCCCTCCGCCGCCGCGAGCCCGAAGCCCTCCCACCGGCTCGGCACCGCGAGGATGTCGGCCTCCGCGAGCAGCGCCGGGATGTCCTCCCGCCGCCCGAGGAGCCGCACGGACGGGTGCGTGGTCGTCCACGGGCCTTCGCCCGCGATGCGGAGCGGGAGCCCGTCCGGGAGCGCGTCCACGAGCACGTCGAAGCCCTTCTGCGGCACGCGCCGGCCCACCGCGAGCACGCCTGCGCCGCCGCGGTGCGGCCCGAAGCGGCCGAGATCGATGCCGTTGGGGATCACGCGCACGTTCGGGATTCCGTCCACGCGGCGCGTCCAGTCCGCCGTCGCCTCGCTGACGCACACGATCACGTCCGACACGTTGGCCAACACGCGCTTCACGGGGCGTTGCCACGTCTCGTCGCGGTTCACGTTGTGCTCGGTGGTAATCACGGCCGCCCGCCGCCCGCGCGCCCGCTCCAGGAGCACGGCGAGCCGCCCCCAGGTGTCTCCGGCGAAGAGGTGGGTGTGCACCACGTCGGCGTCCGCGATCGCCCGGGAGAGCCGCGCAAGTGCCCGGATGCCCAGGTGTTTCCGGGGGCGGCCGCCCATCGTCACCGCGATGCCGGCCTCCCGGTAGGCGTCCTCGAGCGCGCCGAGACCCTGCACGGTCGCCACCGTGGTCGCGATGTCGGGCGCGCGGCGACGGCACAGCTCGAGCACGAGGCGCTCCGCCCCGCCCGGGGAGAGGTCGCAGATCACGTGCACCACACGAATCACGACGCCTCGCCCCCGGCACGGCGTTTGCTTGGCGATCCCGCCGGGCGACCAACCGTAGAACGCCCCGCTGCGGTCGCCAAGGGGATGGAAATGGCTCGCTCTCTCGTTGTCAAGCATGAAGAAAAGCTCGGTACTTCGCCGCTCCTCAACGCCTTCCTCCTGCTCGCGCTGGGCTGGATGGTGGCGGGCGCCCTCCTCGCTTCGGCGGGCGAAGGGGCCTCCGTGGTCACCCCGGCGATGGCGGCCGAGTAGCGGTTCGTTGCGCGGCGTCTACGGATCGTAGATCGCCCTTGCCGCGTCAATAGGACCACACCCAGCACCGGCCCGCCGCGGACGCCAACCAGCGCCCCTTCGGGCTGAACGCGAGCGCGAGGACAGGCCCTTCGTGGCCCTCCACGCGCTGCGGATTCACCCGCTGCCCCCCCGGCTTCGCGCCCCCGAGCGACACGGCCCCCACCCGGGTGCCCATCGCCACGAGCGCGCCGTCGGGGGAGAGCGCGGCGTTCACCACGTCGAACAGCTTCACGCTCACCGGCCCCTCGCCGGGGCCGTGCCACACGGTCACCCCGCCGGTGGTGATGCCGAGCACGGCGTGGTCGTTCGCGAAGCGCACGGTGTGCACGGTCACCCGGTCGGTTGGGAGCGGCTGTCCGAAGCCGCGAATCGCGAGCCCCTCCTCGGTGCTGCTCGCGAGGAGCAGGTGCCCGTCGGCGTCCGCGCCGAGCGCCGTGCGCGGGGGCACCTTCGCCCGCGTGCGCCGATGCCCGGTCTCGTCGTACAGGATCACCCGGCGCTCCTGCCCGTCGTCGCCGGCCACCGCCACGCCGTCCTTCCACCATTGCAGGTGCAAGCCGGCAACCAGCCCGGTGGCGGCCTCCCACACGAGCGCGCGGTCGCCGAGCGCCCACACCTGGAGCCGACCTCCGCGGGTGAGCACGGCGAGCTTGTCGCGCGCGATGGCGATGCGCGCGGGGTCCTCCGCGGCGTGGAAGAGCGCGCGGGTGCCGAAGGAAGGCTCCACGTGGTGCACCCCGCCGTCACGCGCCGCCACCAGCAGAACATCTCCGTTCAACCAGCACAACGCCCGGGGGTTTTCCACCGGCGGGCACACCAGCGCCTGCAGCGTGCGCGCCGCGTGCAGGTAGTGCGGGTCGGCGGCGGGGTCGCGGGTCACGGTCCCTCGGTGCCGCATCGTACCGCAGGCGCAAGGGCGCGTGGGGGAGGGGGCCGGAAGCGGGCGCGGACCTCCCGGTGATGGCGGGGGCGCCGAGAGCCGGGACAGCGGCGGTGGCCCGCGGTTGGCGGCCCGGGGCCACGCTTGCGCGGGGGCCGCGGCGAGCCGTAGGATGCGCC
>CAXNIN010000369.1:0-3977 GCA_964202365.1 Myxococcota bacterium | reverse complement strand
CCCCCCGTCCCATGGAGCACCCGATGGCCCGCACCAACCTGCTCGCGACCCCGCGCGGGAGGCTCACGGCGTTCTCCCTGCTTTACGTGGGGGAAGGCCTGCCGCAGGGCTTCGTCACGGCGGCCGTCGCGCTCGAGTTCAAGCGCATGGGAATGGGGGCGGAGGCGCTCGGCACCTTCGCGGCCACGATCATGCTCCCGTGGGCCTGGAAGTGGATGTTCGGGCCCTTCGTGGACAACCTCCACCTCGAGCGGTTCGGGCGGCGCTCCCAGTGGATCGTCGCGATGCAGATCGGCATGATCCTCTCGCTCATAGCGGCGATGAGCGTGTTTCCGACGGTTGGGCCGGACGGGAGCGTCGCGGGCCTCGCGCTGTTCACCACGCTGCTCCTCACGCACAACCTCTTCGGCGCGTGTCAGGACGTTGCCATCGACGCCCTCGCCGTGGGCTCCCTCTCCGAGGAAGAGCGCGGGCGCGCGAACGGCTTCATGTTCGGCGCGGCGCAGCTCGGGATTGCGCTCGGCGGCTCGGGTGTCATCTGGCTCAAGGGCTTCGTGGGCTTCCCGTTCGCGTCGCTGCTCGTGCCGGCGTGCCTGCTCGGCATCGTGACCATGATGCTTCGGTTGACCGCCGAGAAGGCGCTCGCCGGCGAGGTGCCCGCCGCGGTGCGCGGGGCGGCCGCCGCGGGGCGGGAGGTGCTCGCGTACGCGAAGACGGTCGGGCGGGTGTTCTTCACCACCCGTCGCGGCTTTCTCGGCCTGTGCCTTGCGCTGCTTCCTGTGGGCGGCAAGTCGCTCTCGCTCACCGTCTCCAACGTCATCACCCCTACACTCGGCATGACAGACGACGAGATCGCGGCCTGGGGTGTCATCGGCTCGGTGGCGTTCAGCATCGCGTGTGTGCTCGGCGGCGCCGTCTCGGACAAGTGGGGGCGGCGTCGCACGCTGGCGGTGTTCGCGAGCGCCACCGTACTACCGGCGTTGTACCTGGCCTGGACCTTCCAGGCGGCCGGCTGGCTCGTGGCGCCGCCCGCGGTGGACGGCGTGTGGCCGCGCGTCGAGTCGCTCATCCTCCAGTGGAACGTGGCGGGCACGGTGTTCGCCGTGTTCCTCGGGCTCATGTACGGCGTGCAGAGCGCGCTCTACATGGACATCGCCGAGCCCCGCATCGCGGCCACCCAATTCACGGCCTCGATGGCGCTCATGAACCTCGTGACCGTGTACTCGTACTGGTGGCAGGGCAACGCGCTCGCGCCGGTGGCCGAGGGCGGGTGGGGCCTCACGCTCCCGCAGACGCTCCTCGTGGATTCGGCGTTTGGGCTCCTGTTCCTGGCGGTGCTCCCGTTCCTCTCCCCGCGGCCTGCCGAACGGGTCGAGGCGAGGTCCGCCGCGAGCGCGTGACCCCGTGAGCGCGCGTACGCGGGCGCGTCCCCGGGGCTCGTCGGGCGCCCGCCCGCCGCGTTACGAATTTGGCCCGTGAACCCCGACACCGTCGTCTCCACCCTGATTCAGGACCTCGTCGATCCCGACGGTCGCGGGCTCGATCCTGAGCACCTCGCGGGCGCGGTGCTCGACATGAAGTCGCGGCTCGTGGGCATGCCCCGGTACATGGGCGCGGGAATGGTGGGGTTGACCGTGCTCTTCGCGCGCGTGGGCTACGCTTCGGCCCCCCGCGAGGCTCGCCTCGCCCGGTTGGAGCGGTGGCGCCGCGGGCCGGTGTCGCTCCAGCGCGACTTCGTGGAGTTCTGGGAGAAGATGGGTACTTTTACCTACTACTCCCGCGTCGAGAAGGCGACGCTCGGCGCGCACGGAGGCCCCTCGTGAAGCTCGACGCGCGCGTGCTCGTGGTGGGGTCTGGGCCGGGCGGCTCGATCACGGCGTGTACGCTCGCCGAAGCCGGCCTCGACGTGCTCCTCCTCGAAGAAGGCGACCACGTGCCCGTGGGCGCGGTCGAGCCCTACTCCATCGACGACATGGCCCGGAAATGGCGCAACGTCGGCCTCACCCCGGCGTTCGGCCCGGTGAAGGTCACGTACGGCGAGGGGCGGTGCGTCGGCGGCGCGAGCGAGATCAACGCCGCGCTCTACCACCCGCCCGTGCTGCCCACCCTCGATACCTGGGCGCGCGAATACGGCATCTCCGACTTCGGCGGCGCCGCGCTCCAGCCCCACATCGACGCGGTGGAGCGCGAGGCCTCGGTCACCCCCTACCCGGGCAGCCCCGGCATCGCCTCGGAGCTCCTCCGCGACGGCGCGGCCTCGCTCGGCTGGAAGAGCGTGCAGGTCCAACGTTTCTGGAAATACGACGGTACCGACCCCCTCGGCCGTCGCCAATCCATGACCGAGACCTACATCCCCCGCGCCATCGCCGCCGGCGCGCGGCTCGAACACGGCGTGCGCGTCAAGCACCTCGTGCTCGACGGGAGGCGCGTCGTGGGCGCCGTCGGCACCAACCGCGACGGCAAGCGCGTCGACATCACCTGCGAGCGCGTCGTGCTCTGCGGCGGCGCCGTGCAAACGCCGCTCATGTTGCGTCGGAGCGGCATCACCCACCGCGTGGGCAACACGCTCACCATGAACCCCATGATTCGTGTGGCGGCCGAGTTCGACGACCGCGTCAACCAGCCCGAGCTTGGCGTGCCGGTTCAGCAGATCGAAGCCTTCAAGCCGGACATGACACTTGGGTGCTCCCACAGCTCCCTCGCGCACCTCGCGCTCTGGCTCGTGGACTCCGCCAAGTCCGACCGCGACCGGCTCCTCGAAGAGTGGTGGAAGCTCGGCGTCTTCTACGCCAAGGTGATGGCCAAGGCGCGCGGCTACGTGCGCAACGTGCCCATCACGGGCGAAGCGCTCGTCTATTACAAGCTCCAGAAGGGCGACCTCGACCTCCTCGGCCTCGCCGCCGAGCGCCTCGCCACCGTCCTGCTCGCGGCCGGGGCCCGCGCCATCATGAACCCCGTGCCGGGCGGCGCGCCCATCCGGTCGAAGGCGGACATTCCCGCGCTCCGGGCCGGCGTGGCGGCGGGCAAGGCCCAAGTCACCGCCATCCACCTGCACAGCACCGTGCCCATGGGCGACGACCGCCACCCCGCCGACAGCTTCGGCAAGCTGCGCGCCCTCGAAAACTGCTGGGTGAACGACGCCAGTTTGCTGCCCGATACCCCGGGCGTGAACCCCCAGGGCACCATCCTCGCCATCGCGCGTCGCAACGCGGTTCGGATGGTCGGGTAGGGGGTTCCACCTCTCGGCGGCGGTGGAGCGGGGGCGAGCCAGGGCGGGGCGTTGGCGCCGGCGTGGCGGGCCGGGGGCGGCGTCCACGGTCGGGGGATGCGCCCTCATCGGGCGACCTTGGACGGTCCTGGCGTCCAAGATCGGGGGATGCGCCGGCATCGGGCGACCTTGGCCGCCCCGTTCGGGCCCGCCGCAGAACAAACGGTGGCACCGAGGGCAACCCGGGGCCAGGAGCGCAAGGAGCGAGGAGGGAGCATGCCCGTAGGCACGTGACCGACGAGCGACGCCGCGATCTCGCGTCCCGGGGCGGCCGAATGCCCCGTTCATTCTGCGGCGATCCCTTACTCCGCCGGCACCTCTCCCCGTGGGGCGCGAGCGGCGCGAGCGTGTAGGCCGAATCCACCTCCACCGCCGGAACGCTGAACGCTCACGTACCGTGAGCGGCTGGGCGGCGTCGTCGAACGCCTCGCACCGGAGCCGATTCCGGAGCTGCAGGCCGACAACCGACACGAGCGCGAGCGCGTCGAACGCGGTCACCCGCACCGACCCCTCCGTGCGCGTGCCGACGATAGTTACCTCGGCGATGAGCGGGTGGATCTTCGGGAACGTGAACGGGTCGAGCAGAAAGGCACGGACGACCTCGACGGGCGCGTTCATCTCGAACGATTGCTCGAACACCTTACGTCGGCATGCGCGCGGGTAACCGTTCGGGATGTTGGGCGTGTGGGGCTGTGGCGTCGGGGTGGGC
>CAXNIN010000368.1:0-3980 GCA_964202365.1 Myxococcota bacterium | reverse complement strand
ATACCTGCCCGGCCGATGGCACCTACGACATCGGAGCGGACGAACACTGATCCCGCGCGGACCTCGTCTGCGACGGATAGGAGAATGAATCCCGCATTCCCCCATCGCCCCACCTGACCCTCTCCCCGTCAACCGCGCGCTCGGGCCGTTCGTGCGAGGCCCCCAACGCTTCCGCGCTGGCCGCGTCCGCGCGGCCAGGCGCCCCGCGCTCCCAAACGAACCCGCTACACCGCGCTCCAGACTTCCATCGCGAAGGCGTCGAGCCCCAGGGCGTCGAGCGCGGCCACCCCCGCGGCCACCGTGCCGTGCCGCGGGATGTCCGGCGTGAGGTCTTCGCCGACGGGGAAGAGCCCCACCACGGAGCCGTCTCCGCCCGCGCCCGAGAACTTCGCCCCGAGCGCCCCGGCCGCCTTGAGCGCGCGGACCGCCCGCACGAGGCCCGGCGCCCGGAGCTCCGGGAGCGAGAACATGAGCTCTTCCTCGTAGATCTCCTGGCAGGCGTCCATGGCGCCGCCGAGCGCGACGAGATCGCCCTCGAGGAGCGCCACGCGCCCGTACACCGCCTGGGCCGCGAAGCCCTCGATGGCGCCCCGGACGGCGCCCACGCGGCGCACGGCGTCGGGGTCGCGGATGGGCACTTCGCCGCGAAAGTGGCGGCCGAGGGTGTCGAGGATGGCGCCGGTGTCGCGCGGGGCGCGAAAGGAGCCGACCGCGAGGCGGAGGCGCGCGGGGAGGGGCTCCACGTCCATCCGATCGTCGTCGGCGAACCGGAGGAAGAGCGGCACGCCCCACGCGCACGCCGCGGGGTCGAGACGGCCGCACCCCACGCCGAGGCGGTCGTGTTCGGCGGCGTACGCGGCCTCGATGGTCTCCTCGGTGTCGAGGGTGCGCCCCGCGAGCGCGGCGAAGGTGCGCACGAGCGCCACGGAGACCGCGGCGGAAGACGAGAAGCCGCGCCCCGGCGGGAGGTCCCCGGCGATGTGCACGTGCGCGTTCGTCGGGAGGCCGAACCGCTCGGCGACCTCGGCCGCCACGGCGGGGACGAAGCGCAGGACGCCCGGCTCTTCGTCGGGGCTCCAGGTGAAGGAGCGGCCTTCGATGACCGCGGTGGCCGAGAGGGTGTCGGCGGGCTCGGCGATCACGGCCACGGCGCGGTCCATCGGCACGACGAGCGCGGCGCCGCCGGCCCAGTCGTTGTGCTCGCCGAGCAGGCACACCCGCCCGGGCACGCGCACCGCCACGCGGCCGTCGGGAATCATCGGTACACGGTGCGGCGAATCACGGCGATCCGCTCGGGGAGACCGCGCCAGCCCTCGTCGTCATCGTGGAGCATGCCGATGAGCCCCGCGCGGTTGGCGCCGGCCACGTCCTTGTCGGGATCGTCCCCGATGTGAATGGCTTGACGAGGGGAAACCCCGGCAGTTCGGCAGGCGATGGTGAAGATGAGCGGGTCGGGCTTCTCGACGCCCACCTCGGCGGAGCAGATGAGCACCGAGAACATGCGCTCGAGCGCGAAGCGCTCGTAGAGCGTGCGCAGGCGACGGTCCCAGTTGGAGATGATGCCGAGGCGCACGCCCTGCCGCGCGATGCGGCCGAGGGTGCGGAGGGCCTCGTCGTCGATCCACCACGCCTTCGGGTGGGCGTACCACTGGTAGAGATCCTCGAACAGCGGCTCGTCCTCGACACCCACGGCGTGGGCCACCACGGGGCGCCAGTAGGCGCGGCCGTCGCCCTGCTGACGGTCGGGGGCGGCGCGCATGGCGTCGCGAAAGCGATGCTGCACGGCCACGGGGTCGGCGTCGTGTCCCCGGGCGCGAGCGAAGCGCGCGTAGGTCACGCCGACGGGCTCGCGCGTTCGGAGCAGCGTGCCGGCGGCGTCCACGAAGAGCGCCTTCACCTCCACCCGAACCTCGCGTGCCCCACGGACCCTCCGCCTCGTGACTAACCCTCCCGCCCGCGCCGCGCGCCGATCCGGGCCGCCCCCGCGCGCACGCCCGCGCCGATCCCCGCGCCCAGCACGGCCCCGAGCGCCCACCCGGCGGCCACGTCGGTCGGCCAATGTTGCCCGCTCACGACGCGCGAAACGCCCACGAGAACAGCCATCCCGGCCAACGGGGGCGACGCCGTCGCCGTCGCGAGCGCAGCCATGTTCGCAGCGTGCGCGGACGGCATGGCCTCGCCCGATCCGCAGGGGTCGATCGCGTAGGCGCGGCACGGGCGCTCGCGCCCGATCGCGGGCTTGATCACACGGGACACCAGGGGGTCCGTCACGGCGACCGCGAGCGCCGCCGCCACCATCCAGGCCCACCGTCGGTTCCAGGCGCCCCACGCGAGGATCACGCCGACGAGCACGGCGGTCGCGCCGCGCGAGCCGAGCGCCAGGGCGAGCGGGCCCGCGGGCCCGGCGGCGAGCTCCCGGGCGAACCCGAAGAGCGCGGCGTCTATGGCGTCTCCTGCTGCACGGAGTGCTCGCGCGCGTCCACCACGCGGCCGAAGCGGTCGTAGATGGTGGCGCGGTCCTGCTTGTTGTTCCAGATGGGCGCGGCGCTACCCAGGTAGATCGCCAGCTGTTCGCTCGGGTCCTTCTGGAGGGCGCCCACGCCGGAGTGCACCTTCACGGTGTGGCCGGGCGGCAGCAGGAGCTTCGGGAACTCGAAGGAGTTCCCCGAGATGTCGGCGATTCGGTAGCCGGTGAGGTCGACGGCCTCCGCGCTCACGTTGCACACGCGCAGGTACTCGCCGTTCACGTTCTCACGGTCGTCGCCGTTCGCGTTGGCGTGGAACGAGGTCATGTGGAGCACGCCCTGGAACTCGGGCGTGCTCCAGAGCCCGCGCCGGGCCTTCCGGGCGCGCTCCTGGGCGGCGATGAACGCGGTGAGGTCGGTCTCGTCGGGCGGAATCACGAAGAGGTGGCCGAGCCCGAGCTCGAGGATGTGCTCGGTGAGGCTCTTGCCTTCCACCTCGATGCCGGCGAGGAGCCGGCCGTAGCCGTCGCGCACGGTCTCGCCGTAGAGGAGGGTGATGGTCTTGCCGGACACGAACGCCTTGGCGGCCTCGCGCGCCTCCACGCCGTACGCCTCGGGCGGCTTGAGCTCGGGGGTGTTCACCCACTTGAGCCGCACGCGGTCGCCGGTGGAGAGCGTGAGGGTGTCGCCGTCGTAGACGCTCGTGACGGTCGCCGAGCTCGGCGGCGGCGGGCCGGTCTGGGCCTTGGGGGGAGGGGGGTCTTCGTCCTCGCCGGCGCGCGCGAGCGACGCGGTGAGCCCGAGGGTCAGCAGGAGGAAAGGCATCCAGCGCATCGGGGCTCCCGTCAGTCGGGGAATTTGGCATCGACGCGGTCGAGCTGCCACAACAGGTACGGGTCGCCGGGTGACAATCGTGCGGCGAGGAGCGCGTGGGCGTGCGCATCCTGGCCGCGTCCCGACACGTAGGCGACGGTGGCGGCGGTGTCCTGATACGCGGAAGCCCAGGGGCGCTCGGCAATTGCGCTCTCCACGCGCGCCTTCGCCTCGTCGAGCCGCTCGCCGCCGAGCGCCCAGTACCAGGCGTCGCAATTGGCGCGGTCGGGACCCTCGCGCATCGGCGCGCAGTCCCGCGCGTAGCCCTTCGCCAGGGCTTCCTTGCCGCGCGCGGTCTCGCCCACCGCGAGGAGCGCGGCGCCCGCGAAGTCCCAGGGCTCGTCGCCGGGGTGAAGCCGCCCGAGGGCGTTGTCGATCTCCGTGACGAAGCCGGCGTCGTCGGCGGGGGTCGTGAGGCCTGCGTACATCCAGAGGGGCGTTCCGTTGAGGGGCAACAACGTCCACAACTCGCGGAGCGCGACCATCGCGGCGTGGCGGTCGCCCTCCACGAGCGCGACGCGCGCCTTCCGAACGAGGTGGCCGCTCCCGCCCGGCGAGGCCTCCGACGCGCGCGCGAGGGCGGCGGCCGCCTCGGCGGGCTTGCCGGCCGCGAGGAGCGCGGCGCCCGCGAAGTCCCAGGGC
>CAXNIN010000367.1:0-4006 GCA_964202365.1 Myxococcota bacterium | reverse complement strand
TGCGGAGCCGCCGATCCGGGCGGCGGCCCACAGGATCCGCATCCGACTATTTGAGGTACTTCCCTAATAGTCGTAACGCATCTGTGTTAGTATAGGAATACCCTCCATCGAGCGACGACAAAGCACGTCGTCGTCTCGAACCACATCCGTGCAGTCCGGTTGCAGCCGGCCGGGAGGGGCTTCCTGGAGCTCTCGTATGCGTGCTGCCCACTCCGCTCAAGGTCACGACGGTCCGGTCACCCCCCTCGCGACCGAGCTTCGCTCCGGCGCCCAGTTCGTCGCCGACCTACACGCCCGCGGCGTTCTTCAGGAGGTTGGAGAACGGCTTCACGTCGTCCGTAAGGCCGGCTTCGAGGCCGTGGACGGGCTGCTCTTTCTTCTCTACTTCTTCGCCGCCCGCCCCGCGCTCGGCGGCCTCAGGGGCTTCTACGAGATGCACCAGGACGTTCGGGAGGCGCTCGGGCGACTCGGTGGTCGCGACCAGCTGATGAGCGCAGCTTCGCTTTCGCGGCTGCTTTCAGCCGTGGATGCCGACAGCGCTTCCGCGTTCTCGCGCTGGCTGCTCCTGCATGGTGCGGGTGCACTTCCGCTCCTGCAGGAACCCCACGTTCAGTCCACCGATGCGCTCGGCGCGGCATGGCACGTGTTCGACTACGACCCGTCTCGGGAGGCGTACCGCGAGCGCGCTCCGGTCGACGACGCCGAGCATCCGCCCGCCCGCCGTCTCACGGCCCGGCTTGCAGCGCCCGGCCGTGGGGGGCGAGCACGCGGCGAGGTGGTGATGACTCAGGGACTGGTGCAGCACGCCGGTTCAGGTCTTTGGCTGGGTCTTTCTCTCGCCCCGGGAAATGGAGATCGCCGCGGACAGCACGAGGCTGCCGTCCGTGCGGTCGCGGAGACCTGCGACGCACTGGAGCATCCGCGTTCGCATGCTCTGCTGCGTTGCGACGGCGAGTTCGGTGGCGTCCCGTCAATGGCGACCGCAGCGGCGGCGAACATTGCGTTTCTCACTCGCTCCTCTTCGTACCAGCTTCTCGACGCGCCAGAGATTCGACAGGCTCTCCTTCGCGAAACCTGGACGCGCGTACCCGACTCGAAGACGGGACCCGTGCGCTACGCGGCAGATCTCGGCCACGTGTTGATCAGTGGCGCCAATCACACCCTTCAGGCGGACGGTTCGCCGTACGAACCGATGTGGGTGCGTCTGGTCGTCTCTCGCTACGCGTCCCCGGACACGGCGGAGAAGAAGGGTGTCGGCAAGCAGGTCGGGAACAACGTCTACGAGTTGTTCATGATGTCCGGGCTCACCGCGACGGCATGGCCGGCGCACGAGGTCGTTGCTGCGTACTACGGCCGCATTGGGCAGGAGAATCGCTTCGCGCAGGCCGACGCGGAACTCGGCATCGACGCGCGCCTCTCGTGGAGCCTCGGTGGGCTCACGTTTGCCGTGATGTGCGGGTTGTTCGTCTGGAACCTGCGGATCGTCCGGGGACACCAGCTGGCTCCGCTCCCGGTACGCGCGGCACCGAAGCCTTTCGCGCCCGTCGAAATCGGCTCGGCGCCGGACGACCTACCGCCCCTCCCCGAAGCGACGCCCGCCGCGACGCCCGGCGCGGCGCCTGCCGAACGGTCGGTCGAGGCGGCCCTTCGTCTGGCGGCATCAGACGCGGGGGTACGAAAGGCATTCGTGAAGCGAGGATGGCGATTTGCTGCGGAGAATGCCACGTTGACGCGTGGGCACGACGAGCGTCTCGTGCTCAGCAAGGTCCAGGTCGACCACCAGAGCGCGGTGCTGCGGTTCCGCACGCGCGACCAGCGTTACGTCTCCATCAGCGTCGCCCTCTCGCTCGGCCGCGAGGTTGGTGAACTCCTCCCCGATCGTTTCCCATCGCGAAGGAGCGGCCCCGACGCCACGGCCGGTGGGGTGCATCGTCCCCCGGAGAGCGGGCCCCCGATCTACCAGCCCGAAGATGCGCTGTTCGCTCCTGCCAAGGCGCGGAAGCTCGCCGTGGAGGAGTGCAGGAGGCGGGCGGCGCAAATTCGCGTCCCGCCGGCGCCAGCCCGAAGCGCTCCGCACCCGACGCTGCGTACGCGCCCGCGCGGAAGCGCACTCTCCCGACTGACGTGGGCAGAACGCCTAGAACGTCACGCCGAACGCGGCGCACACGCCACGCTCGAGTACCTGGTGGGGGGCAGACGGCAGGGGCTGTGACCCTGAACTGGTGCTACGGACTCGGCGTCAGAGGCGGAGTACTCGGATCCGCATCCTGTGGGGGCGGAGCCGCCCGCTCTCCGGTGGCCTGCCGCGCGCCGTCGGCGCGAAGGGCGCGTGCCGTCGGCGCGAAGGGCGCCTTCGGCGCGGCCACAGAACGCGATCGTCCGGTACGAAGGCGTTCTGTGGCCGCGTGGCGGCCACGGAATGGGGATCGTCCGGTACGAAAGCGTTCCGTGGCCGCGTGGCGGCCACGGAATGGGGATCGTCCGGTACGAAGTCGTTCTGTGGCCGCGTGGCGGCGCCATCGGCGCGAACTCCTCACGCCCTCGGCTCGGCCCCGCGTGGCCCAGCCACCCGCTCCTCGGCCCCGCGCCTCGCGGCGCCGGCCGTCCCCACGCCGCCGCGTCGCCCCCCTCGAATCGCGCTAAGCTGCCGCGTCCCGTGGAGCGCTCGTGTCCGCCGTCCCGCCCGCCGCGCCTTCCCCGTGGGGAGAGCGCCTCCGCAAAGCCGGGTGGTCCACGCTCACGTTGCTGATGTTCCTGGCGTTCCTCGAGATCCTCGCCCGCCGCGTGGGCGCGCCCGACGAGCAGAAGAACATCGAGATGGACTTCAACGCCGACATGATGTGGCAGCTCCGCGACGACCCGCGGAAGGGTGAAGAGTACCGGGTGAACGCCCTCGGTCTCCGCGGCCCCGAGCTCGGCGGCGGCGACGCGCTCCGGGTGCTGTCGCTGGGGGATTCGTCCATCTACGGGCACAGCGTGCGTATCGACGAGGTGTTCACGTCGGTGGTGGCGGCCCGCCTCACCGCCGCGCGGCCCACGCCCCCGGTGGAGGGCGTGATCGGCGGGATTCCCGGCTATTCGAGCTATCAGTCCATCCGGCTCCTCGACCGCGTGGGCGAAGCGGTGGCGCCAGACATCGTCGTGATCGGCAACATGTGGAGCGACACGTTTCAGTCCGCGATTACGGACGCCGACTGGGCGCAAGAGCTGGCCGACGCGTACGGGATGTGGATCCCGATAACCGTGCCGCTCTCGCTGCTCTCCACCCATTCCGCGCTCGCCCGCAACGTGCGGAAGGCGCTGCACGACCGCTTCTACCCCGCGAAGGACACCGCCACCGAGATTGGCTGGGTGCACCTCACGAAGGCCGATCCGGGCCTCGAAGACCCAACGGAGACCACGGAGAACCTCGAGCGGCGCGCCCGCGGCGTGCCCGACCTGCCGCCGGAAGGTGCCCGGCCCCCCGGCGGCGGCGGTCCTCCCAAGGGCGGCGGTCCCGGCGGTCCCGGCGGCGGCGGCCCTCCCAGGGGCGGCGGACCCAACGGCGGCGGCGGTCCCGGCGGACCCAACGGCGGCGGTCCCTCCGGGGCGCCCGGCGAGGGCCCCCCGCCGCCCGACGTGCTCAAGAGCGAAAACCCAGGTGCGCCGAGGGTGGGCGGGGATGCCCGCCGGGTTGGTCTCAAGATGGCCACGTCGCGCGTGCCGGTGCCCGACTACGGAACAAACCTCCGCACGCTCGCGACGCGCGCGCGTGCGCTCGGCGCGCTCCCCGTCTACCTGATGCTTCCGCATCCGAACGATGGTGGCGCGGGCCTCACCCCCGTCGAGGTGGGGTATCGTGACACGATGCGCAGGG
Source organism: Myxococcota bacterium (assembly GCA_964202365.1). Classification (GTDB taxonomy): domain Bacteria; phylum Myxococcota_A; class UBA796; order UBA796; family SXON01; genus CAJBVW01. Next base: position 150 of record CAXNIN010000367.1, on the reverse strand, counting down.
TGGCGGCCGAAGAAGCCGTGCCGCTGGTCGACGCATCCGACTGGTTCGTGCGCCACCCCGCCGCCGGTTCGCGCTTCGCCGACGACATCCACCCGAACGCCGTGGGCCACGCCGACATCGCCACGGCCGTGCTCGAGGTGCTCGCCGCCG
>CAXNIN010000366.1:0-4007 GCA_964202365.1 Myxococcota bacterium | reverse complement strand
CCGGCCGGGGCGAAGCGGCATTCTCGGGGAAGGAGGGTGCGACGCCCCGGCCGCGCTCCGGGCCCCTCGCGCGGCTACTTCCCGATGCAGAACCGCGCGAACAGCCGGTCGAGCACCTCTTCCCGGGTGTCGCGGCCCACGAGGGCGTCCACCGTCGTGAGCGCTTCGTACACGCGCTCGACGGCCACCGCCGCGCCAACGCCCACACGGAGCGCGTCTCCGGCCTCCGCCGCGCGGGCCCCGAGCCGCGCGAACGCGTCGGCCTGCCGCTGGTTGGCGACGAGCGCGGTCACCGCGCCGGGCTCCTCGCCCACGAGCGCCGCCGGGAGGGCGGCCCGCAGCGCGTCGACGCCGGCGCCGGTGGTCGACGACACGTAGTGCGCCCCCCCGGGGAGCACGATGCGGAGCGGCGCGTCGGCGTGGGTCACCACCACGCGCCGCGGGCGGTCGGCCGTCCGCGCGAGGAGGTCGGCCGCCCAGGCGTCGAGGGGCCGATCGCCCGGGATCACCACGAGCACGAGGTCGGCCTCAGCCACCATGCGCGCGGCGAGCGCGAGGCCCGCGGCCTCGATCGGATCGGCGGTGTCGCGCTCGCCGGCGGTGTCGCACAGGACCACGCGCAGGCCCGGCAGCACCAGCGCGCTCTCCACCACGTCCCGGGTGGTGCCCGGCGTCGGGCTCACGAGCGCCCGATCAGCCCCGAGGAGGGCGTTGAAGAGGCTCGACTTTCCGGCGTTCACCGGCCCCACCAGCGCCACGCGGGCGCCCTCCACCGCGAAGCGGGCGCCACGCGCGCCCGCCACGATCGCGCCCGCCTCGGCGGCGATGCCGTCGAGGCGCTCCGCCAGGGCGGCGTCCCCCGCGACGAGGAGGTCTTCGCCCGGGTAGTCGAGCGCGGCCTCGAGCTCCGCGGCAATGTCCACGAGCGCGTCCCGCAGCGCCTCGGCGCGGGCCGCCACCGCCCCGTCGAGGCCCGCGCGCGCCACGGCCAGCCCGGCGTGCGACGACGCCCGGATGGCCTGGAGCACGGCCTCGGCCCGGGTGAGGTCCATCCGGCCGTTCAGGAAGGCGCGCCGGGTGAACTCGCCGGGCTGGGCGGGCCGGGCGCCGGCCGACACGAGCGCCGCGAGCAGGCGCTCCGCGAGCAGCGGGTTGCCGTGGCAGGAGATCTCCGCCACGTCTTCCCCGGTGTAGCTCCGGGGCCCGGGCATCCAGGTGATCAGGCCCTCATCGAACACGCCGGCGTCGTCACGCAGGCGTGCAAGACGCACGCCGCGCGCACGCGGCAAGGGCCCGCACACCGCGCGCACGAGCGACGCGATGTCGGGCCCCGACACGCGGATCACCGCGATAGCGCCGTGCCCCCAGGGCGTCGCGCACGCGCAGATCGCGTCGCGATCGCCGGGCAGCTACTCGCCCCGCTCGTCGCCGCCGCCGCTCTCGGAGGCGCCGCCCTCGGAGGCGTAGATCTCGATGCGACGGTCGTGGCCTTCGCCCACCGACCGCGAACCGACGCCCGCCATCTCGGCGATCTCGACGTGCACGATGCGGCGGTCGTAGCTGTTGAGCTCGCGGCGAATCACCTCGGGCTCGCCCGTGCTCAGCACCTTCTCCGCGAGCTTGCGGGCGAGGCGCTTCAGATCGTCCACGTCGGCGTCGCTGCGGCGGGGGCGGTCGTCGTCGCGGCGGGGGCGGCGGTCGCCGCCGCGGTCGCCGCCGCGGGGTCCGCGGTCGCCGCGGCTCGCGCCGTAGCCGCCGCGGTCGCCGCCGCGATCACCGCGGTCGCCGCCGCGATCACCGCGGTCGCCGCCACGATCGCCGCGGTCGCCGCCGCGGTCACCGCGGTCGCTCCGCTCGCCGCGGTCGTCGCCGCCGCGCTCCCCGTCGTCCGCGGGGCGGGCAACGTCGATGCGGAATGTGTGGTTGGGGAACTTCTCGGCGACAGCGCCCTCGAGCAGGTGCTGAATCGCGCCGAGCGTGGTGCCGCCACGGCCCACGAGGTGGCGGCCGGCTTCACCGGCGTCGACGTGCACCACCACGGTGGTGCCGCGGAGCTCGGCGCGAACCGTGCCGGTGCGGTCCATCGAGGCGAGCAGGGCCTTCATCCAGTCTTCGGCGGCGAGCACCGGCGCGAGGTCCTGGGGGTCCTTCGCCCACGCGAAGATCCGCACGGTGTCGACGCCGACCCCGGCGCCCGACGCGTTGCGGAAGTGGGCCATGTCGAGCTTGTGCGCGACCTGGGCGACAGGAACGCCGAGCTGCTCGGCGGCGGCTTCGACCGCTGCGCGGAGGTTGCGGCCTTCTGCGATGACGTGATTTTCGGGAACGGTGGACATTTCAGTGTCTCCTCACGCGGGCTTCGGCACCGGCTTGTGCGAGCGCGTGTTGTACCATTGCTGCAGGATCGAAAGAACCGTATTGAGCGCGTAGTAGAGCGACAATCCGGCGGGGAGCCCGAACATGAACAGCGCGAAGACCAGCGGCATGAGCCGCATCATCTGCTGCTGGGTCGGGTCCATGCCGGTCATGGGCGTCATGCGCTGCTGGAGCACCATGCCGATGGCCATGAAGAAGGGGAACGCCCCGTAAGGATCGGGCGCGGACAGATCGCTGACCTGAAGGAAGTCGGCGTGGAACAGGTCGGGCGTGTGCAGGAGGCCCGTGTACAGCGCGAAGAAGACCGGCATCTGGAGCAACATCGGCAGGCAGCCGCCCAACGGGTTGACGTTGTGCTTCTGGAACAGCGCCATCGTCTCGCGCGTCTGGGTCTCCTTGTCGTCCTTGTACTTCTCCTGGATCTCCTTGAGCAGAGGCTGGACTTCCTGCATCGCCTTCCCGCTCTTGTAGGCCTTCGCCGACAAGGGGTAGAAGCAGATCCGCACGAAGAACGTCAGCGCGATGACCGAGAGGCCCCAGTTCGCGAGGCCCGCGTGGAACGTCGTCAGGAAGAAGAGCAGAATCTTCGAGAAGAATCCGAAGAAGCCGAGGTTCGCTGCGGTCTCGAGGCCGTGGCCCACCTGCGAGAGGCGCTCCACGTACTTGGGGCCCACGTACATCGTGAACCGCAGCTCCAGCGGCGAGCCCGGCGCGAGCGACGTGGCCGGACCGGTGAAGAAGCCGCCGAGGCCCTCCCCCACGGGCGCCCAGGACAACGTGCCCCAGGCGGGGTCGGCCGGGGCGAGCGCCGCGAGGAAGTAGCGGTTCTCGACGCCGAACCAGGAGACAGGCCCCTCGAGGGGCGTGGGCGCGGTCACCTCGCCCGGCTGCTGGAGCTGCTCGAGGCCGCCGTCCACCACCGCGGAAGCGTGCGGCGTCATGTCGTAGACGCCGGCCACGGGCACGAACTGGTCCGCCACGCCCACCCAGAACGGGCCGTTCACGGGGGTGATCGCCTCGAAGCGTACGGTCACGTCGAACACGTCGGGCGCGGGGGTCTCGGCGAAGGTCTTCGTGATCGTGAGGCCGTCGGCGCCGACCTGGCGCACCACGAGCGGGCTCTCCGACACGATCTCGTAGGCGCCCTCGGGCGCGAAGGCGCCGCGACCGGCGGTGGCGAAGGCCCCCTTGTCGCTCACGAGCGTCAGGATGCCGCTCTCTTCGCCGTAGGGCCGCCAACCGCCGGAAGAAGCGCCGGTGACCGTGTTCCAGATCCAGGTCCACCAAGGGGTGACCGTCACCGCTTCCTGCTGGTTCGGAAACTGGATGGACCGGACGGCGCCGCCGCAGGTCGACACCGCGAACGTGGTGATGTCCGTCTTGATGCCGGCGGTCTCGCCGGAGCACGGGCCGGTCGGCGCCGTGGCGACGGCGGCCGTCGGCAGCGCCGCGGTGGCCGCGGGGGTGCCGGCAACGGTCGCCGCGGCGGCGTCCGCCGCGGGGTCTCCGGGCGGCGGCGGCTTCGGGCCGTAGAAGGCCGACCACACGTAGAACACCACCAGGCAGAGCACGATGGCGATAAGCGCGCGGCGCTCGTTCGGATCTCTCACGGAGCGCCCCCCGGGAGCGAT
>CAXNIN010000365.1:0-4019 GCA_964202365.1 Myxococcota bacterium | reverse complement strand
GTTCGACGCGGCGGGGGAAGCGGTCGGGGGCGCGCGGCGCGCCGCGCCCGATCCGGGCGAGGCGGCCGCGCTCGACGCGAACGAGGTCACGCGCGTCGACGACGCCGTCGCGCGCCTCGTGGCGCGGCTCCAGAAAGAGGAACGGTACGCGTCCGCCGCGGTGATCGTGGTGGGGACGCGCGGCGTCGAGCTCGGCGACGGGGGTGTGTACGGGCCCGGCACCCGCATGGACGACGACGTTCTGCGCGTCCCTTTCGTGGTGAAGCTGCCCGGCGGAGCGCGCGCCGGGACCCGCGTGCCCTGGCAGGTGCGCTCGGTGGATGTGGCCCCGACGGTCGTGGAGCTCGCGGGGTTCGCGGTGCCCGCCGGCTGGCGCGGCGTGACCGTGCTGGACGACTGGTTCGACGACGATCTCGCGCTGCTCACGCCCGCGCCGCCGGACCCCGACGACGCCCCCTTGGGCGCGCCCGCCGCCCCCGCCGCGCCTCCCGGCTGGGACGCCCACCCCGGCTCGCGGCCCGCCCTCGCCGAGCAGCTCGGCGAGAACGGCTGGACGGTCGTGGTGCGCGAAGGAGGGCGCAAGCTGCTCCGGGTGCGCGGCGCCGTCTCGCCCACCTCGGCCTGCTACGATCTCGTCGGCGACCCCGCGGAGACCGAGGTTCTCGCGCCCGACGACGTGCGCTGTCGGCGCGCGGACATCGCCGACGCGCTCCTCGCCGGCTGGTCGGGCGTGCGCCCCCCGCCCGCGACCGTGGCGGAGCCGGTCGATGAGCCTGTAGTCGGCGTTGCAGGCGACTCCGAAGAAGAATGATCCGTTTCTGCCCGAGCACGGCTATAGTGTCGCGGCCTGAGGAGATCTCGATGCGCTTCGTAGCCCTTTCGCTCGCGCTGTTCGCCTGCACCCCCGACCAGACGCTGAACTACAACAAGGAAGAGCCCATCGTCATCGAAGAGGGCTCCCTCCGCGGTCGCGTGTGTGATCCCTCCGGCCGTACCTGGCTCGCGGACGCCCAGGCGTACCTGAACATCGTGAACAGCGACGGCGTCATCATCGACACCAAGATCGCGTTCTCCGACACCGACGGGTACTGGATCATCGACGAGCTCCCGGGCGAGCGCGAGTACACCTACTTCGTGCAGTACGGCCCCGATCAGCTCGACACCGACACCATCTGGATCGGCTCCGGCGAGGCCGTCGAGCTCGACGAGCCGAACTGCTTCGACCCGCTCGCCATCGACGTCGCCATCGTCACCGGCGACTACGACGACTTCAACCTCGTCCTCAACCAGATGGGCTTCGCCAACTACGTGCTCATCGACGGCCTCGACGAGGCGGGCCTCAAGGGCTTCCTCGACGACCCCGCCGAGCTCGCGAAGTACGACATCATCTTCTTCAACGGTGGCTTTACGGAAGAAGGCGTCATCTACGACACCGTCGACCCCACGAACACCCTGCCCGACACCCGCATCCAGAACATCATGAACTACGTCGACACCGGCGGGAGCATCTACGCTTCCGACTGGGCGTACGACGTGGTCGAGATTGGCTGGCCGGACCGCGCCGAGTTCGTCGGCGCCGACGAGATCCCGAACGACGCCCAGACGGGCGACTACGACAACGTGACGGCCGCCATCAGCGACACCTCCCTCGCGGAGTTCCTCGGCACCAGCTACCTCGAGGTCACGTACGACCTGCCCGTGTGGCCGCCCGTCGAGCGCGTCGCGGACTCCGTGTCCGTACACGTGAGCGGTACCGTCCCGTACTCGGACGGCCTGAACAACTACACGCTCAACTCCGCGCCGATGCTCTACAGCTTCAACTCGGGCGACGGGCGCGTGGTGTTCAGCACCTTCCGCGTGGCGCGCAACGCGAGCGACGATATCGTCGCGACGCTGCAGTACATGATGTACCGCCTCTAGCCCGCCGGCCGCGAAGCCCAGAGCGGCGCCGGACCCTCGGTCCCGGCGCCGTTCGCCGTTTTTGGGGGCGCGGGTGAGGCGCCGGGGCCGCTACCGCTGCGCCGGCGTCAGCCCGCGACGCGGCTCCGCCACCACGCCGCGAACGCCGCGAGGCCGACGTGCAGATCGGTGTCCGGGCGGAAGCCCGTGATGTCGGCGAGGGCTTCCACGCTGGCGGCGGTGACCGGGACATCGCCCGGCTGGAGCGGCAGCAAGTCGAGCCGCGCCGTCACGCCGAACGCGGCTTCGAGGCCTCGGACGATGTCGAGCAGGCCGACCGGCGCCCCGCGCCCGACGTTGACGACGCGAAACGGGGCGTCCGAGCTGCACGGCGCTCCGTATCCGCCGCCCGGCGCGGGGGGCCGCACGAGCAGCCGGAGCGCGGCTTCCACCACGTCGTCCACGTAGGTGAGGTCGCGCCGCATGTCGCCGTGGTTGAAGATGGGGATGGGCCGGCCCGCGAGGAGCGCCTCGGTAAAGCTCCACACCGCCATGTCGGGCCGGCTCCAGGGGCCGTACACCGTGAAGAACCGCATCCCCGTCATCGGGATGCCGAAACGCTCGGCGTAGGCGTGCGCGTGGAGCTCGTTCGCGCGTTTCGTGGCGGCGTACAGGCTCACCGGATGGTCGACGGCGTCGGCCTCGGCGAACGGTTGTTTCGTGTTGGCGCCGTACACGGAGCTGGACGACGCGAAGAGGAGGTGCGCGACCTCGGCGCGTCGGCACGCCTCCGCGACGTTCGCGAAGCCGACGAGGTTGCTCCGGACGTACGCGCCGGGGTCCACGAGGGAGTGGCGCACACCCACCTGCGCGGCGAGGTGCACGACGAGGTGCGGCGCGTAGGCGCCGACGAGGGCTTCGATGGGCTCGGCGAGGTCGGCGTGGACGAAGCGGAAGCCCGGGCGCCCCGTGAGCGTCGCGAGGCGCGCACGTTTCAGCGCGGGATCGTAGTAGGGGTCGAGGCTGTCGACACCCAGCACATCGGCGCCCTCGTCGAGGAGGCGGGCGATGAAGCGGCTGCCGATGAAGCCGGCGGCGCCGGTCACGAGCACACGCCTCCCGGGGATGTCGACCGACGCGCGCTCCACGAAGCCTCCGGCCGCCCACCTATCCGCTGTCTCGACGGTCGGGCGCCCGCCACGCCGACCCCGCGCCCCCGTCTACTCGTCGATCGACCCGTCGCAGTCGTTGTCCACCCCGTCGTTCGCGCGCTCTGGGGCCCCGGGGAACGCGGTGAGATCGGTGTCGTCGCAGTCGTCGCACGAGGGGACGTGCCCCGCGGGCCGGTCGCACGCGTAGATGACCACTTCGGGATCGCCGTGGCCGTCGAGATCGGCGTCGTTGCACCAGGTGTCGCCCCCCTCGTCCACCTGGAAGTCGCAGTCGTCGTCGAGGCCGTTGCAGGACTCGGCGGCGGCAGGGCTCACCGCGGCGTCGGCCTCGTCGCAGTCGCCGCCCGCGCTCGTGTAGCCGAGCGGCGGATCGCAGGCGGTGAACGCCTGGGCGTCGTCGCCGAACCCGTCGTCGTCGATGTCGCGGAACCACAAGACGGGCGGCGCACCGTCGGCGCACGTGCCCGGCCCGCCGGGGCCGTCGAGGTCGTTCAGGTCGATCCAGCACGCGGTGAGCACGACCCAGAGCAGCAGCACGCCGACCTCCGAACTACAGGCTTGTCTCCTGTAGATACGCACGGTCGGGCGGGTGGCCGCCGCGCGGGGGGGCATCCGGGGGCGTTGCGGGGGGCGGAGCCCCCTGCCCCAAGCCGCGACCGAGTCCGCCTACTCGATGATCGGCGGCGCAACTTCGGGATCGCCCGCGCCGGCCTCCATGTCGCCCGCGGCGGAAGGCCCCTCGGTGATGGGCGGCGCAACCGCGATCGGCTCGACGGCGGGGGCCTCGGGCGCGCGTGCTTCCGGAAGAGAAAGGCCGAACGGGGGAAGCGGCGCATCGTCCGCGAGAGGGACGGGCGGGAGGAGGCCCGGCGGGGCGTTGCCGCGCACGAAGCCGAGCCAGCGCTTGTCCGACGGGAGCAGCACTACATCGTCGGGAACGGGGAATCG
>CAXNIN010000364.1:0-4028 GCA_964202365.1 Myxococcota bacterium | reverse complement strand
CATGGTGGAGAGGTCTCGATGCGGCGCGCGCTTCTCCTGCGCTTCGCCGCGTGCGGCGGCCCCGTCGGAGGCGACAACCTCTACGTGGGCGACGTGGTGCACGCCGCGTGGGTGCGCGTCGACGACGCGGGCACCGAGGCCTCCGCCGCGACCACGGTGGAGACCGAGGGGTCCGACAGCGCCGAGCCGTACCCTCCCTACATCGCCGCGGATCGTCCGTTCGCGTACTTCGTCCGCGACCGCGTCACCGGCGTGTTCTTGTTCGCGGGGCGGATGGACGCGCCGGCCGAGGTCGAGGCGAACCCCGAATGACGGGCTGAATCTGGGCAGCCGGACCGCGCGCGGACGCGCGGCCGCCGCGGCGGCGAGGGGTGCCGCGAGGCGCGCCGGTGGCTCCTGTGCCCCGAGCTGTACCTAGGGACGTCCCCCGCGCGCGCGGCGCGACGGCTTCGCGGCCGGCGCCGGTGCGCTCGGGGCGGCGGCGGGCGCCTTCGGGGCGGCCGGCGCCTTCGCGGCGGCGCCGCTCGGGGCCTTGCCCTTGGGGCCGCCCTTCGTCGCGTAGAGCTGCACGTATTTGTTCTTGTTCATCTTCGCGACCTGGTCCCAGGTCATCAAGCCGTTTTCGCCCACGCCGCCCTGGCCCTTCTGCTCGTTGAGCTTGGCGTACCCGACCGTTCCCTTGTCGTCGGCCTGCAGCCCGCCGCCGAACGGGTCGTCGATGCGGAGCCCCTTGTCTTCCACCCATTCCAGGCGGATCACGTGCCGGAACGTGCCGCCCGAGCCGTTGCCGCCCTGCACGCCGAAGGTGGCGGTCGCGCCCGCGGCCATGCGCGGAAAGACGTTCTCGAAGTACCAGTTCTTCGCGGAGTCGCCGTCGGCGAAGCCGGGCGTCTTGAGCGTGACGGCGTCGAGCCCGTACCCTTCGGCGAGAGACTCGCGATCGTCCTCCTGATACCTGGATAGTCCGCGGCCCGCGCGCTTCTTGTCGAGCACGTTCTCGTACTGCCCGTTCTTCGACTCGTCCGTTCCGAGGCCGAGGCCGTTCATGGCCATGGCCATGCTGGTCATGTTGCACATGACGTCGCCGTCGTCGCCGTTGTCGCGCTGGTTGCGGTAGGAGACGGACGCGTTGATCCGTCGGTACGCCTCCGCGCGTTCGGCGTTGGAGAGCTGGGTGGCGCCGACTACGCGCCGCGCTTCGGCGATGGACTCGGGCGAGCCGTCGAGCTGCTTCAGGGCGTTGTTTACGTCGGCGTTGGAGATCCGGGAGCCGCCGCGCGGCGCGCCCTTCTCGGCCTCCTTGCCGCCGCCGCCGCCCTTGTTTCCGCTCAACCAGGAAAAGAAGCCCATGCTCGCCTCTTGGACGAGAGTGTACCGGGTCCGGCGCGGTCCGGCACGTGCAGCGTGAGGCGCGTGGCGCTCCAAGGGGGCGGGCGCCGGCCTCTCGGAGGCACGGGGAGCGTCGGCGAGCCAGGGCCGCCGGGGGACGATCTTCGGATTCGCGCGTGGCGCGTGTGACAAAGGGAGCGCGGCGCGGACTACTCTCTCAACCGCCATGACCGCGCTCCACGAACCCCGCTTCCGCGCCCTGATCCGTGACCACGAGCAGGCGATCGCGCGCCTGTCCCGCGCGTTCGAGCGCGACCCCGACCGGCGGCGCGATCTCCAGCAGGAGATCCTCCTCGCGGTGTGGCGCGCGCTGCCCGCCTTCCGCGGGGATTGCTCGGACCGCACCTGGGTTCTCCGCATCGCGCACAACGTCGCCGCCACGCACGCCGCCAGGGGCAGCCGCGACCGCGTCACGCGCGCGGCGACGCTGGAGGACGTGGAGCTGCCCGCCCTGGAGCAGGGGAGCGACCGCGGCCTGCTCCTCGACCGGGTGCACGCGCTGGTCGAGCGCCTCCGGCCGCTCGACCGGCAGGTGCTCCTGCTCTGGCTCGAGGGCCTCTCGACGAAGGAGATCGCCGACCTCGCGGGGCTCTCCGCCACCAACGTCAGCACCAAGGTTCACCGGGCGAAGGCGCTCCTCGCGCGCTCGCTCGCGGAGACGCCATGAACGAACGCGACGACGCCCAGGATGCCTGGGCCGAACAGACCACCCTCCCTCTTGAGTTCGACATGAACACCCTCATCGCGCGCGCGCGGCGCTTCGAGCGCGCAATCCGCCGACGCAACCAAATCGAGATCGGCACGGGCGCAGCGATCGCGGTGATCTTCGTCGTCGCTGCCGTGCAGTTCGACATCCCCGCCATGCGCTTCGGGGCGCTCGGCGTCGCGATCGGCGCGCTGTTCGTGGTGGGGGTGCTGCGCACGAAGGGCCGCGTCGAGCCTCTCCCGGTCGACCTCTCCAGCGGCGCCTACCTCGGCGCCTACCGCGCGGCGCTCCTGCGGCAGGCGCGGCTCCTCGCGTGGGCGCCGGTCTGGTACGTGCTCCCGCTCCTGGTGCCCGCCGCCGTGTTCGTGAGCGGTATCCGCCAGCCGGGCGAGCCGTTCGAGCTCGGGCACTTCACGCTTCTGCTCGTGATCGGGGCCGTCGTGTCCGTTGTCAACCTCCACGCGGCGCGCCAGCTTCGTCGTGAAGCGTCGGCGTTGGAGTAGTCGGCCGCCGACGTTGGCACGGCTTGCCGTCGCTCCCCGCGCGCCGGGAGGGGGGACCCCGCCCCCCGGCCGGCCTCAGGCGACGCGGCACCGGCGGCCGACCACCTCGTCGACCACGTCGACCGCGCGGTTGAGTTCGTCCACCGGCACGAACTCGTCGGCCTTGTGGGCCACGTCGATGCTCCCCGGGCCGAACACCAGCGTCCGGATGCCCATCCGTTCGAAGTTACCGCCGTCCGTGGCGAACGCAGCGGCCCCGAGCGCGGGATCGGCGGCGAACGGGCGCAGAACGGCCTCGAGCGGGGTTCCGGGGGGCGTGAGCATGGACGGCGTCACGCGGACCAGCTCGGCGGTGACCTCGCCGAGCGGGGTGACGGCCGCGGAGAGCTCGCGGAACAGCGCTTCGGGGTCCATGCCGGGGAGCGGGCGAAAACCAACCTCCACCACGCACCGGTCGGGAACGATGTTCACGGCGTTTCCCCCGTGAATGGTAGCGACGTTCATCGTGGTGAACGGGCGCTCCAGGAGGTCGGCGTGGCGCACGTCCTTGCGCCATCGCTCGGCGAGCGCATCGAGCGCGTCGATCACCCGGGCGGCGAGGCGGATGGCGTTGCGGCCGAGGTCCGGCTTGCTGGAGTGCGCGGCCTGGCCGGCGCAGGTGATGCGCGCCGCGACATGGCCCGGGTGCATCCGGAGCATCCGGAAGCTGGTGGGCTCACCAATGAGCGCGAGCGAAGGCAGCGTTCTCCCCTCGGCCATAAACTGGTCCGCGAGGTTGCGCGACCCGATGCAGCCGACCTCTTCGTCGTGCGTGAAGACGAGCACGAGCTCGCGCCGCAGGTCCTTCGGCGGGGTGCGCGTGAGGGCGACCACGGTGGCGGCGAGGAACGCCTTCATGTCGCACGCGCCGCGGCCGACGAGGCGGTCGCCGCGCGCCGTGAGGCGGAAGGGGTCGCTGGTCCACGGCTGGCCTTCTACGGGAACAACGTCCATGTGCCCGGACAGCACGACGCCGTCGGTGCCGGGCGGGCCTGCGCTCGCGACGAGGTTGCACTTGCCCGGCTCGGGGGCGTCGAGGCGCTCGACCCGCATGCCGACGGCCTCGAGGCGCTCCGCGAGGTCGGCGGCGATGCCGTCCACGGGGCGCGAGGAGACGGTAGGCCACGCCACGAGGCGCCCGAGGAGCTCTTGGACGTCGTTCACGGCTTCTTTCCTCGTCTCGGCTTCGGGGGTTCCATCTCGGGGACCGCGCGCTCCGGGGCGGCGCGCTCCGGGGCGCGCTCGGGCGTGCGATTCGACTTCGCGTCCTTCTCCGCAGCGGGCGCCTTCTCCGCGCGCTCGACCCGCGGCGCTTCCACCGCCGGGACCGCGGTGGCCTTTCCGTCGGCCGGTGTCTTCTTTTTGTCGTCCGCCGCCTCTTCTTCAGGAGC
>CAXNIN010000363.1:0-4038 GCA_964202365.1 Myxococcota bacterium | reverse complement strand
GGCGGACTGCCCGTTCTCCACGGTGGCCTCGCTCCCCTCCCCCGCCCACAACGTGCGGCCGGTGCTCGCATCCACCACGCGCACGTCGTTGCCGGTCATGCCGGACACGGCGTGGGCCACGAGCTCCGCCACGCTCTTCGCGGTGCGCGCGTCGAGCGTGGAGCCGGGCTCCGGGGTGAGAGTGACCGCCGCGGTCGGCCGGGCCGCGTCGCGGAGGAAGGCCGAGGGCGGCGGGAGGTCGAGGTTCACCACGGCCGACCGGATGCCGTTGAGCCCTTGAATGGTGCGGACCAGCTCGCCCTGGATCATCCGTTTGCGGTGGAGCTGCTCCTGAAAGGGCGTCACCCACGGGTCGATTTGCTCGAGGCCCTCCAGGCCCACGATGCCGCCGTCGCCGGCGGCCGTGCGCCGCGCTTCGATCTCGTCTTCGGCCTTCACCTTCACGGTCAGGCCGGCCACCCGGTACGGGACGCCCGCCTCCGACAACGCCTGCGTCACGCGGTCGAGATCGTCGGGGTCGGGGGCGACGGTGAGGGTGACGTAGGTGGGGCTCGCGGCCCACGTGCCTACGCCGACCACGCTCGCGAGCGCCAGCGCGAGCGCCACCCAGAGCACGCGGCGGCGCGCGGGTTCGAGCCCGTCGTGAAAAGCCCGGAGCTGTGTGAGCAGGTCGGCCAAGGGCTACCCCCCGCAAGCTGTTCGGTCGCCGGGCGGGGGAGTTTAGCGGATTCTTTCAGACAGGCATATTCCACACGGTCTGCCAGCCCTCGACGAGCTTGTCGCGGACGCTCCCCATGGCGCGCAGCGCGATATTCGCCTCCTCGAGCGCGATCATTGTGCCGTGCAGATCCGCCGACTGGCCCGTCGCCACGCCGCGCAGCTTGTCGTCCGCGGCGGCCTGCGACGCGTCCACCGCGCGCACGGCCGACTCGAACGCCTCGGCGAAGCCGCCGCCGCCGCCGAGAGCGCCGGCGCGCTCGAGCGGCGCGGCGCTCCCTACCCCTCCAACCCCGGTGACGCCGCGAATCATCGTCAGCGACCGATGTCGAGGGCGCGCATCGCCATGTCGCGCGTCGCCTCGACCACGGAGGTGTTGGCCTCGTAGGTGCGGGTGGTGGTCATCAGGTCCACCATCTCCTGGAGCACGTTGATGTCGGGGTAGGACACGTACCCGTCGACGTCGGCGTCGGGGTGGGTGGGGTCGTGCACGCGCACCGGCGGCCGGCCGTCGGAGCGCAGGTCGGTGACGATCACCTGGGAGGCCGCGCGGTCGAGCTCGGCCCCGAAGGGGTCGATCGACTGGGCCTCGAAGATGGGCACCTGGCGCTGGTACGGCCCGCCCTCGGCGGTGCGCGTGGTGCGCGCGTTCGCCATGTTCGACGCGATCGTATGCAGGCGAAGGCGCTCGGCGGCCAGCCCCGAGGCAGCCACCTGAAAGGTGTCGAGCAGATCGGCCATCAGCCCCTCCCGTCGCTGGCGGCGAACCGGAGGAGGCCGAGCCGCCGGCTCGTCCCCACGGACACCGCGTTGTAAAGCATCAGGTTCTCCGTCAGGCGCACGGCTTCGCGCTCCGCGGACACCGAGTTGCCGTCGATGCTCCCCGGGGGGGCCTCGAGGCTCCGGATCTCGGCCTGCAGCATCGGCTCGCCGCGCTCGGCCCCGTCGATCACCTGCGAGAGCAGCTGGTCGAACGGCATCTCCTGGGCGAGGTACCCGGGCGTATCCGCGTTCGCGAGGTTCCCGGCGGTGAGCAGGTGCTGCTCGCGGCGCAGATCGAGCACGCGCTCGAGCCCGTCGGAGAAGCCGTCGAACAGGCCGATGTTCATGATCAACCTCCCCCGAGCGTGGTGAGGCGCTCCCGGAGCGCGGCGTCCGCCTCGGCGTCCTCGGCGATCTGCTTCCACACGCCGCTCGCCGGTTCGCCGGCGAGGCCGCGCGCCCAGGAGGCGGCGTCGGGATCGATGAGGCGTTCGGCGGCGGCGCGGGCGGCGGCGCGGGCCTCGTCGGGGCGGGCGAGCGCCGAGAGGCACCGGCTCCGCACCGCGGCGATCCAGCCCGCGGAGAGATCATCCGGGATCGGGCCTTCCGCGCGGGCGAGGAGCGGCTCGCACCGGCCCTCCTCCGCGTCGGAGAGGGCGATGCGGAGGTTGGCCTCGGAAACGGCGTCCACGGGGAGCGCGACCGCGCCGCGACCGCGCCGCGGCGGCTCGACGAGCGTGGCCCAGGCGGCGCGCGCGGCGGCCGCGTTCCCCTTGTCGGCGAGCACCCGACCGCGGAGGAGCGCGGCCTGCGCGGCGTACCCGGGCGCGTCGTAGGCGCGGGTCGCGAGGAAGTCGAGCGCCTCGATGGCCTCCGCGGTGCGCCCCGAGCGCCGGTAACCCTCGGCGATGGCGAGCACCGTGGCGCGGTCGTCGAGGCCGCGCTCGCCCTGGAGCGCCGCCACCTCGGTGAGCACGTCGAGGGCTTCGTCGTGGAGGCCCTGGGAGGCCCAGGTGCGGGCCACGTCGAGGAGAGGGCCAGGCTCGGCGAGGCGGGTGGACAGGCCGGGCCGCCACGCGCCGAGGTGCGCCACGAGCGCGTCGATGTCGCGGCCGGCGTCGAAGAGGCCCTGCACGCGGCGCTGCCAGGCGGCGGCGAGGCGCGCGCCGGGCTCCCCGCCGAGCAGGGTGCGCCGGCGGTCGACGAGCGCGCCGTACGCGGCCAGCGCCTCGTCGTCGTCGCCGAGCTCCTCCGCGATCTGCCCGCGGAGCCAGAGCGCTTCGAGCGCCTCCGGGGTGTCCCCGTCGCGCCCGGCGAGGCCGAGGGACGGGATCACGCCGGCCCAGTACGCGGGCGTCTGGCGCACGGTGGCGAGGAGCCGGGTGCGGGCGCGGGCGAGGGAGCGGAGCGGGCCGAGGAGGTTGGCGTCCTCGATGTTGGAGAGCGCCGTGGAGGCTCCGTCGAGGTTTCCCTGGAGGAGCCGGGCGTCGGCGAGCAGGAGCGCGGCGAGCGGCGCGCGCGGGTCGTTTGCGGATGCGTACGGGGCAAGCACCGCCTCGGCCTCCACCCAGCAGCCCCCGCGCAGGAGCAGCGCACCCGCGAGCACGGCGGTGTCGACACGATCGACGCTCGCGGCGAGCGCGCGGCCCGCGGCGAGCGGGGCCGGCAGGCCCGTACGGAGCGCGATCGCGGCCTCCATGGCGGCGCGTTCGGTGGCGGGCGCGGCGGGCACCGCGTCGACGGCGGCGCGGGCGCCGTCGTAGTCGCCGATGGAGAGCAGGGCGCCGGCGCGCTGGAGCATCACCACGTCGGCGGGCGCGCCGGCCTCCACGGCGAGCCCGAAGTAGAGCGCGGCTTCGCGGGCGTGGCCGAGGTCGCGGTGGAGCGCGCCGAGCTCGTACAGCTCGCGCGAACGGTCCTTCGGCGGCGTGCCTCCGAACGTGCGGTCGCGGAGCACGGCGATGCGCTCCCACGTCACCTCGACCGGCTCGGCCACGCGCCAACGGGGCGCCACGGGCCGGGTGACGGCGGGCGGCAGCTCCTCGAGCACGTCCTTGCCGTGCAGCGGCACGAACACGACCCCGGGCACCGAGACGCACATGGCGTCCGCGGCCTCGCCGCTGCGAACGGAGGCGGACACCGCCGCGCCGCGCGCGACGGGGCGAGCGTTCCAGCCGTCGCCGGTCCAGTCGAGCGCCAGGGTGTCCCCGGAGCGGCGCATCCACACGGTCACGACGAAGTGGCCGCCGAAGTTGGTGACGCGACCGGCGCGCACGCCGTCGGGCAGGAAGCCCTCGAAGGGCTTACCGACGGCGCTCGCGTCGCCGTCGCGCACGAGGATCTCGACGCGGCCCGGCTCCACGAGAGGGAGCACCTCGGCGGTGGCGCCCACGGGGGCCGGGACGCGGAGCGGCGCGGCGAAGGCGGACGCGAGCAGGGCGAGCAACATCACGGCAGCTCCACGCCGACGCCGGCGGACAGTCGAATCGCGCTCATGTCGAGCCCGTCGCCCTCTTCGGCGGCGAGCCGGTGCACGCGCGCGCCCACCCCGAGGAGCAC
>CAXNIN010000362.1:0-4055 GCA_964202365.1 Myxococcota bacterium | reverse complement strand
CGCCGGCGAGCTCCTCGAGTTCCCGGGCGGCCTCAAGGGCATGGTGCTCAACCTGGAGGAGGGCAACGTCGGCGTCGCCATCCTCGGCGACGACCGCGGCATCAAGGAAGGCGACATCGTCTCCCGCACCGGCCAGATCGTGTCCATCGCGGTGGGCCCGGCCACGCTCGGCCGCGTGCTCGACGCGCTCGGCAACCCCATCGACGGCGGCCCCGCCATCCCGCAGGACAACATCAAGCCGGTCGAGATCAAGGCGCCCGGCATCGTGAAGCGCAAGTCGGTTCACGAGCCGGTCGAGACCGGTATCAAGGCCATCGACGGCATGATCCCCGTCGGCCGCGGGCAGCGCGAGCTCATCATCGGCGACCGCCAGACCGGCAAGACCGCCGTGGCGATCGACGCCATCATCAACCAGAAGCAGTTCCTGAACGACCCCGTCCGCAAGATGCACTGCATCTACGTGGCGGTCGGCCAGAAGCAGTCGACCGTTGCCCAGGTCGTCGAGAAGCTGAAGCAGTACGGCGCGATGGAGTACACCACCGTCATCAGCGCCCCCGCTTCCGCCCCGGCGCCGCTCCAGTTCCTCGCGCCCTACACCGGCGCCACGCTGGGCGAGTACTACCGCGACAACGGCATGCACTGCCTGATCGTGTACGACGATCTCTCCAAGCAGGCCGCCGCCTACCGGCAGCTCTCGCTCCTGCTCCGCCGCCCGCCGGGCCGCGAAGCCTACCCGGGCGACGTCTTCTACCTGCACTCCCGCCTCCTCGAGCGCTCCGCGAAGATGTCCGACGAGACGGGCGCGGGCTCGCTCACGGCGCTCCCCATCATCGAGACGCAGGCCGGCGACGTGTCCGCCTACATCCCGACGAACGTCATCTCCATCACCGACGGGCAGATCTTCCTCGAGACGAGCCTCTTCTTCTCGGGCGTCCGCCCCGCGGTGAACGTCGGTCTGTCCGTGTCCCGCGTCGGTGGCTCCGCGCAGGTCGCGGCGATGAAGGCGGTCGCGGGCCAGCTCAAGCTGACCCTCGCCCAATACCGCGAGCTCCAGGCGTTCTCCGCCTTCGCGTCCGACCTCGACGAGGCCACCCGCAAGCAGCTCGCTCGCGGCGCCCGCCTCGTCGAGCTGCTGAAGCAGGACCAGTACTCGCCCGTCGCGATGCACATCCAGATCATCCAGATCCTCTCCGGCAACGAAGGCCTCCTCGACGATGTCGCGGTGTCCGACGTGCGCCGCTTCCTGGCCGATCTCGCGGTACACCTCGAGAGCAACGACGCCGCGAAGGAGCTCGCCAAGAAGCTCACCTTCAAGGGCAACGACCTCAAGGAGCGCTCGCTCGCCGCGGTCAAGTCCTTCCGGTCCACCTGGAAGTAGCCCCGTAGGAGGCCCCGATGGCGACTCTCCGCGACATCCGAACGCGCATTGCGTCGGTCAAGAACACGAGGCAGATCACCAGCGCCATGAAGATGGTGTCGGCGGCAAAGCTGCGTCGTGCGACCGAGTGGGCGACCTCCGCGCGCCCTTACCAGGAGACGCTCACCCAGACGCTCCGCCGCGTGGCGGCGAGCGCCGGTGAGATCGAGCACCCGCTCCTCACGGCGCGGGACTCCGTGAAGAAGGTGCTCGTCATCGTCGTCACCTCCGACCGCGGCCTCTGTGGCGGCTTCAACGGCACGTTGAACCGTCGCACCGAGGACTTCATCAAGAAGCAGCGGAGCGAAGGGCACGACATCGTCATGCGCACGTACGGGCGCAAGGCGAAGGACTACTTCAAGAGCCGCGGCTTCGCCGACGCCGTCAACCGCACCGAGCTCGTCCGCGCGAACTTCGCGGACGAGGCCGCCACCCTCGCCGCCGCCATCACGGCGGAGTTCGAGGCGGGCGCGTTCGACGAGGCGTGGATCGCGTTCAACCAGTTCAAGTCGGTCCTCACGCAGGTGCCGACGTTCAACCGCGTCCTCCCGCTCTCCATCGAGGCGAGCGGGAACGACACGGCGAGCGCCGACTACATCTACGAGCCCAGCGGGGACTCCCTCCTCGGCGTGCTCCTGCCGATGTACCTGCGCACGCTCCTGCTGCAGGCCTTCCTCGAGACCGAGGCGGGCGAGCAGGCCGCGCGCATGACCGCGATGGACAACGCGACCCGCAACGCGTCCGACCTCATCTCCGCTCTCACGCTCGAATACAACCGCGGCCGCCAGGCCGCGATCACCAAAGAACTCATCGAGATCGTGTCGGGCGCCGAGGCCCTCTAGGCCCGCGTCGACACTTCCCTCTTCTCCCTTCGGAGCCGCAAAATGGAAGCCAACGTCGGAACCGTCAAGCAGGTCATGGGACCCGTCGTCGACGTGGAGTTCGCCCCCGGGAAGCTCCCCGCGATCTTCACCGCGCTCTCGATCACCAACCCGTTCATCGGGCCGGAAGCGGACAACCTCGTGGTCGAGGTCGCCCAGCACCTCGGCGAGAACACGGTTCGTTGCATCGCCATGGACGTCACCGACGGCGTGGGCCGCGGCTTCACCGTGCGTGACTCCGGCGCGCCCATCACGGTGCCGGTGGGCCCCGAGGTCCTCGGGCGCATCCTGAACGTCATCGGCAAGCCCGTTGACGAGCGCGGCGACGTGCCCGCCACGCGCCACTGGGCCATCCACCGCTCCCCGCCGACGTTCACCCAGCAGTCGACCCAGGTCGAGATGTTCGAGACCGGCATCAAGGTCATCGACCTGCTCGCCCCCTACTCCCGCGGCGGCAAGATCGGGCTGTTCGGCGGCGCCGGCGTCGGCAAGACCGTGCTCATCCAGGAGCTCATCAACAACGTCGCGCGTAAGCACGGCGGCTGCTCCGTGTTCGCCGGCGTCGGCGAGCGCACCCGCGAAGGGAACGACCTCTGGCACGAAATGGAGGAGGCGCTCCTCGAGAACGGCTCGTCCGTGCTCTCGAAGACCGCCCTCATCTTCGGCCAGATGAACGAGCCGCCCGGCGCCCGCGCCCGCGTCGCGCTCTCCGCGCTCACCTGCGCCGAGTACTTCCGCGACGAAGAAGGGCAGGACGTGCTCCTGTTCATCGACAACATCTTCCGCTTCACCCAGGCGGGTTCGGAAGTGTCGGCGCTCCTCGGCCGCATCCCCTCCGCGGTAGGCTACCAGCCCACCCTCGGCACGGAGATGGGTGGTCTCCAGGAGCGCATCACCACCACGAACAAGGGCTCGATCACCTCGGTGCAGGCCATCTACGTGCCCGCCGACGACTTGACCGACCCCGCGCCCGCCACGGCGTTCGCCCACCTCGACGCCACCACGGTGCTCTCCCGCAAGCTCACCGAGATCGGCATCTACCCGGCCGTCGATCCCCTCGACTCCACCAGCCGCATCCTCGAGCCCAAGATCGTGGGCGACGAGCACTACGCGGTGGCCCGCGCGGTGCAGAAGATGCTCCAGCGCTACAAGGAGCTCCAGGACATCATCGCCATCCTCGGCATGGACGAGCTCTCCGACGAGGACAAGCTCACTGTCGCCCGCGCCCGCAAGATCCAGCGCTTCCTCTCGCAGCCGTTCTTCGTCGCGAAGCAGTTTACCGGCGCCGACGGCAAGTACGTCACGAAGGAAGAGTCCGTGCGCGGCTTCAAGGAGATCCTCGAGGGCAAGCACGACAACCTGCCGGAGCAGGCGTTCTATCTCGTCGGCAACATCGACGAGGCCATCGCCAAGGGCCGCAAGCTGGCGGAAGGGTAGGCCATGGCCGACCTCCAGGTTCAGATCGTCACCCCCCGCAGCGTCGCCTGGACCGGCACCGCTACGGACGTGCAGGCCCCCGGCGGGCTCGGCGAGTTCGGCGTGCTCCCGCGGCACATCCCGTTCCTCACGACGCTCCAGCCGGGCATCGTGAAGGTGCGCACCGCCAAGGGCGTGCAGCGCTTCCAGGTGGGCGCGGGCTTCGCGGAAGCCGGCCCCACCCGCGTGGTCATCCTCGCGGACAGCTGCGAAGAGCTCAAGTAGGCCCCGAGCGGCGCCTCGCCGCTCTCCCGACGAGGCCCTCCGCGCGAGCGGGGCGG
>CAXNIN010000361.1:0-4078 GCA_964202365.1 Myxococcota bacterium | reverse complement strand
GCCCTTCGCGGTGGACGACGTGCTCACCGAGAACGACAGGGTGTCCGCGGACAGCCGCTTCGCGGCGAGGTCGAACGAGGTCTTCGTGCGGGTGGAGTTCTCGAAGAAGAGCGTCACCACCGAGCGGCCTCGGAGCGTCGGCACCTTCTTCACCTTTCGGCGGCTGATCTCCCGCATCTGTTCGGCGGTGGCCAGGATCTCCGCGATCTCCACCCGTTCCATGCCTCGAAGGCCCAACAGGTCCTTGCGCTTCATCGAACCGTGACCTCGCGCGCCGCCCAGTCCACGATCACCTTGTCGGTCAGCGCCGTGGCGATGGTCATCCCCGTGAAGTCCGGCGCGATCGGCAGCTCGCGGTGCCCGCGGTCCACCAGCACGGCGAGCCGGATGAACGCGGGGCGACCGAAGTCCCAGACCTCCCCCATCGCCGCCCGCACGGTGCGGCCGGTGAACAACACGTCGTCGACGAGGACGATGCCGCAGCCGCTCACCTCGAACGGCAGGTCGGTGTCGCCGAGCACGGGCTTCTCGAGGCCGGTGTAGAGGTCGTCGCGGTAGAGCGTGATGTCGACGTCCCCGCGGAGCGGGCGCCGACCGGACCGCGCCTTGACCGCGGCGGCGAGGGCCTCCGCGAGCGGCACGCCGCCGGCGCGGATGCCGACGAGCGCCCACCGCGGCACGGGCGCCATCGCGGCGGCGATCTGGTCGGCGAGGGATTCGACGGCGGCCGCCATCCCGTCGGCGCCGAGCACCGTCGTCATTCCTCGAGCCGCCCGTCGGGGGTCGCGGACTTGACGACCTGGAACGAGAGCCGCCGCGTCTGATCGACCACGGGCAGGTACACGTCGACGGTCCAGGCGCAGTCCACGACCTTCAGGTCGCCCGGCTCCAGGTAGAAGCGGCACTGGTCCGGCGTAACGTAGTCGGGGATCTCGCGGCGGCGAAGCTCCTGGGCGAGCTCCATGCGGCCGCGCGGCTCGTCGAACGCGGCCCACGAGAGAGCGGCGCTCCCGGCTACGTCGTTCATCCGGTAGGCGTCGATCCAGTAGGGGCCGAACAGCCAGACCCAGCCGGCTCCGGCGGCGGCGGCGAGGATGAGGACGAGGGTGAGGAAGCGCATAGGGCGGGATGGTACCGCAGGCTGCGCCGCGACGGAACGGGGGCGCGGGCGGAGCGCGGCGCACGCGCGTGCGCGCGACGGTCATTCGTCGCCGAGCGCAGCGCGGACCGCTTCGCCTTCGCGCGCACAGAAGTCGCGCAAGGCGGCGTCGAGGCGCGGGTCGCGCAGCCAGTGCGCGGAGCTCGTCAGGCGGGCCCGGAAGCCGCGGGCGCGCTTGTGCTCGCCGCCGTGCCCGGGCTCGAAGGCCGCGACGCCGTTCGCGATGCACCAGTCCACGGCCGCGTAGATGGCGACCTCGAAGTGCAGGTACGGCACTTCCCGCGTGGTGCCCCAGTGGCGCCCGTAGAGGCGGTCGCCCTTGAAGACGTTGAGCGTGCCGGCCACCGGCGTGTCGCCGTCGTACGCCACCACGGTGTGGATACGGTGCCCCCACCGCTGAAAGAGGAGCTCGAAGAATGCGGGTTCGAGGTAGCCTTCCGCGCCGGTGTGGCGCACGTGGGTGTCACGGTAGAGCGTGTACATCCACCGGCCGAGGGCGGGCGCGGGGTTGAGCCCCGCCTCGATGCGGAGCCCCGGCACGCTCTTCCGCTCCTTGCGAATCTGGGTGCGGCGCTTCGTGGGGACGGTCGCGAGGTAGTCCTCGAACGTGCGGAACCCCTGGTTCTCCCAGTGATACTGCCACTGCACCCGCGTCATGCCGCCCGCTGCGTCGAGCGCGGCGGCGTCCCGCTCGCTGGGGAAGAGCACGTGGAGCCCCTGCGCCTCGGCCGCAATCCCGCGGAGCCCCGCGATCAGCGCGGCGCGGACAGCGTCTCCGTCGGCGTCGGGCGCGACGAGCAGGCGGTCGCCCGTCACCGGCGTGAACGGCACACACACGGCCACCTTCGGGTAGTAGCGGATGCCATTGCGCTGGGCGAACGCCGCCCATTGCCAGTCGTACACGAACTCGCCGTACGAGTGCCCCTTGAGGTAGGCGGGGGCGGCGCCCACGAGCCGCCCGCCCTCCCACACGGTGACCGGGCACGGCGACCACCCCGTGCCGGTCCCGACACACTTCGCGTCTTCCAGCGTCGCGAGGAAGGTGTGCTCCAGGAAGGGGCTCCCCTCCCCTACGAGCGCGTCCCAGTCTGCCTGCGGGACGGAGCCCACTCCCGGGAGCACCCGGATCTCGAACGGCTTCACGGGCTCTCCGCGGGGGCGCGCGCGCCGAGCGCGGCGAGGTGGGTGAGGACGCCGTCGAGCTCGGTGGCGCGATCCGGCGGGAGCAGGCGTCGGAGGCGACGAAAGGCGGCGAGCGCGCCGTCGAGGTCGCCCGTGCCGTTCGCGAGCGCGAGCCCGAGCTGCTTGAGCGCTTCGGGGTGGTCGGGCGCGAGCTTCAGCGCGGCGCGGGCCGCGCGAGCGGCGGCGGCGGGGTCCTGGCGGGCGGCGGCGAGGACCGCCCGGTTGATCGCGTGCTCCGCGCGGAGCGCCGACGCGGAGGCCGCCGCCTCCGCGTTCAGGGGCGCCATCGGCCCGCGGCACCCGGCGAGCCCCTCCCGGATGCGCCGGAGGAGCGCGCGGGGCGAGCCGGGCCGGCAGTACACGAGCGGCGCCACGAAGCCCGGGGTGACCGTGCCGTAGAGGTGCGGGCGCACGGCCGCGAGGTTGGCGCGCACCCACCGGCCGAGCGGCGCGGCGGCGTACACCCGGCCGCCGGCGGCGTAGGCGAGGCCGAGCCCGCCGGGGAGCGCGGCGTCGAGCGCGCGGGCCGACGCGAGCGCGCGGTCCACCGAGGCGTCGTCTTCGTTCGGGTGCGCGCCGAGAAGGATGGACCCGCCGAGCACGCGGTGCCCGCGGCGCACGTAGCGGTTCACGAGGGCGTCGATGCTCGCGCGGTTGGCGGGGCCCGCGCCGGCGCGAAGGAGCGCGTCGTCGAGATGGCCGAATTCCCATGAAAGAGTAGACGGATCGACCCCTACCTCTACGAACGCGTCGAGGAGCTCGTCGTCCACCGGCGCGGGCTGGAGGAACCCCGTGACGTCCACGTCGATGCGGGCCGCCGCGAGCGCGCGCAGCACCGCCGTGGCGTGCCGCGCGTCGGGCACGTTGAGCTCGGACGCCGCGAGCCACACCCGCCGCACGCCCGCCTGGCGCAACAGGCGCACCTCGTGCACCACTTCCTCGACGGCGCGGCCGCGCACGCGCCACCCGAGAAAGCTGGCTTCCACGCAGAAGTTGCACCGACGGTCGCACCCCGCCGACACGGCCACGGGCACGCGCCCCTCGCGCGCGATCGCGAGGGCGAGCCACGCGGCGTCGCGCGGTGTGGGGCCGGGAACCTGCCGAAACGCATCGGCATCGCCACGAGCGCGGTCGGGAACGGCTTGGGGCGGGGGGCTCCCCCCCGCAACGCCCCCCGGACCTTCCCCCCGCTCGCTCCGGCCGCCCAACGGCGCATCGAGGCGCACCACCCGCGGATCATCCGGGAGCGCGGCGGGGAACGGCGTTCCGGCGGCGAGCGCGCGGCCGAGGCGCCACGCGAGATCGTCCGCGGGCCCGGCGATGGCGTGGGCGACGCGGAGGTAGCGCATCACCCCTTCCGGCATCGTGGCGAGCGCGGCCCCGCCGAGGAGCACGGGGATCTGCCGGCGTTGCACCTCCCTCACGAGGCGCCGCACGGCCGGGAGGTAGAAGGTGGTGTCGAGGTCGCCGGGGCCTTCCTCCCCGCGCACGATGAGCGCGTCATCGACGTTGCGCACCGAGAACCCGACGAGGTCCGGCGCGAAGCTGTCGAGCTCGGCGCGGAGCGCGGCGGCGGGGCGCACTTCCAGCCAGGGCGACGCGATTCGCACGTCGCACCCGGCGATTCGAAGCGCGTGCGCGATGCGCTCGGCGCCGTAGGGCGCTACGGGCGTGGCGGTGATCGCGGGGTTCGCGTAGACAATCAGGACGCGCGGCGGCACTGCCGCAACGTAGCGC
>CAXNIN010000360.1:0-4083 GCA_964202365.1 Myxococcota bacterium | reverse complement strand
GCCCGCGCGTCGCGGCCCGCGCCGAGGTCCTCGCGCGCGAGGTCGGCCCCCAGCGCGCGCTCGCCGCCTTCGATTTCCTCGACCCGGGCGACGCCGGCATCGCGATCTTCTCCGGCATCCGCGGCGCGGTGAAGGCCGCGCGCGGAGAGGGCGCCGCCGCGGCGCTCGAGATGGACCCGCAGCAGGCGGCGGACGCCGGCCTGAAGGCCGCGGGCCTCTCCTACGCCGCCTACGCCCTCTTCGACGGGCCCCTCGACGACCGCGCCCGCGCCCTGCTCGCGAGCGACGCGGGCCGCGCGATCCTGGTGTGGTACGTCGCGTCCGACGTTGTGCTCCCCTTCGCGGACAACTTCGTTTCCGGCGGCACGGACATCATCACCGAGCTCATCGACAAGCAGGCCGCCCAGAACGTGGAGCGGCTCGCGGTGATCGCCGGCCCCGACGTGCAGGAGGCGGCCGGGATGCTCACGCGCCTCGGCGATACGTTCAAGACGTACGCAGGCCAGGCCGCGGCGTTCGCCGCGCCCATCTCGGCGTATGCGAAGGACTCCCTCCCCGGGATGTTGGGCACGGCGGACCGCGTGACGGGCGTCGCCGCGACCGCGGTGGACGCCCTCGCCGCCTACCGCGCCCTGGGCGCGTCGCTCGTGGCGGAGGTGGTGCTCGCCAAGGCGCTCGCGGACGTGCGCCTGGAGGTGGAGCGCGAGCTGGAGGCCGCCGAGGCCGCGCGCCGCGTGGCGGAGGCCGAGGCCGAGAATGCCCGGATCGCCGCCGAAGAGGAGCGCCGTCGCGTCGCCGAGGCAGAAGCCGCCGAGCGCGCGCGCGTCGCCGCCGAGGCCGAGCGCGCGCGCCGCGAGGCCGAGGAGGCCCGCCTCGAGGCCGAGCGGAAGCGCGCCGAGGCCGAAGCCGCGCGCGCGGCGGACGAGGTGGCCGCCCGCGCGGCGAGCCGCCAGAACGAGAGCTACACCCTGGATGAAGCGGAGGCCGCGGCCTCGCTGAAGAACAGCCCGATCAAGGTCACCCGCTCCGCCGAGATCGCCCCCGCCGACGCCGCCATGCCGGCGCGCGCCGGGTGCATGGGGTGCGGCGCCGGGACGCTCCTGTTCGCCCTCGCGGGCGCGGCCGCGGGCGTCGGGATGTTCGCCTGACCAGCCGCCGCGGTACGGTCGCCGTCTTCTTCGCGTTCGCGGCGGCGGCGTGCCGAGAGGGCGACATCAAGGGCGACGACGCGTGGGCGTCGTTGGCCGACGTGCCGCTCGACCCCTTCGCGCCTGTGCTCTCCGCCTCGTTCGACCTCGCCGCCGGGACAGCCCCCGCGCGCCTGCTCGCCGTCCCGCTCCTGCCGACCGTCGCCGGCCTCGACACCGGCACCGGCACCCTCCTCGTGATGGACGCGCGCTACCGCCACGGCGGCGCCGCGCGGTGCGTCCCGCTCTTCGACACCCCCCTCCCCGACGACGACGTCGAACGGCGTGGGCGTTGCGACGCAGAGTCGTTCGAAGTGCAGCGTGGAAGCCTCGCGGCGAGCGTGCCCTACCTCGCCGCCGCGACCGACCCCGCGCGCGGCCGCCTGCTCGCGCTCGACGCGCGCGGCTGGTGGTGGACAGCCAACGTCGACCTCGACGTGGGCGATGCGGCGGACTGGGTGCGGCCCCTCCAGGCGGGCGTCGATCCCGTGTTCGGCGAGGTTGCCGCGGAGGGAGGCGTCGAGGGCTCCGGACTCCTGGCCGTGTCGAACGACGGCGCGATCGCGGCGGTCTTCGGCGCCACGGTGTGGACGTGGGAGGGGCTCGACGCGCCGGGTGCCGGCACCCCGCTTCCGGCCGCCGCGCAGGACCTCGCCTGGCTCGGCGAGACCCTGGTGCTGGCCACCGCGGAGGGCGTGCAGCTCGCTCCGGACGCACCCGCCGTTGACGTCGGCGGCGCCGCTGCGCGCGTTGCCGTACACGGCGCTACCGTGTGGGTGACTGTTCCCGACGTCGGGAGCCTCGTGGCGCTCGACGCCACCGGCGCCATCGAGGCCGAGGTCGCAGTGTCCGGGCTCACCGGCCCCCTCTCGGTCGACCCCCAGGGCCGCGTGTGGGTGGCGGTGGACGACGGCGTAGCGGTGATCGCCGATGGCGCCGAGGTGGCGCGGCACGCCGGCGACGCCCCGCTCGACCTCGTGGCCCAGCCATCGGGCGAGGTCGCGCTCCTCCGCGCGGACGGGCGCGTGGACGTTCACTTCGACGAGACGGCCATCCCCGACGGCGCGCCGCTCGGCGTGGCGGTCGCCGCGTTCTTCGAGAACCCGCGGAAACAGACCGACGACCTGATTTGCCGCGGCGAGGCCCCGAACCTGCGGGACTACCTCGACTCGGTGAGCGCGAACCGCGACTGGCTCGACGACGTGCCCGCCACGGTGCTCCTCGGCGTGACGCCGGGCGTCGCGCGCCGCGCAATCCGCTGCGTGCTCGAAGAGGAGCTCCTCGCGCTCACGACCGGCGATCGCATCGAGACCGGCGTGCTGTTTCACGAGGCCCCCGACTGCGAGGCCGACGACCAGGACTGCGTGGACGCCCACGTGGCGCGGGAGTTCGCCGCGCTCCAGGGCGTGCCGCTCGCGCCCACGTGGACGAGCGGGGCTTCCGCCTGGGACCTCGACGGCACCGACTGGATCGCCGCGGTGAACGCGAGCGGCGCCCCCGGCAAGCACCTGTTCTACGGACAGGCCGCCAGCCCCGATGTGTCGAACCTCGACCTTCGCGCCAAGGAGCCCCTCCCCTGGGCCGGCACCGCGCCGCCCACCGCCACATTCGCGGTGTCCTCCGACTCGGAGATGCCGGCGTACCCGGGCATGCCGATCTCCGCGTTCCTCCTCGGCAGTTGTGAGAACCTGCTCTCGGTGGAGTGCGGCCGGGTGGACGCCGGCGGCAGCGCCACGTTCGACGACGCCGACTTCGAGGTGCTCTCGCTCCTGCTCCGCCGGGCGCTCTACCTGCGGTCCGCCGACGGCCCGGACACCTGGTACTTTCACCTGCCCGCGCTCGAACTGTACGATTACTCCGCCGGATGTTCGCGGAGCGACGTCGGCATCTGGTCGGGCGAGGCGTGCCAGGCCGCCTTGCTGCAGGGCTGGTTGTTCGACGTGCACGCCCGGTTCGTGGCCGCCGACGTGGCCGAGTGGACGCTGCCCTCGGCGCTCGCCGCGCCGTAGCGGCTACCGGATGGCGTACCGCGCCATCGTCCCGACGCGCCGGTAGCCGATGCGCTCGTAGATCGCGTTCGACGTGGGGTTCGCGAGGTCGGTGAACAGCGTGCACCCCACGCGGCCCTCCGCGAGGGCCGCCGCGCTCATCTCGGCGACGAGCGACGTGGCGTAGCCGCGTCCGCGGTGTTCCGGCGGCGTGTAGACGGGGCCGATGCTCACCCACCCCTCGACGCTCCGGCCGTACGTCGCGTAGGCGACGCGGGCGCCGGCTTCGACCCAGAAGTGCCCCGTGCCACGCGCCGCGGCCGTCGCGCCGGCGGTCGGGCCGAGCGGCGGCTCGGTCGGAATGGCTTCGTCGTGAAACGCCAGCAGCCACGTGTGCAGCAGCGCGGCGTCGTCCGGGGTGGCGGGGCGACGCCCGCCCGCCGCGCGCGGAAGCTCCGCGACGGCAGTGAGCGCAAACAGCCCCATGGCGCCGTCGAGGAGCAGCGTCGCGGAGACAGCGGGCTCGACGGCGGCGCGCACGCCGTAGGCCGCCGCGGCGAACGCGAGGGCGGCCTCCGTGCGGCCGAAGGCCCCGTTCACGTCCGGGTACGCGGCGGCGTAGCCGGCGCCTGCGAACGCGGCGGCGTCGAGCGGCATGGCCGACAGCCCGGGCAACCAGGGCGGCGTGTGCAGCAGCGCGCCGAGGGGTGCGCCGTCGTCGGCGTGGACCGTGCACATGCGCACCGCGTCGCCGTACCGGCACGGGTCGTGGCGGATGGCGTCGGCGACGCCGAGCGGCATCTGGTTGGCGAGCGGATCGGCGCGGAGCGCCGGGCCAGCGGCGTCGAGAAAGGTGGCGGCGTCGGGGTGGAAGCGGAGGTGCACGGGGCCTCGCGGCGTCGGTGGGG
>CAXNIN010000359.1:0-4098 GCA_964202365.1 Myxococcota bacterium | reverse complement strand
CCCGCGGGGGAGCCTCGCGACCCCGGCGAGAAGATGAAGGGGTAGGAGACGAGGCCGCTGCCGCCGCCCTTGGGCTCGGGGAACTGGAAGCGCATGAACCGGCCGTTGATGCAGGACTCGACGGCGGGGTTGCTCATCGTGGAGGACTTGGTGGTCGCGGAGGAGACCGTGCCGTCCTTGGCGATGACGAACTTCACCGTGATCTTGCCGCCGAGCGACGGGTTCTTGGTGAGCTCGCGCTGGTAGCAGTACCGGATCTGGCTCATGTTGCGCTTGATGACGGCGTCGATGAGCGACTTGTCGAGCGCGCCGAGGATGATCGGATCGCCGCCGACGGTGCCGATGCCGCCTTCGCCCTTGGTGCCGAAGTTGCCGCCGCCCGAACCGTAGCCGGAGGCCCCCGACCCACGGCCCTTGGTGCCGAGGCCGCCGAGGCCTTCCGCCGTGCCGCCGCCGCCGAGGCCGGAGCCGCGCGCGCCGAGACCGCCGGAGCCCATCTGGGTGCCCTTGGCGCCGATGAGACCGCCGATGCCGTTCATCATGTCGGCGTTGAGGCCGGTGGAGCCGAGGACGCTGTCGAGCGCGGAGTCGTCGCGGAGCGCGCCGAGAACGCCGGCGTTCTCCGCGATCTCCTTGTCCAGCTGCTGCTTCTGCATCTGGACCTTGTCGCCCTTCGCCTTGTCCATCTTCGCGTCTTTCTTGCCGACCTTCCCCTCTTCCTTCTTGGCCTTGGCGCCCTCGCCGGCGTCGGGGTTGTCGTCGCGCTTCTTCTCGTCCTTGATCTCTTCCTTCTTCTCGAGGAGGAGCTCGACCATGCGGTCGTCGAGCTCCATGTTGCTCGAGTCGGGGGGAGGCGGCATGACGGCGACGGCGATGCCGAACATCGCGGTCATGAACACCATGAACGCGATGATGCCGAGCAGCGGGTAGTCGATGTTCTGGCCGGAGGTCGCGACGACCTTCTTGCCCGGGTAGGCCTGGTGAGCCACGAAGATGGTGTTGCCCAGGTCGACGACGAGGCGGGCGTCTTCGGGGATTTCCACCGAATACGTGCTGCCCGACTTCTTGGCCTTGCCCTCGGCGAGGAGCTCCGCGAAGGTCTTGCGGGTCTCGCCGATGTCGACGAAGCCGGCCCACTTCTCGCTCGCGTTGCACACCCACTGCCCGCCCATGTTCTGGAAGAGCACGTAGTTGTCGCTGGGGAGGAACTCGAGCGGGACGAAGAAGCCCTTCTTGGCGCTGTCGCGCGCGTCGAGCCCGACGATGGGGAGCGTGCCGGTGCCGACCACCACGCCGCCGCCCGCGCTGAAGTGCTTGATGTCGAGGACGGCGTCCCCGAACACCTGCGCGACCTCGAGGACGCGGCCCTTCGAACGGTCGGAGCCGGCGTCGGCCGTGGACGCGCTGGCGCGCATCACGAAGGCCATCACGTCTTCCGCGGGTTCGTCGTCGCCGCTCCAGGCGATGGACTCGGGCTCGTCGCCGCCGACCTCGGTCTGGGCGTCGACCGGGGCGCCCGGCATGTCGACGCGCGTGGCCTCGTCGTCCGCGAACGCGGCCGAGTCGGTGATGCGCACGACGACGCGGATGGCGCCGAAGCCGAGGGTGTCCCCGTTGGCGAGCAGCACGTTGCTCACGGCCGCGCCGTTCACCTCGGTGGACTGCTTGCCGACGAGGTCGAGGACCTGCACGGAGCCGTCCTCGTTCACGTTGAGCACGGCCTGAAGATCCTGCAGGGCCGAGTCTTCGATGCGGAGCATCGCGGCGGGGCCCTTGCCGATGGTGACGCTCTCCGCCGAGAGCTCCTCACGACGGAGGAAGTCCCCGCCGTTGAAGATCTCGAACGTCAGAACGAGCGAACCGGGGGATGAACCGGCCATGAGCGATCCCTTCTGGCCGCAGGTGCGGCCCGTGAGGTTGCGCGCCCGAGCGGGCGCCGAAACGGGGCGGGTGCCCCGGGATGGGGCGAGGGACTACTTGACCTCGTCGATGGACTGCTCCATCTCCGGGTTGAAGTCGGCACGAAGCTTGATGAGCGGGTTGAAGCTCGCCTTCTTGCGGTCGAGCACCATGGCGCCCGAGGGCTTCACGAGCTCGCCGTTGACGTCGAGACCTTCGAAGTCGATCTCGGTCTTCTGCTTGTAGGTGACCTTGCGATCGCCACCTTCTTCGTCCTGGGCGAGGGCGGCCCCGGAGAAGGCGGCGGTGATGGCACCGGCGAGGAAGAGGCGGGAAAGGGTACGCGTCATGGTGGGCTCCCGAAGGGTTGGGCGCTGCGGGCATATTCTCGCGTGCCCGCAAGCGTAGGACAATAGGACGTGACCGTGGTTCCGGTCAAACTTCTGTCTAGCGGAAACTTGCGGCCGGGCTGGCGTCATTCCGGCGCCTCCTGGCGTCGACCTACCGGATTTCGCCGATGGTCCCGTCCATCTCGGGGTTGAAGTTGGCGCGGAGCACGATGAAGCTGCCGTGCGGCGCCGGGGTGCGCTCCTGGCCGAGCACGATCGAGGGGCCGACGCCCGTGGCGGTGACCGCCTGCTCGCGGAAGTCGAGCTCGGTGACGGGCTTGTAGGTGGCGGCCGGCGGGGCCACCTGCTCGGGCAGGCTGGCCTGGGCGGCGGCGACGGAGGGCGCGAGGAGGGCGAGGACGACGAGAGACGAGCGCATGCGGGCTCCAGGAGGCCCGCGGAAAAAGACGCGAGCCCCGCTGCATCGTAGACGCAGCGGGGCCCGGTCGTCGCGCGAAAGGGTCGCGCGGTTCGTTACGGGGTGGGCGCAGCCGGCGTGGCGGGCGCGCCTTCCGGCGCGGGAGCCGCAGGAGCGGGCGCGGGGGCCGGAGCCGCACCACCTGCGCCTTCGGGCGCGGGGGCCGCGGGCGCGGCGCTGACGCAGCCCGCCTTGGCGGCTTCGAGGTCGGCCTTGGCCTGGTCCACGAACGGCTTCATGTCGCCGACCATGGTGAAGTCCTTCTCGGTGATGACCGGCTTGGCCTGCTCGACGACCATCTGGGCCATCATGCCGGCCTCCGTGGCCACGACACACTCGCTGGCGAGGTCCTTCTCGATCTCCGCGATGATCTTGGCCATCGCCTCGAGCTCGTCCTTCTGACGCTTCTCGCGCTCTTCCTTCTCCCGCTTCTCGTCGGCGAGGCGCTTCTGGCGCTTCGCTTCTTCGGCGCGGTCGTTGTCGACGGAGATGACCCAGGTGTGGTACTCGTCGTTCGGACCGATGTTCCCGACGGCCTTCTGGTAGTCGTCGAGGACCTTCTTGGCCTTGTCGAAGTTCTTGATGTACTTCTGCTGGAGCATCGTCGCGTTGTAGGCGATGGTGCGGTTCCCGGGTTCGCGGGCGAGCAGCGTGTCGTAGATCTTCGCGGCGGCGTCGTACTCCTGGACGCCGCGGAGCGCGATGGCGTAGCCCATCTGCGCTTCGGCGTTGCCGGGGTACTGCTTCACGACGGACTCGAAGCAGGACCTCGCGAGCAGGTAGTCGCCGGAGTCGAGCGCAATGTAGCCGAGGTTCAGGTTGGCCTGAACGTTCGACGGCTCGATCTTGATGGCGGTCTTGAACTGCTCGATCGCCTCGGCCTCGTTCTTGAGCTCGAGGTGGGTGATGCCCGTGTTGTTGTAGGTGCCCGGGTCCGCGTCGTTGAGCGTCTTGGCCTTCTCGGCGCAGAGGAGGCTCATCTGGTAGTTGCCCTGCGCGTAGTACGCGCGGGACAGGTTGCGGTAGGCGCCGACGTTCTTCGGGTCGCGGGAGAGGATCTCCTGCGCCTGCGAGATGGCCTCGTCGAAGAGCTTCGCGGAGGAGAGGACGTCGACCAGGTTGGCGCGGGCCTTCAGGTCTTCCGGGTTCTTCTCGAGGAAGGTCTTGTAGATGGTCACCGCCTCGGTGGCCTTGCCGGACGAACCGAGCACGAGACCGAGGTTGAAGAGCGCCGAGTTGTAGTTCGGCTGCAGCTCGAGGGCCTTGCGGTAGTACTGCTCGGCCTTGGCGAGGTCACCGGTGCGCTCGGCGCAGTAGCCGGCGTTGTACCAAGCCTTGGCGAAGGTCGCGTCGGCCACGGTGGCCGCCTCGAACTTCACGAGCGCGGCGGCG
>CAXNIN010000358.1:0-4101 GCA_964202365.1 Myxococcota bacterium | reverse complement strand
CGGCGAGGGGCCCTCCGCCGGGCGCACCGGCGCCGCCGCCGCCGCGGGCGCAGCGTCGGCCGCCCCGAAGAGGCGCTCGTACGTCGCGCCCTCGTCGGCGCTGGCGAGCCCGAGGAGCAGGAGTGCGATCACCCCGCGCTCCGCTGATCCTCACCGGCCACCTCGATGACGCGGAGCGAGACGCGGTCCTTCCCCGCGACGATCTCGGCGCGCGCGATGAGGCGGCCGCCGACGACGAGGTCGACCGGCTCACCGTCGACGCGGTCGAGCTGGAGCACGTCGTCCCGGTCCAGGGCGGCGAGCTCGCGGATGGTCATCCGCGCGCGGCCCAGCTCCACTACCACCTCGACAGGGATGTCGTGGAAAAATCCAATGTTGCGATCGGACACGGGAACTCCTGGTGAGGAGCTATCGGTCGGCGCCCGAAAAGTTTGAGTCCGAAATGCGGCGCGTGACACGCAGTGACCGAGCGCCGTCGCGCGAGCCCGCCTCGCCCACGAGCGCGGCCTGGGTTCCCACGCGGGCGATCGCCTCGCCCAACGCCGGAAGGGGCAGTTCGTCGCCCACCGCGAGGGTACGGAGCTTGCCGAGGGACATCTGGAAACGCGCCAGCTCGACCGTCACCTCGATCTCGATGGGAAGCACGCGATCGTAGCGGGGCGCGCGCACCGCGAGCGTCGGCGCGGGCGCCGGCGCCGAGCGCGTCGTGACGGTGGAAGCGCCGCGTACGAACGACGCCGGTATGGCGACGCGGAGCGTGCCGAGGGGCTCCTCCGGGTCGCCCACGAGGAGCTCGGTGACGAGGTAGGGTTCGTCGGGGTCGACGTCGTCGGCCACGCGCGCCGAGGGCGCCACTTCGCCGATGACGAGCGTCGGCGCGGGGCCGCCCGTCCAGCAGGCGCAGAGCGCGTCGACGAGCTCGCGACACAGCCGCGCGCCCACCGCGCGCTCCACTTCGGTGGGCTCGCTCCCGGGCGGTCGCGGGGCCTCCACCTCGGCCGAGCCGAAGAGCCGCCCGATGAGCGCCGCGAGCAGGTTGCCCTCGATGATGAGGAGCGCCGGCGGCCCCTCGCGCCCCTGGAAGCGGGCCCACAATGACGACTCCGGCGCGTTGAGCATCACCGACGCGAGGCTCGCTTCCACCGGGAGCGCCACGCGCACGGCGGCGTCACGGCCGCTCCACGTGGAGATGCGCCCGCGTAGACGGCGTGCGGCGCCCGACAGGATCTCGCGGAGGACGGAGCCCGCGGGGCGCCCCTCCCCGGAGGTCCGGCCGACGTCCGCCTCGCCGTTCACTGGACGACGAACTGGGTGAAGTAGATGCGTTCGATCTGCGAGGGGGAAGCTGCGCCGTTGACGCGCGCGAGCAGCTCGTCACGCAGCCGCGTCTTTCCGCCCGCGCCCTCGAGCTCACCCCAGGTGTAGTCGCTCACCGCCGTGATGATGGAGTCGCGAATCTGCGCGGTCTTCGCGGCCACCGTCTCCGCTTGCGCGGTCGGGCCCTCCACCTGCACTTCGATGCGGAGCACTCGGCCGCCGCCGCCGCCCCGAAGGTTGACCGTGAACGTGCCGAGGCTCGTCACGGCGGAGCCCAACGCGGGCGAAGCGAGCTCGCCCCCCGCGGCCGGGGCCCCGGGTCCGCCGGCGGCCGCCGCTTCGCCGTCGCCCGCTTCCGCCGCGCCTTCCTCGCCGTCGGCGGGCGCGGCTTCGCCCGGAGAGGCGAAGAACCACGCCGCACCAAACCCCCCGCCACCCCCCAACAAGAGGGCGACGAGCGGAAAGATGAGCGCCTTCCGCCCCGCGGACTTCTTGGTTTCGGCTTCGGTCTCCATTCCGTGACTCCTCGCGCGGACTTCCCCGCCACTCTATGCCGGTCGGCACGCACGCTGCCAGAGCTGAGCCCGGCCTCGCAATCAGAGTAGCTGAACCAGCGTCTGAAGCGACTCGTCGGCCGCCGAGATCACCTTCGCGCTCGCCTGATAGGCGCGCTGCGACGTGATCATCGACACGAACTGATCTTCGAGCTCCACGTTGCTCGCCTCGAGCGCCGCCCCCGAGATCGCCCCGCGCCCGCCGGTGCCGGCGATGCCCACCGCGGGCTCGCCCGCCGCCGCCGAGGCCGCGAAGAGCGTGCCGCCCACGCGCACGAGGCCCGACTCGGCCTTGAACGTCGCGAGCGCCACTTGGCCGAGCGTCATCTCCTCGCCGTTGGTGTAGCTGCCGACGATCGTGCCGTCGTTGTCCACCGCGAGCGACGTGAGCTCGCCGTTGGCCATGCCGTCCTGGGCCACGCTACTCACCGACGACTCGGAGCCGCCCATCGTGAGCGCGCCGTCCGTGGCGGCGCCGGTCGTGTCCACGCCGAAGTCGAACGCGAGCGTGGTCGCGGCGGCGCCGGAGAAGGTCCACGCCGTGGTGGCCGACGTGTCGGTCTGGCTGAAGCCCGTGAGCACGCCGTCGGTGTCGAACGTCGCCGTGCCCGACGCGATCTCGAACCCGTAGCCGCTGTCCGTCGAGAACTGCGTACCGGTCGAGTCGTACACCTCGCTCGCGTCGGCCACCGCGCGCCAGGACCAGTTCGAGGTGCCCGAGCGCTCGAAGAGCACCGTCACGTCGTGGGGCACGCCGAGGCTGTCGTACACCGTCACGCTCGTCGAGAAGTCCGCGGCGGCGCCGGCCTCCGCGAGGGTGTTCGCGCCGGCGCCGGTGCCGTAGAGGTCGATGGCGGCGAGGTCCGTGCCCACCTCCGTCTCCGCGGAGAGGATGGCGTCGAGCGTGATCTCGGTGGTGGCTTCGCCCGGGAGCATCGCGCTGTCGATCCGGAGGTCGCCCACGAGCGGCGAGAGATTGCCGTCTTCCGCGGTGTACCCCTGAAGTCGCATCCCGCCCGCGCCCACCACGTACCCGGCGTCGTCCAGGTACACCTCGCCGTTGCGCGTGTAGTAGTTCTGGTTTCCGTCGTTCACCATGAAGAAGCCGCCGCCGCTGATGGCCATGTCGAGCGACGAGTCGCTCCCCTCGATGGTGCCCTGGCCGAACATCGTCGCGATGCGGTTCGTCCCCGCGCCCGTCCCCATCTTCCCCATCCCCGCGAGCCCGAAGGCGTCCTGCGGCAGGAAGTCTGCGAACGTGGCCCGGGTCTGCTTGAAGCCCGTCGTGCCGATGTTGGCGATGTTGTCGCCGGCGACGCCGAGGCCCGTGCTCGCGGCGCCGAGGCCGCTGGCACCGATGTGGAGGGTCGAGAACAGGGACATGGTCTCTCCGGGGGAGGGTTCGCGCGGGTGCGCAGGGTGGTTCGCGCGGGCGCGCGGGGAGGCGGAGCGGCGGCGCTACTCGCCGGTCGAGAGGCGCACGATGTCGGCGAGGTCGATGTCCACGCCGTCCACCTTCGGGTTGGCCGAGCCGTCCTCGAAGGACATCTGGTCGATCGCGCCGATGATGAGGCCGGTGACCGTGACGCTGTCGCCGTCCACGTCGGTGGCGGACACGGTGAACGTGTAGTCGCCCTCAGGGAGCGCGTTGCCGGAGAGGTCGGTGCCGTCCCACTCGTAGCTCCCCTCCCCTTCGGAGAGGGCGCCGATGTCCTCGCTCCACACCACGGTGCCGTCGGCGTCCGTGACCGTGAGCGTCGCGGCGCTCGCGGCGGTCTCGGCGTCGTAGTGCACGGTCTGCGTGCCCTCGCCGTCGTAGTGGAACGTGTCCGACCGCGCCACGACCGTCTGCCCGAGCAGGTTCGTCATCGCGGCGTTGTTCATCGACGTGTTCACCATGTAGAGCGCGTCGAGGTCGTCCGAGATGCCCTGCAGCTCCTCGAGCTGCGAGAACGTCGCGAGCTGCGCCACGAACTCCTCGTTGGACACCGGGTTCGTCGGGTCCTGGTTCTGGAGCTGCGTCGTGAGCAGCGTCAGGAACGTGTCCTGCCCGAGCGACGTGTTGCCGGTGGTGGTCGTAGTGGTCGTGGGGGCGGTGCTCACGCCGCTGATGGTCGTCGACATGATTCCGGATCGGTCGCCGCGCCCGGGAGTTGAGGGAAATACGCGCGGCGCGAAGAGACGGCGGGCGGAGGGGCGGGAGAAGGCGGAAAACCGGGGCACCCGGACC
>CAXNIN010000357.1:0-4122 GCA_964202365.1 Myxococcota bacterium | reverse complement strand
ACGAGAGAACCCGGGTTCAGGACGACTTCATGAACGGCCGCGTGAACGTGGTCGTCGCGACGAACGCGTTCGGCATGGGTGTCGACAAGGACGATGTCCGGTCGGTCGTGCATTACGACGTGCCGGGCACGGTGGAGGCGTACTACCAGGAGATCGGCCGCGCCGGTCGCGACGGCAAGCGGAGCCGCGTGGTGCTCCTGTGGCGCGAAGAAGACAGGCGCATCCAGGAATTCTTCATCAACCTCGCGCACCCGCCCGCGGCGTGGGTGCACCGCGTGTGGGACCGCCTGCGGGAGCGCGGGGAGAACCCCGTCTTCCTCACCGCCGAGCAGCTCGCCGACTGCCTCCCGGACGACGCCGGCGGCGAACGCGCGGCCACGTCCTGCCTCTACGTGCTCCAGCGCGAGGGGCTGATTCGGCGGGTCGCGCCGTCCGAGCGCGCCGGCAAGGTGACGCTCACGCCCGGGTCCGCGGCGCCGGCGCCCGCGCTCCAGGGCATCCGCGCCACCGTGTGGGCGTGGCTCCGCGCGCAGCCCGCGGGCCCTATCGGCGTGTGGCCCCATCGTCTCGCGGAGACACTCGATCTCTCCCGTGAGCAGGTGATCGCCGCGCTCCGCGGCCTCGAGGAGCGCCGTCTCCTCACCTACACCGCGCCCGAACGCGCGAGCGGCGTCGAGCTGCTCTCCACCGCCGCCCTCACGCTCGACGAAGACGCGATGAAGGCCCGCCGGGCGCGCGAGCTCCAGAAGCTCCAGCAGATGGTCGACTACGGCCGCGCCGGCTGTAGACGGAGGTACATCCTCACGTACTTCGGCGACACCCCGCCGTGGGACCGCTGCGGCGACTGCGACGGGTGCCGCGCCAAGAAGCCGCTCGGCGTGGAGCCGCGGAAGCTCGCCCCCGACGAGGCGCTGGTGGTGCGCAAAATTCTGTCGTGCGTCGCGCGGCTCGATGAGGGGTGGCCGGCCTCGATCCTCGCGAAGATCCTGGTGGGCAGCCGCGATCCGAGCGTGATCGGCTGGGAGCGCCTCTCCACCTACGGCCTGCTCTCCGGCTTCACCCAGCGCGATCTCGAGCTCGTGATCAATGAGCTGGAGCGGGCGGGTGCCTTGCTCCGCGCGCCGAAGACGAAGATCCTCGGCGGGAAGAGCCAGACGTTCGCGGTGCTCACGCTCACGCCGGAAGGCCGCGAGGTGATGTTCGGCCGGGGCGAGGGCTTCCGCATGTACTTTCCGCTCGGGGAACGCGCGGTGCGCACCCGCCCGAACCCCAACGCCCCGAAACACGTCCAGGTCGACCTCCTCCACGTGTTGCGCGACGTGCGGGTGCGCCTCGCGAAGGCGGCCGACGTGCCGCCGTACACCGTGGCGCCGAACCGCACCCTCGAAGACATGGCCGCTCGCCGGCCGATGACCCGCACGGCCATGCTCGAGGTGCACGGCATGGGCCCCGAGCGCTTCAAGAAGTACGGGCAGTCCTTCCTCGACGCGCTCCGGGCGTGGTCGGGCGCGTGACGCCGCGCGGTGCGCGCTTGCCATGTCGCCGGAGTCCGCGGACATCCTGTAGAGTCTCACGGTGCGACCGCTCCTCCTCTTCCCGCTCCTCGTCGCGTGCACCGCGCCGGCGTCGCGTCCCGATCGCGTGGACGACCCCGCGCGCTCCGCCGCCGTCGGCTTCTCCGGCGAGACGGGCGGCCCGCAAACCTTCGCCGCACCCTTTCGGCTCGTCATCGGCGCGGCGGCGCGCGCCACCGCCTCTCACGACGGCCGCGGCGCCACGTTCCGCATCCCGGCGCGGCCCGGACAGCGCGTATCGGTGTCGCTCTCGCGCGACGAAACGCGGGACATGCCGCCGCTCCACACGGTGGAAGGCGTGGCGGGCATCGACGGCGTCGCCCGGCTCGCGCTCCCGGACGTCGACCACGCGCGCGCTTGGTTCTGGGCCTACGCGGTCGACGGCATCGTGCTGCCCGGCGGCGCGCTGGCCAGGTAGGTCAGAGGGCGGTGTCGCCTTCTTCGTCGAAGCACCCTTCGTTGTTGGTGGCGTCCTGCTCCTGGAGCGCCACCAGCTCCGTCTCGCACTCGTCCTGGAGCGCGGGGCTGCTCGCGCTGTACTCGGCGCGGCACTGGTTGCAGTCGTATTCGGCCTCGCCCTCGTGACAGGTGCAGAGGTAGTCGCAGTAGTCGACGCAGGGGTCGGACGAGGTCGACCCGAAGCAGCCGGCGAAGAGGGCGAACGCCGCCGCGGGGGCGAGCGCGAGGAAGAGGCGCGGGGTGCGGAGCATGCGCGTTAGTAACGTCCGGATGTCGGACTCGCTGCGGGATCGGGTGGTGGTGGTGACCGGCGCCACCAGCGGAATCGGGAGGGCTACGGCCCGTCGTTTCGTAGCGGCCGGGGCGCGCGTGGTCGCCACCGGGCGTGATCAGGCGCGGCTCGCCGAGGTCGCCGCCGAAGTGGATTGTGCGCTCACGCTGGATGTCACCAACCGCGAAGGCATCGCCATCTTCGCGGCGTCGGTCCTCGATCGGTATGGCGGCGTCGACGTGCTCGTGAACAACGCCGGCGTCGGCTTGTTCTCCGCCTGGGACGCCACGTCCGAGGCCGATCTCCGCCGCGTGTTCGACGTCGACTTCTTCGGGCAGGTGGCCGTGGCCAACGCGCTCCTCCCCAGCTTGATCGCGCGCAAGGGTGTACTGGCGAACATCGCGAGCGTCGCCGGCAAGCGCGGCTACGCGAAGCACACCGCCTATTGTTCGGCGAAACACGCCCTCGTCGGCTGGTCCGAGGGCCTCCGCTGCGATCTGCGCGGCACCGGCTGCGACGTGGTTGTCGTGTGCCCGCCGGCCGTCCGCACGCCGTTCTTCGAGAACGCCGGGTACATGACGTTCGACGAAGATCATCCCGGCCTCGTGCCCATGACCGCCGACGCCGTGGCCGAAGGCATCGTCGGGGCCGTCGTCACCCGTCGGCGCACGGTGATCCTCTCACCGCGCGCCAAGGTGTTGTTCGGGCTCTCGATCGTGGCGCCGAAGCTGCTCGACCGGCTCCAAAAGGCCAAGAAGTAGGTCGTGGGGCGGGGGGGGGCCCCCCGCAACGCCCCCCTCCCGCCGCCGGGCCCCCAGACTCCCGCGGTTCTACGCGCCGATCAGGCCTTCGCGCGGCGCCGGCCGGCGGCCGTGGCGAGGGCGAGGGCCCCCAGCAGGAAGCTCGCGCTGCCCGGCGTCGCGGCGCACCCGCAGCCCTCCGCGCCGGCGTCGTCGCCGCCCTTGTCGTCGGTGTCGGCGGGGTCGCCGGTCTCGCCGCCGTCGGTGTCGGCGGTGTCGCCGGTGTCGCACGTCGTGACGCCGCCGTCCTCGTCGTCGCAGTCCTCGTCGACCGCGACGCCGTCGCCGTCCTGGTCGGAGTCGTTGCCGTCGCAGTTCTGGTCGACGCCGTCGTACCAGATCTCGCCGGCGTCGGGGTTCACGTCGCTGCGCGCGTCGTCGCAGTCGTCGGCGAGCGCGAAGCCGTCGCCGTCCTGGTCGTACTCGTCGGCGGCCACGCAGTCGGTGACCACGCCGTCGTACGGGGTGTCGGGAGCGCCGGTGTACACGGCGGCGTCGGCGTCGTCGCAGTCGGCGCCGCCGTAGGAGGCGGAGTCCTGCCCGTCGGCGTCGGCGTCGAAGTCGGAGTTGCCGGCGCAGTCCTGGTCCACGCCGTCGTACCAGGCGTCGGCCGCGCCGGGGAACACGTCCGGGCGCGTGTCGTCGCACTCGTCCGCGACGAGAAAGCCGTCGGCGTCCTGGTCGTCGTCGGCGCCGTCGCAGTTCTGGTCGACGCCGTCGTACCAGGTCTCCGGGGCGTCGGGCCGGGCATCCGCGTTCGTGTCGTCGCAGTCCAGCGCGTCGTCGTCGTAGCCCGTGGGCTCGGCGCACGCGGCCACCGCGGTGCCGGCGGCGCCCCAGCCGTCGGCGTCGGCGTCGAGGTACCACGTGCCCGCGTCGACCGCGTCGTCCTCGTCGACCGTGCCGTCGCAGTCGTCGTCGACGGCGTTGCACGACTCCGTGCCGCCGGGGAGCACGCCCGCGTTGCCGTCGTCGCAGTCGAGGCAGGCGGCCACGCCGTCGCCGTCGGTGTCGTCGA
>CAXNIN010000356.1:0-4126 GCA_964202365.1 Myxococcota bacterium | reverse complement strand
CGAGATCGGGCGCCGCGCGAGCCGTTCCAGGGCCTGACGCACCTCTGCGCTCGACCTGCTGCGATCGTCGGGTTGTGCGGAGATGACGTTCTCGAAGGTGGAGAAGGTGCCGCGCCCACGGACGTTCTTCAGCCAGCCCGCGAACTTCTCCGCGTCCTCGGCGAGGAAATCGAGGATCTCGATGAGGTAGCGGGCGGGCTCGCCGCGGGCCGTCACGAGGGCGCGCCCGACCGCCCCGCGGAACAGTGCGGTCGTCGACGACGGGGAAAGCGTGATCCGCACGTCGACCGCTTCGCGTTCGGCGAGCTCGGCGTCGATCTCGACGAGCACCCGCTTCGGCTCGATCCACCGGAGCGTCCCGAAGAAGAAGCCGCTTTCGCCACGGACCGCGACGGACGTGTTCACGGACACGCGTTCGTCGCGGGGGGCGGGGCGCTCAGCGTCGGAAGACATCTTTTTTCCGGGAAGCCGGGCGCGTATCGCCGATGTGGCGAGATCGCCTCC
Source organism: Myxococcota bacterium (assembly GCA_964202365.1). Lineage (GTDB taxonomy): Bacteria > Myxococcota_A > UBA796 > UBA796 > SXON01 > CAJBVW01. The sequence goes on along the minus strand of CAXNIN010000356.1, from coordinate 3,622 downwards.
CCCCAAACGGGGGGCATGCACGCGGGCAAGCCGAACGCGAAGCCGAACCAAGTGGGATGTTCAGTCGTCGAAACCTGGGAGAACGCTCGGCGCATGGCGGCGATCCGCCGGCTTGTACAGGTCGAGGAGGCGTTCCAGCGGCTCGTCGGCGGGCCGCCCGATGAGCGCGGCGAGGCGCGGGCCGCCGCCGGCGCGGCGGAAGGGGAGGCGGGTGATGCCGGGGTCGTCGAGCCAGGCGCGGACGAGGTCCGGGTGGTCGGCGTCGCCGCGGAGGTGCGCGATGAACTCGCCGTACGCGGGCAGAAAGTGCACGCCTTCGGTGGTGTCGTAGATGGCGCCGGGCCGGCCGGGGCCGGTGAGCGAGGGCCCGAGCGCGAACTGGACGATCACGGGCTCGTCGCCCTTCACCGAGCGGTGTGCCGCGGCGCGCGTGCGCCCGCCGAGCGAGGGGAACGCGTGCTCGTTGTTGACGTAGCTGACGAACTGCGCGAGGCGACGATCCATGTCGGCGGCGTCCGCGAAGACGATCTCGTCGACGCCGAAGTGCGCGATCCAGGCGGCGCGCTCCTCGCGCTGGCGCAAAAAGCCTTCCCGGAGCGCCGCGAGGCGCGCGATGAGGTCGGGCTCTGGGGTGCCCTGCCACTGCTGGAGGAGGTCCATCCGGGCGATGACGCCCATTGGCGCCCAGATGTCGGGCTCGCCGGAGAAGCGGAGCGTGTCGCCGACGGGGATCACCCGAGCCCGCACCACGCTCCGCCGCTCGAGGTCGGCCTGGGCCCCGGGCGCGGCGACCGCGATCTCGGCCTCCGACTGCACGTCGCGTAAGAGGACGAGGTCGCCCTCCCAGCCGTCGACCACCCAGAGCGACGTGCGCACCTCGCGCGGCCACCGGAGGGCTTCCTCGGGGAGATCGCCGGCGTGCACGGCGTGTTCGACCTCGGTGAAGCCCTCGGCGTCGACCCATTCGATCACGAAGAAGTCGAAGAAGTCGGTCTGGCCTTCGGCGGAGGGCGGCGCGCCGAGGAGCGCGTGCGCGGCGAGCGCGAGCTCGTCCGTGCGCGCGGCGGCGCGGCGGTAGAGGAGGTGCTTCCAGCGGGTGACGGCGGGATCGGTGCTCACCGGCCGCATCTAATCGCTCGCGGGCGTGCTCGGACGGGCCGGACGGTCAGAGGTAGCGACCGCCACGAAGAAGGTTTATAGGCTCCAGTTCAGCCGGGTCCGTCATGCTCTTCGCCCTGTTCGCCTGCACCTCCGGTCCGGACTTCAACGCGGGGAAGCCCGAGCTCGTCGTGTCGCCCGCGCGCGTGGACTTCGGCGAGGTCGTGGTCGGCAACTTCGTGAAGCTCGGGTTGCGCGTCCAGAACGAGGGCTACGGCGACCTCGTCGTCGAGAGCGCCACCCTCGGCGACGGCACCTCGCTCGACTTCGCCGTGGCGGCGGTGCCCGAGGGCGTCGGCCACAACGAAGAAGGCGTGCTCGACCTCACCTACACGCCCGACGTAGAAGGCCAGGACTTCGGCACCCTCGTGCTCACCACCAACGACCCCGTCACGCCCGAGCTCACGCTCGAGCTCGAGGGCATGGGCACGCTCCCCCGCATCGACATCGACCCGGAGATCCTCTACTTCGGCACGGTCCCCGCGGGCGAGAGCGTCACCCTCGTCACGAGCATCGGGGCCGGCGGCTCCGGGAAGTTGCGCGTCACGGGCGTGGGCTTCGGCGGCGACGAGGCGGTGGCCTACAGCTACACGCTCCCCGACGACTGGGCCGAACCCTACGCGGTCTCCAACGGCTTCACGTTCCCCGTCGAGGTCACCTTCACCCCCCCGGACGACCAGGAATACCGCGGCGAGTTGTGGATCGAGTCGAACGATCCCGAAGAGCCCGTCGCCGCCGTCCAGCTCATCGGCAACACGACGGACGACCCCACGGGCAACGAAGCCCCGCTCGTGGAGCTGCTCGACCCCGACAACGGCGAGTACTTCCTCGACGACGCCGACGTGACGCTCTCCGGCTTCGTGTTCGACGCCGACGAGGCCGTCACCAACCTCACCTGCGCGTGGTTCGCGGACGGCACCCGCATCGACTACGGCGACATCGCGTTCACCGGCGGCGTCACCGGACAGAGCCTCCTTCCGGTGGGCGAAGTCGAAGTGATGTTGCGCTGTTACGACTCGGAAGGTCTCGTTGGGGAAGACTCCGCGGTCGTGACCGTGTGGCCCCACGAAGAGCCGGTCGTCTACACCATCAGCGGCGGCGAGTCGGTGTTCGACTACTGGAGCATCGACGACGACGTGCGGATCACGCTCAACGGCGTCGAGATCGTCTCGGACACCAACCGCACGAAAGACACGCTCGCTCCCGTGGAGTTCGAGGGAAGCCCGGGCGACGTCATCCGCATCGTCGCGAGCGACATCAACAGCTGCGACCTGATGATCGACGCGCTCGTGCTCCACTGGGGCACCGGCGAGTCCCAGGCGTTGAACGCGGCGGAGTGCGCGTCCGCCTGCGTGGACGCCACCTGCTACGACGGCACGTACAGCGGCCCGTGGCCCGGTATCTTCCTGGACGAGAGCTACACGATCGCGATTCCGTAGGGGGACCGGGGGCGTTGCGGGTTCCGGCAACCGCGGGCGAGCCCCCGCCCCGCGATCCGCTTCACACCTTGCCGATGCGCCGCACGGCGATGGCGGGGCCGGTCATGGCGATTCCGAAGGCTTCCTCGGCTTCACCCTCGACTTCCACGCGGTGCTCGGCGAGGTCGCGCGGGATGTCGCCGTAGAGGGCGAACGCGCCGCGGTCGGTGTGGAGCGTCCACACGCCGCCCTCCAGATCACGCCGTTCCAGGCGGCCTACCCAGCGGCTCATCGCTGGCTCCGGCGCATCTTCTGCATCCCCGCGACGGCCATGCCCGCGAGGAGGCAGAGGCTTCCGTTGACCGTGAGCCACGTGCGGTCGAGGCCGAGCGGCATCCACCAGAGATCGGTGCCGCCGGTGGCCGCGCCGTAGAGTAGATATCCGCCGACACCGCCGCACATTCCGATGGCCACGGGCCCGAGCGCGCGGCTCGGCCCGAGGAGGAAGGCGGCGACCACCGGCACGGCGCACGATTGCCACAGCGGGAAGCCCGACCAGAAGGGGCCGGGCCAGGCGAGGAGCGGCTTTCCGAGCAGCGAAAGCCACGTGCTCGGGGGGAGCGGCAGGAGCGGGAGGAGGAACACGCCGCCGGCGACCACGGCGCCCGTGACGAGCGCGGCGGTGCGCGGCACGCGCGGGAGGGCGCCGAGCATGGCGATGCCGAGCGACAGGAGCGCGCCGACCCCGAAGAGCAGGCCCTGCTTGGCGATCAGGAGCTTCCGGACGGCGGCGCCCACGTCGAGCCGCCCGGCGCCGCGATCTCCACACCCTTGCCCCAGCTCGAGTAGGGCGCGAGCGCGTCGTCCGGGCCGACCGCGGTGACCGCGATCGCCGCGGGGGCGTCCGCCGGAGAGCCGATGCCCTGGCGGCCGCTGTTGCCCGCCGCCGCGACGACGACGACGCCGGCCTTGCGGGCCTTCTCGACCGCGTTGACGATCACCTTGGAATGGCCGCCGCCGAGCGAGAGATTGATGACGTCGGCGCC
>CAXNIN010000355.1:0-4128 GCA_964202365.1 Myxococcota bacterium | reverse complement strand
GGAAGGAGCGCCTAAACATCTTCGTTCCGGCCCCGCCCGAGCGCCGCGGCCCCGAGCAGCAGGGCGGCGCCCGCTCCGAAGAGGGGGAGATCGAGGTTGAAGGTTCGACGGAGGCGCTCCGGGGCCACCTCGGCCTGCACTTCTACGAGAGAAGCACCGCGGCGAACGTCGCTCTCCGCCGCGTTCGTGTTCACCGCGACCCACGCGAGGGGCGGGAGGCCGGCCGGCACCGCGGCGTAGCCCCCCGGGACGGCGGGCGTGAACGTGAGCGTGCCGATGCCCCGCTGGGAGGCGACGATTCCGCCGTCCGGGCCGGTGACCTCGGGGTCGCCGCCCGAAGGGGGGAAGCCGAGCGTGACCGCGGCGTCCACGAGGCCTTCGGCCGTGGTGGCGGTGCCGCCGGCGTCGCCGCCCAGGTAGCCGGTGATGCGCTGCACGAACGGCATGAACACCGCCTGGAGAGGGAGGTTCGACCAACCGAGGTCGAGGGTCGACGTCCAGAGGAGCACGCGGCCGTTGCCGATGCGGCGCTCGATCAACGCGGGGATTCCACCCTCGTAGGCGAGCAGCACCCGGACGTCCTCGCCCATCGGCGCGTCGGTGGTCATCACCCGGCGGCCACGAACGCGCGCGAAGCTCTCGCGGCCCGCGCGGGCGAACACCCGGAAGAGCTCGAGATCCTCGACGTCCGGGGCCTGGAGCGGCGTGCCGTCGGTGGCGTCGAGATCGACGAGGTCGCGCGTCTTTCGGAGCGGCGCCGGCAGGAGCGAAGCGAGGGCGGTGTCGTACCGGTCGGCGGTGACGTTGTCCCCCATCGCGAGAACCAGGCCGCCGCCCTTGCGCACGAAATCGACGAGGCGCGGGGCCTCGGCGGCGGGATCGGCCACGTTCGCCAAGAAGGCGACGCGGTGCACCGCGGGATCGAGCCGGGAGAGCCCGGACGGCGACACCACGTCGACCGTTACGCCGCCGCCACCCCACGGGGCGAGCGCGCGCTCGAGGAAGTAGACCTCGGACTTCGTTGGGGTCGAACCGGGGTCTCCGTCGACGACGAGCACCCGGCTCGCACCGATGCGCGGCAGATGGAAGTAGCGGTTGTTGTCGAGCGGAAGATCGGCGTCGTCGACTTCGACTCGGGCAACGCCACCTTCGGCCTGGCGCGGCACCGTGAACCGCGATTCCGCGAGGCCCGGTCCGGCTTCCGACGCCCCGAGCACCTCGACGAAGGCGGTGATGGCGGTGCCGTCCGGCAGGTGCACCGTAGTGGGAACTTCCCGCTTGTCGACGCCCCAATTCGCGAGCTGAACGGTGACGGTACCGCCCTCGAGGCCGTCGCCGTACACGGCCCCGAGCGGCGCCACGTTGCGGGGCGTGTCCGGGCCGTACACCCGCGGGAGGATCGAGGAGCCGAGGGCGAGGAGGGCGTCGATCTCCTGCGAGGCCGCCTCGATGGAGCCGGGCCCGGATTCGTCGGTGTAGACGAGGATCTCTCCGGCGGCGCCCTCGAGCACGGTGCGCGCGAGGAGCAGCGCGCCGCGGACGTCGGTGGCGCCGTACGTTTGCTCGACGCCTTCGACGAGGCTCGCGGCGAGGCGGGCGTCGTCGGTGAAGCCGGCGGTGAGGAGCGAGGCGGTGCCGCCCATGCGGATCACGGCCACGCGGACGCCGGCGGGGAGCGCGCGGAGCTGGGCGACGGCGTCGCGACGGGCGATGGCGAAGGCGGGATCGCCGAGGGTGCGCTGGTCCATCGACAGGGAGTCGTCGAGGAGGACCACCACGTTGCCGGTGCCGCCGAAGGTGGGCGGGCCGCCGAGCCACTGGGCCTGCGGGCGCGCGGCGGCGAGCACCACGGCCGCGATGGCGAGGAGCCGGAGCAGGAGCAGGAGGCGATCCTGCAGACGGCGGCGCCGGTGGAGGCGGCGCTGAAGCCGCTCCACGAGCATCAGGGCGCCGAACGCCGTACGTTCGCGAGGCTGTCGCTTGGAGAGATGCGCGACGATGGGCCCGGCGACGAGCGCCGCGAGGGCGAGCACCGCGGGGGCGAGGAAGATGAGGCTCACGCGCCCCCCTCGAGGAAGCGGGCGAGCACGCGGGCTTGGTCGGCGTCGGCCGGGACGGCGTACCAGCGGCCCCGCCGCGCGTGGACGGCGTTGCGGACCTCGTCGAAATACTCCTGGACGACGCCGGCAAACGCCGTGCGCGCGGCCGTGGGGTCGATCGGGATCTCGGCGCCCGTCTCGGGCGAGCGGAGCCGGAGCGGCGCACCGTAGCGGAGCTCGAGCTCGGCCGGATCCCAGACGTGGAACGCCCGGAGATCGACCCGCTTGCGGGTGAGCGCGGCGAGCGAGGCCCCCCACCCCACCGGCTCCTCCATGAAGTCGCTCACCACCGCCACGAGGGAGCGGGCGCCGAGCTGGGCGCCCACGTCGCGGAACAGGCCGTCCAGGCCGGCGCGGCCGGCCGGCCGCACGGAGGCCAAGAGCAGGAAGAGCTGAGCTAGATGGCGCTTTCCACGCCGCGGCGGGAGGCGCCGGAGCGCGACGCCGTCGCCCGCGCCGATCGTGAGGCCGACGGGCTCCCCGTCGAGGAAGAGGAGGTACGCGAGGGTGGCGGCGAGGCGCAGCGCGGCGTCGAGCTTTGCGGGGGTGGACCCGAGGTCGGCGGAGGCGTCGAGCAGGATGGTGACGGGCAGCTCCGTCTCGGCGCGGTAGCGGCGCACCACGAGGCGGTCCGTGCGGGCGAGCACGCGCCAATCCACGTCGCGGAGGGAGTCCCCCGCGTCGTAGGGCTTGTAATCGGCGAACTCGACGTCGTGCCCCGTGTGCACGGACCGCTGGGTGCCGTGCCAGGTCCCCGCCACCGCCTGCCGCGCGTGCAGGTGTAGGTGGCGGACGCGTTCGAGGACGCGGGGATCCCAGGGGCCGTTCAAGAGTTCAGCGCTCCGGGACGAGCTCGAGGAGGCGGCCCACGACATCGCCGGGGCGCAAACCTTCGGCTTCCGCGCTGAAGTTGAGGAGCACACGGTGCTGGAGGACCGCGCGCGCGACGGCGCGGACATCGTCCTGGTGGGCGGTCTCGCGGCCGGCGAGCGCCGCGCGGACGCGGGCCCCGAGCGCGAGGAACTGACTCGCGCGCGGGCCGGCGCCCCACTGAACGTACCGGCGAACGACCTCGGGCGCCGCGGGCCCGGGCCGCGTGGCGCGGGCGAGGCGCACGGCGAACCGCGTGACGTCGTCGTTCACGGGGAGGCGGCGCACGAGTCCCTGCATGGCGAGGAGCGTCTCGCGGTCGAGCACGGGCTCGGGGGCGGCGCCGTCGTCGGCCAACGTCCGGTCGACGATCTCGACCTCTTCGGCCTCGGACGGGTATCCGACGTCGATCGAGAACATGAACCGGTCGAGCTGCGCTTCGGGCAGCGGGTACGTGCCTTCCTGCTCGATCGGGTTCTGGGTCGCGAACACGAGGAAGGGCGGCTCGAGCGGGTGGGTCTGCCCGCCCGCGGTCACCTTGCCCTCCTGCATGGCCTGGAGCAGGGCGGCCTGGGTGCGCGGCGGGGTGCGGTTCACCTCGTCGGCGAGCAGGAGGTTGGTGAAGATGGGGCCCTTCACGAACCGAATCACGCGGCGCCCGGTCGCGCGGTCCTCCTCGAGCACCTCGGTGCCGGTGATGTCGGCCGGCATCAGGTCGGGCGTGAACTGCACGCGTCCGCTCGCCAATCCGAGCGACTGGGCGGTGGAGGTCACCAGCAGGGTCTTCGCGAGGCCGGGAACGCCCACGAACAGGCAGTGACCCCGCGCGAAGAGCGCGATGAGCATCTGCTCGATCACGTCGCGCTGGCCGACGATGCGCCGCCCGATCTGCTCTTCCACCTTGCGCTTGATGTTCCCGAGCTGGTCGAAGAGGGCACCGTCGTCGGGGGGGACCGTCTCGTTCATCCGTCGTCTCCGCGTGCACCGGGCGTGGCTCCGCCCAGCGCGAGGATGCCCCGATAGCGCGCGTGGCGTGCCGCCAGCGCCGCCTCTCCCGTGCTCGCGTAGAGGTCGGCGAGCGCGGACTGGACTTCGGGGTCGAAGGGGTTGATGTCGGCGCTCGCCCGGAACTGGGCGAGGGCCTCCCGGGTCTTGCCCT
>CAXNIN010000354.1:0-4140 GCA_964202365.1 Myxococcota bacterium | reverse complement strand
ATCTTAACGATGTAAAGATATGGCTGCAAGCAGAGCTGCCGCCCGTAAATCGGGGGAAGCGGGAGGCGGAAGCCGGGCCAGGGCCGGCACCCGCCTCCCCAGCACCCGTACGTGCAAAGCCCTGACGCAGGCCTTGACGGTCGCCCGTCCCCGCGGCATATTTGATTCTGAAAATCATCTTCATTTTCAGGACGGGCGCGATGTACGTCTGCCTCTGCAAAGGAATCAACAACCGCACCCTCCGGCGCGTCATCGTCGAGGGCGCCCGCTCCGTCGACGAGGTCGGTCGCCGGTGCGGCGCCGGCACGGCGTGCGGCAGTTGCCGCTCCGACATCGCGAGCCTCATCGTCGACGCCGAGCCCCGCATGGTGCGCCCCGGAGAGGATGCCCTCGCGGCGAAGTGATAGACCGTCGGGAACCGCCCGAGGTTTCTCATGCAGCCCAAGGATCCCCAGCTCCTCGACGTTCTCAACGATGTGTTGAGCGCCGAGCTGACCGCCATCAACCAGTACTTCATCCACGCGAAGATGTGCGGGAACTGGGGTTACGCGCGGCTGCACAAGCACGTGCGCGCGGAGAGCATCGACGAGATGCGCCACGCCGAGAAGATCACCGAGCGGATCCTCTTTCTCGACGGAATCCCGAACTACCAGCGCCTGTACAAGGTGAACGTAGGGGAGACGGTCGAAGAGCAGTTCAAGAGCGATCTCGCCCTTGAGTACACCGCGGTGGAGCGCCTCAACAAGGGGATTCAGCTCGCGGTCGCCGCGGGTGACGGCGGGACGCGCGCGCTCCTCGAAGAGATCCTCGTGAGCGAGGAAGAGCACATCGACTGGCTCGAGACCCAGCTCGAGACCATCCGGCAGATCAGCCTCCCCAACTACCTCGCGCAGCAGATGCGGGAGTAGCGCGGTGGAGCTCGTGCTCGACTTCGAGCGGCCCATCGTGGAGCTCCTGCGGCGAATCGAAACCCTCCGGGCCGTCCAGTCGTCCGGGGGTGGAGATCTCTCCGCCTCCATCTCCGAGCTCGAAGGGAAAGCCGAGCGGCTTCAGCGGCAGATCTTCGCCGCGTTGACGCCATGGCAGCGGGCGCTGCTCTCCCGCCACCCCGCGCGGCCCTACACCCACGACTACGCCCGCGGCTGGCTCACCGAGTGGGTCGAGCTGCACGGAGACCGCGCTGGTCACGACGACCAGGCCATCGTCGGCGGCGTGGGGTTCTTCCGCGGGCGCCGGGTGGTGCTCATCGGCCACCAGAAAGGCAGGTCCACGAAGGAGAACGTCACCCGGAACTTCGGGATGGCGCTCCCCGACGGCTACAGGAAGGCCCTGCGGCTGATGAAGCTGGCGGACCGTTTCGGCATGCCGGTCGTGACGCTCATCGACACCCCGGGCGCGTACCCGGGCATCGACGCGGAGGCGCGCGGCCAGGCCGAGGCCATTGCCCGCAACATCCTGGAGATGGCGACGTTCCGCGTGCCGATCATCGCGTGCGTCATCGGCGAAGGGGGGAGCGGCGGTGCTCTCGCCATCGGCGTCGGGAACCGGGTGCTCATGCAGGAGCACGCCACCTACTCGGTCATCTCGCCGGAGGGCTGTGCGGCGATTCTCTGGCACGATCGGGCGGAGGGTCCGCGGGCCGCCGAGGCGCTCAAGATCACCGCGCACGATTGCCACGCGCTCGGTGTGTGCGACGAGGTGGTGCTCGAGCCCCCCGGCGGGGCGCACCGCGCGCAGGCGGAGGCCGTCCGCGCCCTGGGGGACGCCGTCGAACAGAACCTGCAGAGCCTGGACGAGCTCTCGCCCGATGCGCTCCGCGCCGACCGGTACGAGCGTTTTCGGCGGCTCGGTGCGATCGAGGACCGCGCGTTAGGCTGAGTTCGTGTTGTTCCTCCTGCTCGCCTGCACAGGCACGTCCACCGAGATCGTCCCCGTCGCGGACCGCGCCGTGGGCGACTCCTCCGCCCCCCCAACCGGCTGCGACGCCCTCGATGCCGCGCGCTGCTGGCTCCCGTGGCCCTCGTTCGCGGCCACGCGCGCGGACGACACGAGCCCCACCGGGCTTCGTGTGGACCTCGTCGACGAGGAGCTGCCCGTCGAAGACGACCCGGGATGGCTCGAGCTGGCGGACGGCTTTTCGCGCGTGTCGCCGGTCCTGACGGCCGTTGACGGCGAGGTCGATCCCGCCTCGCTCCCCGGCGCGGTCCGGCTGTTCGACGCCGCCACCGGCGCGGAGATCCCGGCGTGGTCGGAAGCCGTGGTCGACGGCGTTCGCACCCTGTTGGTGACCTACCCGGCGGATGTGCTCCCGCCGGGGGCCGAGATCGTCGCCGTCGTGACCAACGCCGTGCGTACAATCGACGGAACCACACCGTCGAACGAGCGGAACGACCGGATCGCGCTCGGCGTCGACGCGCCGGAGGCCCAGGAGGAGGAGGCCTTGCGGGCGTGGCACGCCCCGGTGCGCGCAACCCTCACCGCGGCGGGCATCGAGCCGGCGAGCGCGGTGCGCGCGTGGTCCTTCCCGACGCGCACCGCGGACGACGTCGGGCGCCGGGCGCACGCGATGTTCGAGGCGGTCGACGCCGCGGACCTCGGGGTGACCATCACCGAGGTGGAGGTTGGCTCCGGCACCATCGTCGCCGTCGTGTACGGCACCATCGACAACGTGCCGGAGTTTCGGCCGGACAGGGAAGAGTGGTTGAACCTCGGTGACGACGGCCTCCCGGTCGCGGTGGGCGTGCACTCGGCGCTCTTCCGGATCGTCGTGCCGGCGGGGGAAGGGGACTGGAAGGTCGCCCTCTACGGGCACGGCACCGGCGGGGACGTCTCGGACTCCCTCTTCGACGCCCAGCTCGCGGAGGCCGGCCTCGGGAAGGCCGGAATGCAGTTCCACGGGTGGAACGGCGAGGAGCTGATCGGCTCGGTCGCCTACTTCAACAAGGTGTTCGACGCCTCGACGCGCGCGTCTTCGGCGCTCCTTCAGTCTGTCGCGGACGGGCACGCCATCCTGCGCGCGCTTCAAGGGCCGCTCGCCGACGCGCTCTCGGCCGACATGTTGGGCGACGTGCCGAACCCTGCCGCGGGTCGCCGCCCCATCGCGGATCGGCCGATCTGGGTGGGCGGTTCGTTGTCGGGGACGATGGGGGCGGTGATTGTGGCGGCGAACGAAGAGATCGACACCGCCGTGCTCAACGTGCCGGGCGGTGCCTGGACGCACTTCATCCCCGAGGCGTCGCTCTACGCCATCCTCGTCGACCCCATCACCCGCGCCTGGTACCCCTCCGACCTCGACCGGCGCGCGGCGCTCGCGATGTCGCAGAACGCCTGGGACGACGTGGACGGCGCCGCCTGGGCCGACCCCGGCTCGACGCTGCTGTTCCAGGAGAGCATGGGCGACCCCGTGCTCCCGAACGTGGGCACCACCATGCTCGCACGGGCCCGCGGGGCCGTGCTGGTTGGCGGGCCGCTCGACGACCGGATGGGCGACATCGAGGTCACCGACGGCGTGGTCGGGCGCACCGCGATCACCCACTACCAGACCAACTTCACCGACGACTACGACATCCACGGCTTCGCCGCCGAAGAGGGGCCCGCCGGTGACGCTTCCCGCGAGCAGATCGGGCGCTTCCTCGAGGACTGGCGGGACGGCGAGACGCCTCGCATCATCCTTCCCACGCTCTGCGTGGACAGCGGCGTGTGCGACTTCGGGGACTGATTGAGGTCTTGGCCTCTAACGGGATACGCAGCGCGGCGATGTCGCTCGTCGTCCGGCCCGCCTCCGCACCTCTCGAGGGCCGCCTCACGGTGCCGGGTGACAAGTCGATCTCGCACCGCGCCCTCCTCTTCGGCGCGCTCGCGCGCGGAACGACGCGGATTGTCGGGCTGCTCGAATCCGAGGATGTCCTCTGCACCCTGGCGGCCGTACGTGCGCTGGGATGCGACGCCTCGGCGCGCCACGTCACGGGCGCGCCCTGGCGTGATGCCGGTGTGCTCGATTGCGGCAACTCCGGGACCACGGCGCGCCTCCTGCTCGGCGCGCTCGCGCCCCGCGCCAGCGCCGTCCTCGACGGCGACGCGTCCCTCCGCCGCCGCCCGATGCGGCGGGTGCTGGAGCCGCTTGCACGGTTGGGAGCGGCT
>CAXNIN010000353.1:0-4144 GCA_964202365.1 Myxococcota bacterium | reverse complement strand
GGGGACTTCGGGCGCGGGCGCGGGCGGGGGCGGCGGGGGCCGCGACACCGGCTTGAGGCCGCGAACGTTGGGTTCTGGCGGGAGCAGGGCCTCGTCGTGCACGTCCGGCATCGGCTCGCCACCCCCGAACAGTCCGGACAGCGGATCATAGTCCTTCTTCGACGTGCTCATCACCCCTCCACGCCAAGCGCCGGCTCGGCGCGGCGATGATAATCGACGGCGCGTAAACGTCTTGTGAGGACGCCCCCCTGACAGCAACTTTGCATCCGCCCCGTCTCCTGCTGATTCGGCACGGCCAGACCGCGTGGAACGTCGAACGCCGCTTTCTCGGTCGGACGGACCTCCCTCTCGACGCGGTGGGTGAAGCACAGGCGATGCGGCTCGGCCTCCGGCTCGCGGCAACCCCCCTCGCGGGCGTCTGGTCGAGCCCGCTCACGCGCGCGCGACAGACCGCCGCGCCGCTCCCGGGCGGGGCGGACCCGCGGGTGCACCCGGGGCTCGTGGAGATCGACATGGGCGGGCTCGAAGGGCTCTCCGGCACCGAGTTCCTCGCCCAGTGGCCCGACGTCGCGGCCGCGTGGCGCGATCACCCTCACGCCGTCGAGCTCCCCGGCGGCGAGCGCCTCACGGACGTGCAGACGCGCGCGCTGGCAGCCCTCGCCGAAATCGCGGCCGACGTCGCACCCGGGCAGACCGTCGCCGTCGTCACCCACCAGCTCGTGCTCGCCACGCTGGTGTGCCATTACAATAGCGCGCCGCTCGCGACGTTCCGGACGTACATGCACCGCAACACGGGCATCACCACGCTCGAGTTCGGGGACGCCGCCCGCGTGGTCGCGTTCGACGACGCCGCCCACCTCGACGGGTAGCGCGCGCGACGCGCAGGGAGCGCGCTAGCTCGGCGGTCCGGCGAGCTCGAGCAGGATCGCCCCGAGGCCCTCGGCGTCCACCACGTAGTCGGTGTTGCAATAGTGGCAATTGATCTCGGCCTTGCCCTGTTCGGCCAGAATCGACGCCACCTCCGCGTGCCCGAGCGCCTTGAGCATCCCGACGACGCGCTCCTGCGAGCACGTGCACGCGTACCGCACCGCGCGCCCGCCGAGGACTTCCACCGGGCCCCCGGCGAGCTGGCCGAACGCGAAGTCGTCCATGATGTCGCGGAAGTCGCCCCCGAGCGTGTCGTTGAAGCGCTCGGCGAACTCCTCGGGGGGGAAATCGGGGAGCCGCTCGACGAGCAGCCCAGCGGCGAACACCACCCGCCCCGCTTCGTCGAGCTCGGCCTGGATGCGCACGCGGCCGTCGACCTGCTGCGACGACGTGAGGTACCGCTGGAGCGCCCCGGCGAAGCGCTCGCGCTTCACCTCCGCGACGCCCTTGTAGAGCTCCTTCGGGCCGAGCGACTTCAGCACCGACATGATGCCGCTGAACGTGGGCGTGAGCGTGCCGACGAGCGGCCCGAAACGGGCGGGCGTGAAGCGCGCGCGGAGCGTGCCGTCGCCGTTGACGTCCGCCAGGAACGCGAAGTCCGGCCGTTGCGCCCTCACGTTCACGGTGAGGCGCTCCTCCCCCTTCACGTGGGCGGACAGGAGCAACGACGCGACGAGGCCCTCGGCCGCCACCGCCGCCGCGTGCCCGGAGAGCCCGTGGCGTTGCCGAAGCTCTTCGGCGGGGCCCGCGGCGGACACCACCATCACGCGCACGCGGCCTTCACACGCCAGCGCAGACACGAACCGGCCTTCGGGCTGAATCTCCATCTCGACCCCCGGGCGAACCTAACGCGGGCCCCGTGACAGCACCGCCGGCCGGCCCGCGATGGTGGCGCCCGACCAGCCCACGGCCTCCGCCGGGTAGTCCCGCGGCGGCAGATCGAGCACGCGCAGGAGCGCCTCTTCCCGCAGCCGAAGCGCCGGTTTGTCCGGTTCCTGATGCATCAGGACACTCCAGGTCATCTCGCAGGCGTCCCGCCGCGGCCGCAGGGTTTCCACCGCCGTCGCGACGTGCTCCCGTTCCTCCGCGAGCAGCGCGGCCGGCGCGATGACCTCACCCCCGAGAACTCGGGCGTTCTCCCGCTGGTCGCGCCACTTCACCAGCTCGACGACCGGGCCCACGCACTTCCATTCCCGCGCGGCCGGGCTCTCACACCCCGCGAGCAGCCCCGCCGCGACCCACGCCGCCGCGCGCGCAACCCGGCACCCGGGGCGCACGGCTCACGCCGTCTCGGTGGAGGTGCTCGGCGCGGCGGGGACCCTGCCGAGCCACCGGGCGATGATCGGCGTGATCACCAGCGCGGCGGCGATGCGCGGCGGCTGAAGCCCCTTGTAGAGGGCGTACGCCCCGATGAACGTGGTGGCGTCGGCCGGGAGCCACGCGAGGACCGAGGCCGGGAGCATGTCCTGGAGCCCGGCCTGGAGCACGAAGTACGATCCGGCGAACGTCACCAGCATCAGGACGCCGTACACACCCATGCCCACGCGGCCGTACACCTCGAGCAGGTTCGCGAGCCGCGCCTTCAAGCCCTTCATCCCTTCGCCTCCAACGCCTTCTCCATCTCGACGACGAACGCCTCGGCCTCTACGAAGCCGACCGTTCCGCCCAGCATACGTCCGTCCGGCATGACGAACACCACGGTCGGGAGCCCGAGGACGCCGTATTTCTTGAGCAGCGCGAGGATTGCGGGGTCGCTCTTCTCGGTGCAATCCAGCATTACGGGCACGTACTTCTGCGCCGCGCTCACGACGCGCGAATCGCTGTACGTGTATTTTTCCATCTCGTGGCAGGCGGCACACCACTCGGCCGTGAAGTCGATCATCAGCGGCTTCCCGGTGGCGCGGGCCACCTCGAGCCCCTCCGCTTCGGTGCGAATCCAGGGGATGCCCGCGGAGACCTGCGTCGCGCCGCCGCCGCCGCCGCCGCCGGCGGGGAGCGTGACCGGCGGCAGGATGAAGCCGTCCTTCACCAGCGTTCCGACGAGGAGGTAGGCGCCCACGAGCCCGGCGCCCACGCCCCAGAGCTGCCGCAGGCGCACGGTGAAGGCGCCTTCGCAGTCGTCCGGGTCGGGCCAGCCGAAGACGGCGGTGGTGAGGAGCACGGCCGCCGTGGCGAGCGCCGTCACGGTCGTCGAGAGGTGCGCCGCCGCGTAGTAGATGGCGCCGAGCCAGAGAACGATGCCGAAGCCCTTCTTGACGGTCACCATCCAGGCCCCGCGCTGAGGGAGCCAGCCGCTCGCCGCGCCGGTGACGAGGAAGATCATCCCCATCCCGAGCGAGAACGAGAACATGAGCGCCGCGCCGAGGCCCACCTCGCCCTCGGTGCCGATGAGCGCGAGGATGCTCGCGACGATGGGGCCCGAACAGGGGCCGGCGAGCACGGCGCCGATCACGCCGAGCACGAGGGCGCCCGCGTAGCCACCGCCTGCTTTCCCGTGGAGCCGGCTCTGGATGAAGCTCGGCACGCCCACGTCGAAGAAGCCGAACATCGAGAAGCCCATCACCACGAAGAAGCCGGCGATGCCGAACACGACAAGCGGCGACTGGAGCCAGCTCCCGAACAAGGCACCGGTAACGCCGGCGAACAGCCCGAGGCCGGTGTAAACCGTCGCGAGGCCGAGCACGTACGTCGCGGAGAGCGACAGCGCCTGCACGCGCGAACCGGCGCCCTTCGCGCCGATGAGGCCCATGGTGATCGGCACCATCGGGAGCACGCAGGGCGTGAACGACACGCCCACGCCCGCCACGAAACAGAGCAGCGCGAGCGCGAAGATGCCCTGCTCGGCGGCGGCGGCGAACCCCGAGGAGCCGGTGCCGATGGGGCCGGCGCTCGCGGTGCCGGCGGGGGCGACGGGCTCCGCCGCGGCGGCACCCGTGGTGGAGACGAGCGCGCCGCCCGGAGGCGCGGCGGGGTCGATGGTGACCGGCACCTCGACGATGGCCACTTCGGGCATCTTGCAGAGCGAGATGCCCTTGCACGCCTGGAAGCCGACCTCGAACTTGAGCGTCGCGGGGCCGGGAGGGCCCGTGAGCGGCGCGGCGATCTCCACGTCGTGGACGTAGTCTTCGCGCTCCGTGCCGGCGGCGGCGTCGCCGCTCTTCTCGCCGTTCGGGAGCACCGGCTCGCCGAGGGTGTACCCGGCGGCGTTGATCAGCGT
>CAXNIN010000352.1:0-4174 GCA_964202365.1 Myxococcota bacterium | reverse complement strand
GACACCCGGTGCGGGGCATCCACCCGGAGCCGCGCGAGCACCGGCACGATCACGGTGCCGACGGTGGTGCTCCCGAGCACGAGCAGGAAAGTGGGCACGGTGAGCGCCCAATAGAAGGCGTCCGTAGCGGGTTGTACGCCGTACCACGCCGCGATGACGATGGGCACGAAGAACGCCACGGCCCGCGCGCCAATCGCGAAGGGGGCGAGCAGGAGGGAGGTGCGCCCGACGGACATCGGCCCGCAGTCTAACGGGAGGGACGGCGAATCCCGCGTCGTTCCACGCGTGTATGCGCGCCCACGGCCCTTTGCGCGACGGTGACGGCCGTCACACGGTAGACTCCGAGGTGTTGCTCGCCCTCGTCGCCCTCTTCGGCTGCTCCCCCGACTCCGGCCTGGAGAGCGGCCTCCCGTCCGCCCTGCACCACCCGGTCGAGACGCAGGCCGCCGAACATCCGCGCGATGCCGACGACCTCGGCGCCGTCACGCCGTACGCCTGCGCCCGCACAATCAACGTCGCTCAGACAGGATGGTCGGTCGAAACGCCCGTTCCGGCCGATCTCCACGCCGAAGTCTACGGCGTCGCGCCCGCCCCCTACCACACGCACCTCGGCTGGAGCGGCGACCCTTCGAGCTCCGCGTCGATGATTTGGCGTACGGACGCCGATACGCTCGCGACCCAGGTTCAGATCGGCCCGGACGACTCCCTCGGCACCACAATCGAGGGTGCGAGCTTCCTTCTCTCCAGCGTGACCGACGACGGCCGCGTGCACGAGGCCCACGTCTGCGGGCTCACGCCGGGCACCACGTGGCACTACCGCGTCGGGGGCCCCGGCGGCTGGTCGAACATCCACACGTTCACGACGGCACCGCCCCCCGGCAGCCCCGAGCCCATCGTGTTCGGCGTGGCGGGGGACACCCGCGGCGGCACCACGGTCTGGTCCCAGATCCTCGACGCGATGCGCGGCCACGGCGTCGAGTTCCGCGTGTTCACCGGCGACGCCGTCGTGACCGGGTCTACCATCTCCCAGTGGGACGACTGGTACGAAGCCGGCGTCGGCTATATGGAATCCGTGCCGACCATCATGGCGCACGGCAACCACGAGGGCCTGTCCCAGGCGCACTTCGGCCTCATCGCCGCGCCCGGAAACGAGGAGTGGTACTCCTTCGACTACGGCGACGCCCACTTCGCGGCGTTCAACGACACGCCCGGCGCCACGGCCGACTGGGCCGAGCAGGCCGCGTGGCTCGCGGATGATCTCGCGGGCACCTCGCGAACGTGGAAGATCACGTTCCACCACAAGCCCGCGTACTCCGGGTGCCGCCCCAACGGCGAGGACATGAACGTCCGCACGTACATGGTGCCCGTGCAGGAAGCCGGCGGCGTCCAGCTCGATCTCGCGGGGCACAACCACAATTACGAGCGCACCGTGCCGTTGCGCGGTGGCGTCGAGGTGCCCCAGACCGACGGCATCACCTACGTCGTCACCGCGGGCGGCGGGGCGCCGCTCTACGACAACAACCAGAACTGGTCGTACACCGCCACCTTCGCCGAGACCCAGCACTATGTCATCGGGCGAATCGAGGCGGGCACCCTCACGTTGACGGCGTACGATCTCGCCGGAAACGTTCTTGACGTAACGACGCTCCTGCCCTGATTCGGGGCAGCCGCTCCGCGCTGCGGAGACGCCGGCGCGTTGGCGCGGCGGGGGGTGGCTCCGGCGCCCAGGGGGAGCACGAACGCGCCCGTGGCTCGCGACGCTCCCGCCACGACGGGAGGCCCGCGCCCGTTCTCCCCCTTGCCCGCCACCCCGCCGCCGCGCTACCTCGTGGGCCCCCTCGGCCGCTCCCCGCGGCCCGCCCGCCCCTCTCCGGGGTCCCGCCTCCCACCCCCGACGGTCCATGTCCCTCCCGAGCATCCCCGCGCGCATCGCCAGCCACCTCACCGCGCTCGGAATCGGCGCCCAACCTGCACAGATCGAGGCCGCGATCGGGCTCCTCGACGGCGGCGCGACGGTCCCCTTCGTTGCCCGGTACCGCAAGGAGGTCACCGGCGGCCTCGACGACGCGCAGCTCCGCGCGCTCGACACCACGCTCGCCGAGCTCCGCGAGCTCGAAGCGCGGCGCGAGGCCATCCTCACGAGCGTGCGCGACCAGGGCGCCCTCACGCCCGAGCTCGAAGCCGACCTTCGCGCTGCCGAAACGCGCGATCGCCTCGAGGACCTCTACCTGCCGTACCGGCCGAAGTACCGGAGCCGCGGCGAGATCGCGCGCGAGAAGGGCCTCGGGCCGCTCGCCGACGCGCTCCTCGCGCACCCCGAGCGCGTGCCGGAAGAGGCCGCCGCCGCGTTCGTGGACCCCGCGAAGGAGGTTCCGGCCGTGGCCGACGCGCTCGCCGGCGCGCGCGACATCCTCACGGAGCGCATGGCGGAAGACGCCGAGCTCGTGGGCCAGATTCGCGACCACGCGCGGCAGGTGGGCGTGCTGCGCGTTCGGGTGGTGGAAGGCAAGGAAGCCGAGGGCGCGCGGTTTCGCGACTGGTTCGCGTGGGAGGAGCCCGTGTCGCGGGTGCCGAGCCACCGTGCGCTCGCGTTTCTGCGTGGGCGCAACGAGGGGGTTCTCCGCATCGAGCTCCTCGTGGATGCCGACGATCCCGCGCCGCTCCGGCCCACCGAACGGATGGTCGCCGCGCGCTTCGGCATCGCGGACAACGGGCGACCGGGCGACGCCTGGCTCATCGAGACGGCGCGGCAGGCCGGGCGCTGGCGCATCGGCTTTCACGTCGAGCTCAACCTCGTCGACGAGCTGCGGAAGCGCGCCGAGGCCGACGCCATCGAGGTCTTCGCGCAGAACATGCGCGACATCCTCCTCGCGGCGCCGGCGGGGGCCCGGCCCACGTTGGGGCTCGACCCCGGCCTGCGCACCGGCGTGAAGGTGGCGGTGGTCGACGCGACCGGGAAGGTGATCGCGACCGACACCATCTACCCGCACGTGCCCCGCAACGACTGGGAAGGGTCGCTGCGCACGCTCGAGCGGCTCGTGAACGCCCACGGCATCGAGCTCGTCGCCATCGGCAACGGCACCGCGTCGCGCGAGACCGACAAGCTCGCGGCCGACCTCGTGAAGCGCTGCCCGACGCTCACGCGCGTGACGGTGAGCGAGGCGGGGGCGTCGGTTTACTCGGCGTCGGAGCTGGCGTCGAAGGAGCTGCCCTCGCTCGACGTGTCGATTCGCGGCGCGGTGTCGATCGCGCGGCGCCTCCAGGACCCCCTCGCGGAGCTCGTGAAGATCGACCCGAAGTCGATTGGCGTCGGCCAGTACCAGCACGATGTCGACGGCTACCAGCTCGGCAAGGCCCTCGACGGCACGGTGGAGGACTGCGTGAACGCGGTCGGCGTCGACCTCAACATGGCGTCCGCCGCGCTCCTCCGGCGCGTCGCGGGCCTCGACGAGTGGCTCGCGGAGCAGATCGTGGCGTGGCGCGACCAGAACGGCGCGTTCGCGAGCCGCGCCGCGCTGCACGCCGTGCCAGGGATGACCGAGCGCACCTTCGAACAGTGCGCCGGGTTCCTCCGCATCCGCGCCGGCGCCGACGCCCTCGACGCCTCCGCGGTGCACCCCGAGGCGTACCCGGTGGTGCATCGCATCCTCCAGAAGACGGGGCGGCACCTCGACAAGCTCATGGGGGACCTCGCCTTCCTCCAGACCTTGCGGCCCACGGACTTCACCGACGTGCGCTTCGGCGTGCCGACGGTGAAGGACATCCTCGCCGAGCTCGGGAAGCCCGGCCGTGATCCTCGGCCCTCCTTTGTCACCGCGCGGTTCGCGGAGGGCGTGGAGGCCCTCGCGGACTTGAAGGTGGGGATGGAGCTCGAAGGCACGGTGACCAACGTGACGCAGTTCGGCGCCTTCGTGGACATCGGCGTGCACCAGGACGGCCTCGTGCACGTGTCCCAGCTCTCGGACCGCTTCGTGAAGGACCCCCGCGAGGTGGTGCGCACGGGGCAGACCGTGAAGGTGCGCGTTGTCGAGGTCGATCACGAGCGCAAGCGCATCGCGCTCACGATGCGCTCCGCGGGCGCGGCGGCCGGGACCGGCGACGCCCCGGGGCCGACGGTGGCGCCGCGCGGGCCGGGCGGGCCGCGTCCGGGCGGTGGCGATCGCCGCGACGATCG
>CAXNIN010000351.1:0-4211 GCA_964202365.1 Myxococcota bacterium | reverse complement strand
CGTCGGCGGGGCGGAGCGGCTTGCCGGAGGGCCCGATGCGGGCGGGGACGCGTGCGGGGCGCTCGAAGGTGCGCTCGCGGTCGGGGGCACGGTCGGAGGACCGCTCGCCGACGGCGCGCTCGGAGCGGCGCCCGGAAGACCGGCCGTCGGGGCCGGAGCGCGCGGGGGAACCTTTCTTGGGGGGGCGTTGCATGGCGCGGACTAACCCGGCCCGCGCGCGGATCGGGCCGCGTCCGGCGCGTGCCCGCGAACGAAGGGCCGTTCAGGGCGCGCCGGCGTCCCCGCGTAGCCCTTCGTAGAAGGTCCGGAGCTGACCGAGCACCATGCGCGTGGGGCCCACGACGCGGCGGGCGTTCGGCAAGGAGTGGAGGAACACCCTGCCGTACCACATCTCGTGGAGGCGGCGGTCGAGCACGAGCACCGCGCCCCGGTCGGTGCCGGAACGCACGAGGCGGCCGAAGCCCTGGCGGAGCTTGAGGACGGCCTCGGGGAGCGAGTAGGCGCGGAAAGGGTCACCGCCGAGCGCGCGGATGCGCTCGTACCGGGCTTCGGAGACCGGCTCGGTGGGGACGCGGAACGGGAGGCGGGGAATGGCCACGAGGCGCAGGCCGTCGCCGCGCACGCTCACGCCCTCCCAGAAGGAGTCGGTGCCGAAGAGCACCGCGCCGCGATCTTGCCGGAACATCTCCAGCAGTCGGCCTTTCGAACCCTTCCCCTGCCGCAGCACCGCGTGCCGCCGCCCGAGCACCGCCTGCACACGATCGCCGAGGGCGCGCACCGCGTCGTGACTGGTGCAGAGCACGAACGCGCCGCCGCGGCTCGCGTCGATGGCGTCGATGAGCACGTCGGAGACGGCGTCGAGCCACGCCGGAGACTCGGGCGGGGGCAGATCCTTCGGGAGCGCGAGGAGGGCCTGCTTCTCGTAGTCGAACGGGCTCGGGAACTGCTCGAACGCGGCGTCTCCGAGGCCCGTGCGCGACGCGAAGTGCTCGATGCGGCCGTTCACCGCGAGCGTCGCGCTGGTGAGCACCGCCGCGAACTGGCGATCGACGAGGACATCCCGCAGAAAGGGGGCGACGTCCACCGGGGCGCGGGCCGCGGACACGGCGGTCTTCGAGGGGTCGAACCACCGCACCTCGTCGGGGACCTCGCCGAGGAACGCGCGCGTCGTGACCGCGGCTTCTTCGAGGCGGCGGCGCGCGCGGCCGAGATCCAGGATCGGCTGCGCGTCTTCGAGCTTCACCTCTTCCCCCTCCAGCGCCGCCTGGAGCGCCCCGAGGCGGGCGGCCGCGCGCTCCATGCCGTCGGCGAGGTCGATGAAGAAGCCGCTGTGGGGCGCGTCGCCGCGCACGCGCGTGGGCTGGGAGACCTCCTCGGCGATCTGCTCGAAGCCGATGCGGGCGAGGTCGCGGGTGCTGCTCGCGGCGGTGTACGCCTCCCCGGCGGTGTCGGCCAGCGCCGGCCAGCGCTGCGAGAGCTTTTCGAGGGCCCCCGCGCGGCGCGCGCGGCCGAGGATCGGCGTGACCGCGCGGGTGATCGCGAGGGCGGAGACGCGCGCTGCGGACACGCTGGTAGCGGCCTGTTCGAGGTGGTGGGCTTCGTCCAGGATGACGCGATCGAACGTCGGGAGGATGCCGACGCCGTCGCTCTGCCGCTTCACCGAGAGGTCCGAGAGCAGGAGCGCGTGGTTCACGACGACGACGTGCGCGGCCGCCGCGGTGCGGCGCGCCTGGTAGTAGAAGCACGTGTTGAAATGCGGACAACGCGCGCGGAGCGTCTGATCGGTGTCGCTCTCGACGCGATCCCACACGTCCTCTTCGACCTCGAATCCCAGCTCGGCGGCGTCCCCCGTGGCGCTCGTGGCGGCCCACGCGGCGATCTGCGCCACGGCTTCGTCGCCGCGCGCGGCTTCGAGCTTCCGGCGGCACAGGTAGTTGTTGCGCCCCTTCAGCACCGCGGTGCGCAGGTTCGTCAGCCCCATGGCCGCGATTCCGCGGCTGAGCATCGGGAGGTCGTCCGCCACGAGCTGAGCCTGGAGCGTGCGCGTGTAGGTGCTGACGATCACCTTCTTGTCGTTCGCCCACGCCCACAAGGCCGACGGGACGAGGTAGGCGAGCGACTTGCCGGTGCCGGTGCCGGCCTCGAGGACGACGGTGCCGCCCTCGGAGAGCGCCACCGCCACCCGCTCCGCCATGGCGCGCTGGCCCGGCCGCGGCTCCCACCCGGGCAGGATGGTGGGGAGCCCCTCGACGAAGAAACGATCGAGCTGGCCGAGATCGACCGGGACCTCGCGCTTCCGCAGCGGCTCGACCACCCAGTTGTCCCGCGCGACGCTGTTGTCGACGATGATGAACCCCACGCCGTCTTCGCCGAAGATCCCGGCGAGGCGCATGTCGGGGTCGGACGGGCGCAAATCCCCGCTCGGGTGGTTGTGGATCACCACCTGCCCGGCCCGCGGGCGCGACCGGAGCGCCACGACGGCGTCTTCCTGGCCGCGGGCGTGCACCTCGATGCGCTCGACGAGGCCCTTGCCGTCTACATCTCCGACGGCGAACACCTCGAGCCCGCCCGTCTCCGCGATGGCGGCGCGGAGCGCGGCCGCGGCGGCGGTCGTGAAGCGGAGCGGAGGCGGCACGGGGGCCGTCTATCCCGGTTAGACACGCAGCCGATGCCTCACACCGTCATCCTCGCCGGCGGCGGCACCGGCGGCCACGTCTACCCCGCGCTCGCGATGGGAGACGCCCTCCGGGCCCGCGGCCACACCGTGCACTACTACGGCGACGCCGCCCGGCTCGAAGGCCGCGTCGCGCCCGCCCGCGGGTACCTCTTCCGCGGGGTGGACGCCGCGCAGTTCCCGCGCGCGGGGCTGCTCGCGAAGGTGCGCTTCGCCGGTTCGCTCCTCCGCTCGGTGCTCCAGGCGCGGGCGCTCCTGAAGGAAGACGGCGCCACGCTCGTGCTCGGCGTCGGCGGCTACGTGATGGCGCCCACCGTGCTCGCGGCGTGGACCCTCGGCATCCCCGCCGCCATCCACGAGGCGAACGTCGCGCCCGGTCTGGCCAACCGCCTGTGCGCCCGCGTCGCGAAGCTCGTCCTGCTCACCTACCCCGAGACCGCGCAACGACTCCCTGGAAACGCCGAGAAGCGCACCGTCGGGTGCCCGGTGAACCCCGGCGTGCTCGACGGCACCCGCGCTGCCGCCGCCGCGAAGTACGGGCTCGACCCGGCGCGGCCCGTGCTCGTCTCCGTGGGCGGCTCCCTCGGGGCCGCGCGGCTCAACGAGCTCACCCTCGCGCTCGCCCGCGACCCCGCCCGCGCTTTCCAGGTGCTCCACATCACCGGCCCCCGCTACGAAGACGAGGTGCGCGCGGCGTACGGCACCCTGCCCGCCGGCGTGGTCCTGCGCGGCTACGAAGATCGGATGGCGGACGCCTTCGCCGTGGCCGATCTGCTCCTCTGCCGCTCGGGTTCGAGCACGCTCGCGGAGGTGTGCGCCGTGGGCCGCGCGTCCGTGCTCCTCCCTTCGCCGAACGTCACGGACAACCACCAGGAAGAGAACGCCCGCGGGCTCGAACGCGCCGGCGCCGCCGAAGTGGTGGTGGAGAAGGGCATGGACGTGCCCACCGTGGCGGCCCGCATACGGGCGCTGATGGCGGACGCCAATCGTCGGGACGCGATGGCGCTCGCCGCGCGCAGGCTCGCTCGCCCGGACGTGGCGAACGAGGTCGCGGGGCTCCTCGACGCGCGGTTCCCCGCGGCCGACGCGCGAGAGCGCGCGGTTTCCTGATAGGCTGCACCGAACTCCGGAGACGAAGGGACGATGCTCCCCCTGTTGCTGCTCGCCGCGCTCGCCTCCGCAGAGGAGCCCGTCCCCTCGGCCCCGCCTCCCGCGGGCGACGTTCCGGCGCCCGCCGCGCCCGCCGCGCCAACGCCCGTCAGTCCCGCCGCGCCGGCCCCGGTCGCCGCGCCGGCTCCGGCCCCCGCCGCCGCGCCCGTGCTCCGCCAGGAGGCGCCGCCTACGATCGTGTTGTTCCCGCCCCGCGCGGTGAACATGACCGCCCCCGAGGTGCGCGCCACCGAGATCCTCTTCCGCCGGCGCTACGAGCTGGCCGCCGGCGTGCGCGCGTTCGACGAGGCCGCGGTCACCGGCGCCATCGCCGCTTCGGACGACAAGGGCCTGCTCGCCGCGTGCGGCACCCTCGGGTGCGCCCGCT
>CAXNIN010000350.1:0-4233 GCA_964202365.1 Myxococcota bacterium | reverse complement strand
CGACCGCGTACGCGATGCCCGCGTCGTCGACGTCGAGGTGCGTGACGAGGCGGGCCTGGTCGTTCGCGAGCGCGATGGCGCGCACGCCGCGGGCGCCGAGGGCGGCGACGAGCGCGTGGGCGTCGGGGACGCGCACGTAGATCATGTTCGTGTCGGGGCGCGGGGCGTCGTAGCCGGCGGCGACGAGGCCCTCCCACAAGGCGAGGGCGCGGGCGTGGTCGTCGGCGAGCCGCGGCAGGTGGTGGTCGAGCGCGTAGAGGCAGGCCGCACCGAGCAGACCGGCCTGGCGCATGCCGCCGCCGAGCATCTTTCGCACCCGACGCGCCTTGGGCATGAGCGCGGCCGGGCCCGTGAGCACGGAGCCCACCGGGGCGCCGAGGCCCTTGGAGAAGCACACGTTCACGATGTCGAAGGGCCCGGCGAAGGCGGACAGATCGTCGCCGGTGGCGGCGTGGGCGTTCCAGAGGCGGGCGCCGTCGAGGTGGGTGTGGAGGCCGGCGGCGCGGGCGACGTCGCCGAGGGCGCGGCACCGCTCGACCGAGGTGACGGTGCCGCCGCCGCGGTTGGCGGTGTTCTCGCAGGAGAGCAGCTTGGGCACGGTGTGGTGCACGTTGGGCGGGCGCACGGCGCGGCGCACGTCGTCGGGGTGAAGCACGCCGCGATCGCCGGGGATGAGCCGGAGGGTGACGCCGCTGATCACGGCGGGGCCGCCCGCTTCGTAGAGGAACGGGTGGGCGCTCGCCTCCATGAGCACCTCGTCGCCCGGCTCGGTGAGGCACCGGATGGCAATCTGGTTGGCCTGGGTGCCGCTCGGCACGAACAACGCGGCTTCTTTCCCCAGCAGTTCGGCTACGCGGGCTTCGAGGCGGTTGAGCGTGGGGTCTTCGCCGAACACGTCGTCGCCGACCTCGGCGTCGGCCATGGCGCGGCGCATGCCGGCGGTGGGCTTGGTGACGGTATCCGAGCGGAGATCGACGATCATCGGCGCACCAGGGGCGGGAGGTAGTCGGCGGGGACCGGGACGCCGAGCAGCGTGAGGAGCGTGCCGCCGATCTGGGCGATGCCGGCGTTGGGCGGGCATTCCAGGGTCCACGCGCCGGTGGGGTCGACGAAGAGGAAGGGCACGGGGTTGAGCGAGTGGCTCGTGCGCGGCTTGCGGCGGCCGTCCGCGGCGACGAGGGGGGCGCCCTTCTTGTCGAGCTCGTACATCTCGTCGGCGTTGCCGTGGTCGGCGGTGACGAGGAGGATGGCGCCGGCGTCGCGGCAGGCGTCGGCGAGCGCGCCGACGCAGGCGTCCACCGCCTCCATCGCCTTCACCGTGGCGGCGAAGTTGCCGGTGTGCCCCACCATGTCGCCGTTGGCGAGGTTGAGCCGCACGTGGTCGAAGCTGCCGGACTTCACGGCGGCGATCGCGGCGGCCACGATCTCGGCGCACTTCATGGCGGGCTTCTCGTCGAACGAGACGTTGTCCGAGGGCACTTCCTCGTACACCTCGAGCGCGTCGGAGAGCCGGCCGGACCGGTTGCCGTTGAAGAAGTAGGTGACATGGCCGAACTTCTGCGTCTCCGACACCGCGAACGTACGGAGGCCGGCGCGCACGAGCTGCTCGCCGACGGTGTTGCCGATGGCGGGGGGCTCCACCAGGTAGCGGGGCGGGAGCTGGGTGTCGCCGTCGTAGAGCATCATGCCGGCGAACGTGACGCTCGGCGGCTTCCCGCGGTTGAACGGCACCTCTCCCACGAACGCGCGGGAGATCTCGATGGCGCGGTCGCCGCGGAAGTTGAAGAGCACGACGGCGTCGCCGTCGCGAATGGTGCCACGTGGAACACCCGCGGCGTCAACGACGACGAAGGCGTCGAGGAGCTGGTCGTTCGTGCTTGGATCTTCGGCGTACATGGCTTCGATGGCGGCGGTCGCCGACAGGAACGGCCGGGCCACGCCGCGCACGTGCGCGTTCCACCCGCGCTGCACCATGGCCCAGTCGGCCTCGTAGCGGTCCATCGTGATGCGCATCCGTCCGCCGCCCGAGGCGATCGCGGCGTCGGGGAGCGCGGCGAGCTCGGCCTCGAGCGGGGTGACCCACGTGAGCGCGCTCCGCTCGGACACGTCGCGGCCGTCGGTGAGCGCGTGCACGCGGATGCGCTTGCCGGCCTCGGCGGCGCGCGCGATGAGGGCGCGCAGGTGCTTGACGTGGGAGTGGACGTTGCCGTCGCTCACGAGGCCGAGGAAATGAACGGTGTCGCACTCCATCACGTCGGCCCAGGCGCGGCTCTCGAAGATGGCACCACTCGCGATGGCGGCATCGACGAGGGAGGCGCCCTGGTCCACCACGCGGCCGGCCCCCATGGCGTTGTGCCCCACCTCCGAGTTGCCCATGTCGGCGTCGGACGGGAGGCCCACCGCGCGGCCGTGGGCCTGGAGCAGGCAGTTGGGCGCGCGCGCGAGGAGCGCGTCGAGGTGGGGGGTGTCGGCGACGTAGACGGCGTCGGTCTCGTCGCGGCGGCCCCAGCCGACGCCGTCGAGGATGCAGAGGACGACAGGCGTGGGGGGCATCAGGACTCCGAGGGGCGGGGGCGTACCCGCAGGGCGATGAGCACGGACAACACGCCGGCCACGGCCCCGCACGGGATGAAGAGCCACCAGTAGACACGCCAGAACACCCCGGCCCACTTCAACGCGTCCATCCGGGTGTTCTGCATGTCGTTCGGCCAGAGGAAGAGCAGGGCGAACGTGGCGGAACCGGCCACGAGCTGCCCGACCACCGCCCCCTGGATTCCGCGGAACAACCACCGCGTCGGGCGCTCCACCGCGAGGCCCGGCGCGCGGTCGGCCAGCGCACTCGCCCGCCCGGGGAGCATGCCCGCGCACAGGATGGGCGCCCACAGGATGCCGGCCACCGCCCCCACGACCGGCGCGCGGACGGCGTAGTAGCGGGTGAGGGCGTCGGCGAACCCGTGGTTCTGCGCCACCACCCCCCAGAGCGCCGTCGTGAACCACGCCAGGAGCCCCCAGAGGGCGGCGAGGAGCACGAACTGGCGGAGGGTGGGCACGGCGGCGGAAGCGTAGCGCAGTCCGAGCGGGAGGTCCGGCGCGCGGGCGCGGTTCGGGCCCTTCGCCCCCGCGCGGATCGTGGCGCCAAGTGCGAAGCCATCGGTTAGGGCGCGGGGCATGGCGCGGCGGGTTGTCATCATCGGGGCCGGCATCACCGGCGCGCTCGTCGCCTGGCGGCTGGTGCGCGCGGGGTGGAACGTCACCGTTGTCGAAGCCGCCCACGTGGGCGCGGGCTCGTCGTCGCGAACTGCCGCGGGGATTCGCCAGCAGTTCTCCACGCCCGAGACGGTGCTCGGCATGCGCTACGCGGTGGACTTCTACCGCCGCTTTCGCGACGAGGTGGGCGGCGCCGAAGCCCCCATCGTGCAGAACGGGTACCTCTTCCTGTACGGCATGCAGGAAGACTGGGACGCCGCGCGCGCCCGCGTCCGGATGCAGCACGCCTGCGGCCTCACCGAGGTGGAAGCGCTCGAGCCGAGCGCACTCGCCGCCCGCTTCGACTGGGTGGACCCCCTCACCATCCTCGGCGGCACCTTCTGCCCCACGGACGGCTTCCTCCACCCGCAAACCGTCTACAACGAGGCCCTCGCCGCCGCCGTGCGCCTCGGCGCCACCGTCGTGCAGCACGCGCCCGTCACCGGCGTGGAGCGCGTCGCGGGGCGCATCACCGCCGTGGTGACCCCCAAGGGCACCTTCGGCGCGGACCTCGTGGTAGACGCCACCAACGCGTGGTCCCCGCGCCTCGCGCAGGTGCTCGGCGCCACGCCGCTCCCCATCACCGCGCGGAAGCGCTACCTCTGGTTCTGCGAGCGCGCGGGCTCGCTGTCGGGCGCCGCGCTGGCGGCCATGCCGCTCACGATCGCCCCCTCCGGCGCCTATTGCCGCCCGGAGAACGCGAATGTCCTGCTGATGGGCTGGGCGCACGACGCCCCGGACGAGCCCGCCTTCACCTACGAAGACCAGGATCGCATCGACGAGCCCTTCTTCCACCGCTCCGGCACCGACAGCTACGGCTACGCCACGTGGGCGTCGCTCGCCGAGGTGCTGCCGCCCATCGGCGAATTCGCCGGGTTGACCGCGACGACCGCCGGCTACTACGCCGTCACGCCCGACCACAACCCGTTCCTCGGGTTCGACCCCGAGGTGCCGAACCTGCTCCGCCTCGTGGGCTTCTCCGGCCAC
>CAXNIN010000349.1:0-4248 GCA_964202365.1 Myxococcota bacterium | reverse complement strand
GCGGCCACCCAGGCCCGCGACCGGGCCATCGCGACGCGCGCGGCGTCCGTGAGGTGCACCGCGGGCGCGCCGCGGGCCACGGCGAGGAGCGCGTCGATCGTGAGCGAGCGGCCGTCGAGCGGGATGGGGGCGGCGGATGTCACGGGATGGCCTCCCACACGTCTTCCGGCCCCGGCACGAGGGTGGTGCCGTCGATGCGGAACCAGCTGCGGAAGCCCTTCTGGCCGTTCTGGCCGTGAATCAGCACGTCGAGCACCCCGTCTCCGTCGCGGTCGATCGGGGGAACCACCACCGGCACGGCGCACGTGCGCGTGGCCGCCGCGAGCGGCTGGCTGGAGAGGAGCTTCTCGCCCTTGTCGTCGAGCAGGCCGACGGCGGAGGTGCAGTTGGCGCCGGCGCGCACGTCGGCGGGCCCGTCGAACTTGCCGGCGCCAACGTCGTCGCCGGTGGCGGTCACGACGTACACGGGCGGCGCCCCCGTGCGGCGCACCTTCACGACGCTCCGCACGTACACGCCGCCAGCCTTGGCGGCATCCGGCGCGGAGGTGCCGACCGGCGTCGCGGAGGCCGTCCCCGCGGGCACGAGCACCGTTTTCATCCGAAAGCCGGCGCGCTCCACCATCGCGGCGGCCACGGGGACAGCCTTGGTGGGCGCGGGGAGCTCGCGGTCCACGATCCACAGCGGGCCGCTCTCCCCGAGGTACACCGCGCCATCCTTCGCGGCGGTCGGGACGCGCTTCACGGTGCCCGCGGGCCCCCAGACGAGCACCTCTTCGGTGCGCGCGCCGCGGGTGATCGCGTTCGGGCCGGAGCGGTAGACGCCGTACGTCGGCGCGGCGTCGCGGCAGGCGAGGAGGAGGAGCAACAGCGCCGGCATTGCCGCGGGCCTTAACCGTTCTCGGTCGCGCCGCCGGAAGTCGGCGCGGATGGAGGTGGCGGCCCGATGCGCCCGCGCGGGACGGAGCCCTCCCGCGCGCCCGCAGGCGCGGCGAGAGGGGGATTTTGGGAGAGGGGACCGGGCCTCCCCGCGCGCCAGACGGACAGGGGGCACGTCGGCTGCGTCGAGGACGTCCCGGTCGCGACACCTCTAACGCAACGAGCGGCCCCGCACCATGCGCGGGACCGCTCGTCGGGTCGGGTATCGCCGGGGCGGGCCGGGGTTAGTCGCCCTCGGCCAGGGGGCCGGAGGGGCGGTCGTCACCACACTCGGGGGTGTTGTTCTCCTCGCGCTTCACGGCGTCGAGCGTGCCGTTCTCGTAGCCCCACACGTCCTCGCGAACGTTGTCGATGGAGAACGTGCCGTGCACGAACACCTTCGACGCGGCGGCCACACCTTCGAGGTAGACCTGGAACTCGCCCGTGATCGGGGTGCCCGGCTTGCCGATGCCGATGGCGTCCGGGTTGTCGATGCGCACCCAGGAAGGGCTGACGCCGAGCCAGCCGTCGAGGCCGGAGCTCGCGCCGTCCGCCGGGCGGCCGGTGTTGTTCTCCAGCTTCATCGCGAGCGGGAAGGACGACTTGCCGAAGGTGGCGAGGTCCGTCACGTCGTTGGCGAAGAACTCGGTGGTCGCCTCGACCCAGGAGTTGTAGCGCTCGTCGGGGTTCACGCCGCGGGGCTCGGGGATGCTCGTGCCCTCGAAGCCGAACTCGCAGTCGGGGTCGCGGTCGTCGGTGAGGCCGTCGCCGTCGTCGTCCGTGGCGTTGCTGC
Organism: Myxococcota bacterium; assembly: GCA_964202365.1. Classification (GTDB taxonomy): domain Bacteria; phylum Myxococcota_A; class UBA796; order UBA796; family SXON01; genus CAJBVW01. Next base: position 2,540 of record CAXNIN010000349.1, on the reverse strand, counting down.
AGGTGCCGTCGCTGTACCAGTCGATGTGGTACGGGCGGTACATCTCGTCGCTGTAGTCCACGGCGTGGCCGTAGAACTCTTCGTCGGCGAAGCGGGAGAAGGTGTAGCCGGCCGACCAGTCCTGGTCGAAGTACCAGGCCTCGGCCTGGTTGCTCGGGTTGATCTGGAAGGACCCGGCGTTGAGGTGCCAGAGGGTGCCCTTCTCTTCCCCGGCGGACCAGGTGCCGAGCCAGTCGCCCTGGTCTTCCACCATCTGCGCTTCGTCGAGCGCGACGAGCGTGCCGTCCTCGTCGAGGACCTGGTCGACGCAGAGCTCGGGCTGGAACTGCGGGTCGATGACCCAGCCGAAGCGGAAGTCACCGAACTCGGGCACGTCCATGTGGACGGTGAGCTGGAGGTCGCCCTCGGTGGTGAGCACCACCTCGGTGCGGTAGGCGTCGACCTTGCCTTCGTTGAGGTAGTACGCGTAGTCGTCGAGCCAGCCGAAGTAGCGGGGCTGGAGGACGCCGTCGCAGGACTCGCCCTCGCCGGCCTCGCAGCAGTCGGCCGCGTAGTCGACCCCCTCGAGGCGGGCCGCCGCGATGGACTCCTCGTCTTCGAGGTAGGAGAGGTCGCGGCAATCGATCGGCGTCAGACCAAGCTTCCCGGTGCTCTCGGCGACGTCCGTGCCGTTGCGATCGAGGCGGTCGAGGTTCTCGGAGCTCGCGGCGGCGAGGAAGATCGCGTAGTCCGCGGTGACCTCGGCATCCTGGGTCGTGCAGCCGACAAGCAGGGCGAGGACGGGCAGAAGGTACATGGGCTCGACTCCGACCGTGACTTATAGGCCGCTGGGGAGGGACACGTCAAGCGGCGCGTCAACGCGCCGCTGCAACCGCCGCCGCGACACCGGCCGCGTGCTCCGGCCATCCCCACGTAAACCCTAGCTCCTTCTCCAGCCGCTCCGTGCGCAACCGCACCGAAGCCGTGAAGAGCCGCAGGTTGTCCTCGGTGAAGCGCGGCAGCCCGCCGACGCGCGCGGCGACGCGCTCGTTGGCGCGCGCCGCCGCGAACTGGAGCGCGCTGGGCACCCAGGTCGACCAGAAACGCAGCGGCGTGCCGCCGGCCGCGGCGTGCACCGCGTCGTAGAACTGGCGCAGGGTGGGCGTGGAGCGCCCCGCGATGTGAAACGTGCCGGTGGCGTCGGGCGCGCCGATGCGCACGAGCGCGGCGACGGCGTCGTCCACGTGCACCACCGGCACGTGGTTGCGCCCCTCGCCCGGGAGCCACGCCTTGCCGGCGGCCATGCGGTCCGCCATCAGGAAGGGGAACGCGGGGCCGTACACCGCGGCGATGCGCGCGACGCGGGCCACGCCGGGGAGCGCGGCGCGCACGGCGTCCTCCGCGGCCAGCTTCGCCTCGCCGTAGTGCGTGTGGGGGCTCGCCGGGTAGTCCTCGCCCACCCAGAGCCCGCTCCGGTCGCCGTAGACGGCGCCGCTCGACGCGTAGATGAACGCCCGGGGCCGCGCGCTCCCCACCGCGGCGAGCACCGCCAGGGTGCCCTCCCGGTTGAGGCGATCGGCGGTCTCCGCGCCCTTTCCGCGAACGCCGCCCGCGAGGTGGTACACCACCCCCGCGCCGCGCGCGCCCTCGGCGAGCGCCGCCGCGTCGAAGAGCCCGCCCTTCACGATGCGCGCGCCGGCCTGCTCGAGCGGCGCGGCCCGCGCGGGGTCCCGCGTGAGCACCGTCACCCGGTCGCCGCGGGAGAGGAGGGCGCGCACCAGCGGCGCGCCGAGTCGACCGGTCGCGCCGGTCACGAACACCGTCTCCATCGCTACTCCGCCGCGGCGCGCGCGTAAACGAGGGTGCCCACCCAGGAGTCGCCCTCTTCCGAGTCCGGGAAGTGGTCTTCGCCGATCATGAACGCGTCGGGGAGGCCGTCCCCGTCGAGATCGCCGTACCACACGGCGTCCGTCACGGGGCGCCAGGTCCAGCTCGTCACCGCGGGCGAGAGCCCGCCGGCGAGCCCGTGGAACACGCGCGCGAGGCCCTCGCTCCCGACGATCAGCTCGGGCACGCCGTCCCCGTCGGTGTCGCCGACGGAAGCGGTGCCGGCGGCGTCCACTCCCGTGGCGGTGCCGCCGAGGGTGACCGTGATGCCGGTGGAGTCCTGCGTGACGCGCTCCTGCACGCCGTCCCCGTCGAGATCCGCCGCCGCCACGAAGCAGCCCGCCTCGGCGCACGCGACGAGCTCGTCGAGGCCGTCGCCGTCGCTGTCGGCCGCGGCGAGGTCGCCCACGGGGCCGATCGCCTCGCCGGCGAACGCGGCGCCGACGGCGTCGTAGAAGGTCACCGCGCCGGCGGGGTCCGCCACGGCCACCTCGCCGAGCGCGAAGGCGCCGCACGCGAGCGACTCGCCGGTAACGACGACAGGCTCGCCCGAGAGCGCCGGCCCCATGCCGGTGCCGAGCGTCACGCGCGCGAGGTACGTCGCGACGGTGCCGGTGTCGTCCGCTTCGTCGAAGAGCACGTAGGCCACGGATTCGCACACCGCGAGGTCGACC
>CAXNIN010000348.1:0-4351 GCA_964202365.1 Myxococcota bacterium | reverse complement strand
GCACCCGCGCGGACGGCGCCGAGACCGCGCGCGCGCTCCTCGACGCCGCCGCGGGCGCCAGCCGTGCGGACGCCGACCTCGACGAACTGTTCTGGCGCGAGCGCGCGGCGACCTTGGGCTCGCTCGGTGACTTCGAGGGGCTCGCCGCCGCCCTCGAGCATCTCGCGGCCGCCGTGGAGGGCACCGGTGCGAGCGATGCGCTGCTCGCCGCGGCCGCCGTGTCCCGCGGACGCCTCCGCCGCGACGAGCAGGCCGCCGACGAGCTCGAGCGCGCCGCGTCCGCGAACAACGACGACGTGCGCGCCCTCTTCGCGCTGCTCGACCTCCACCGCTCGCAGGGCGACTTGAAGGGCCAGGCCTCCGTGCTCGGCCGGCTCGCGGCGCACTACCGGGGGGCCCTGGCCGGCACGTTCCTCGCCGAGCGCGCGCAGGTCCTAAGCCGCGGGGGCGCCGCCTCCGACGAGCTCCACGCCGCGTGGCAGGCCGCGTTCGACGCCGACCCCGCGAACACCCAGGCGTTTCTCTCCCTGGAGCGCCACTTTCGTCAGGCCGCCGAGTGGTCGTCGCTCGGCGCGCTCTACCGCTCCGAGGCCGACCGCGTGGTGGCAGACGCCTCGATCCCCGAGGCCTCCCGCGGCGCCGAGGCGGCGTGGTGGTACGCCCGCGCCGCCCGCGTCTACCGCCTCCAGCTCTTCGACGAGGGCCGCGCCGCGCTCGCGTACACCGCCGCGCTCGGCGCCCTCCCGGACGCGCTCGACCTCCGCCACGAGTACGGTGTGTTCTGCGCCGAAGCCGAGCGCTGGGAGGAGCTCGCGTCGTCCCTCGGCGCCGAGATCCAGATCGCCGCCCCGCACACGCGGAGCTTCCTCCAGTACCGCCTCGCGCGCCTCGTCGAGGACCGCCTCGGCCGGGTGGACGAGGCGTTGGCGCTCTACGAAGCGGCCTCCGAGGACGCCGCCGCGGCGCCCGCGGCCGAAGCCGTGCTCCGCATCCTCCAGCACGCCGGCCGTTGGGCCGATCTCGTGGCTTTCCTCGAAAAGCGCCTCGAGCGGCTCGACGATCCGAGCCTGATGGTGACCGTGCTCTACCGGATGGGCGAGACCGCGGAGGGCCCCCTCGACGACCAGGCCGGCGCGCGCAAGCACTACGAGCGCATCCTCGACGTGGCGCCGGGCTACCTGCCCGCGCTCGAAGGCCTGGAGCGCGTGTACACGCGCCTCGGCGCCTGGGCCGACCTCGCGGCGGTGTACGAGCAGCGCGCGCTCCTCTCCGAGGACCCGCACGGCATCGCGCTCCAACGCCACCGCGCCGGCGCGGTGTACGACTTCCGGCTCGGCGAGATCGAACGCGCCGCCGAGCAGTTCCGGCTCGCCCTCGAAGCGATGCCCGACTTCCCGCCCAGCCTCGACGCCTACACCCGGGTGCTCGAAGGCAAGGGCGACTGGCTGCTCCTCGGCCGCGCGCTGCGCGCCGCGGCGATCGCCACGCGCGACGCGAACGAGGCGGTGAGCCTGTTCTACCGATCCGGGCGCGTGCTCGCCGACCGGACCGAGGACATCGCCGGGGCCATGACGTGCCTCAAGCGCTGCCTCGAGCTCTCTCCGGGGTTCCTCCCCGCGATCCTCCTGCTCAAGGATCTCGCGGCGCGCCAGGGAGACTGGACCGAGTACTTCCGCCTGGAACGCGAACAGGCCGACATGGGCGGGGATCTCGACCGTCGCCACTGGCGCCTGCTCGCCGCCGCCGAGGCCGCGGGTCGCGCGAGCGACGCCGACCCCGCGAGCGTCGCCGCCGAGGTTCTCCGCGAGGACGCCTCCAACTCTGCTGCGCTCGATCTCGCCGAGCGGGTCGCGCTGTCCAACGGCGATCAGGCCGGCCTGGTGCAGCTCTACCTCAAGCGGGCCGCCGTCGCGACGGATGAAGCGGAGCGTGTCCGCGCCTGTGTCCGCGTGGCCGAGCTCGCCGCCGACCAGGGCGCGTCCGACTCGCTGCTTCGCGGGCTCTCCGAGGTGCTTTCCGCCACCGGCTCGGCGAGCCGGCCGCTCCGGTCGCTCGCGCGCGTCGCAGAAGCCGCCGGGTACGTCGAAGAGGCGCTGCGCGCGTTGGCGGCCTCCGGCGACGAAGGCCGGGACGGTGCCCGGCTCCGCCGGGACGCCCTGGGCGACGCCGCGGGTGCCAGCGCGGCCCTCGCCGCGCGCGTGATGTCGCACGGCGACGTGGCCGCCGCGGCCTCGGTGGTGCGGTCCAACGCCTCCGCCTCGGCGCGCGGTCAGGCGCACATGTTGCTGTCCGCCGCTGCCGCCGACGACGCCGCGCGCGGGCAGCACGCGCTCCTCGCCGCCCCGCTCCTCGAGGAAGCGGGCGCCTCGGAAGACGCGCTCGCGTCGCTCTGGACTGCCTTCCGCACCGATCCGCGCCCCGGCCATGCCGCCGACGGCCTCCGGCGGCTGCTCGTGGCCGCGCAGAACGCGGACGGCATCCGCGAGCTGTACGCCGCGCTCGGTGCGTCCAACGCGGCCGGCCTCGGCGACGCGCTCGAAGACGCCGGCGATCCCGCTGCCGCGATCGCGGCGTGGCGCGACCAGCTCGGCTCCGCGGCGTCGAAGCTCCCGTGGAGCGTGCGTCTCGAGCACGCGCTCGGCGTGCAGGGCGAGTGGAAGCAGGTGTTCGAGCTCCTTCAGGCCCGCGTGGCCGACGCCACCCCGGAGACGCGCGCCGAGATCGCCGCGCAGTCGCGCTGGTTGCTCGCGGAGAAGCTCGCCGAGACCGAGGAGGCTTGGGACTTCTACCGTCAGCTCCATGCCGCGAGCCCCGAGGACACCGAGGTGCTGGAGGCGCTCGCGCGCATCGCCGGCGCCCGGGGAGAGACCGCGCTCGCGGTGCAGTACCTCGACGGCCTCGCCGCGCGGGCCCAGGCCCCGCGCGACGCCGCCCGCTACAGCCGCCGCACCGCGGAAGCGCTCGAGCTCGCGGGCGACACGGACGGCGCGCGCGCGGCACTCACGCGTGCCCTCGACGCGCTGCCCGACGACCAGGAAGCGCTCGCCGGCCTTCGCCGCCTCGCGGAAGCGGCGGGCGATTGGCAGGGCGTCGTCGGTGTCCTGGCTCGGCAAGCCGCGCTCTCGGCGGGTCGCGCGCAGGTTGACCGCTTCGCGGAGATCGCGCGGCTGTGGGAGGACAAGCTCACCGATCGCGCCGTCGCGGCCGACGCGTGGCGCAAGGTGCTCGACCTCGCGCCCGACGACGAGGAGGCGCTCCGGCGGCTCGTCGCGCTCGCTGAAGAGTCCGGGGACTGGAACGGCTTCGTCGAGTACGGGCAGGCCCTGCTGCGCCTCGTCGAAGGTGTGGAGCGCTCGACGCTCCAGCGCCGCATCGGCGTGGCCCTCGGCGACCATCTCCGTCGGGAAGAGGAGGCCGTTCGTTACCTGGACGCCGCGAGCGGCGGGGCGCATCCCGACCTGCTCGCCGCGCGCGCCCTGGAGCGGATCTTCCTCGGTCGCGGGGAGTGGGAGCGCGTCGCCGAGGCGATGGTGCGCCGCGCCCGCGCCGCCGAGGACGCCGACGAACGTGTCGAGGCGCTCGCGAGCGCCGCGCGCGTCCGCGCTGAGACCCTCCGCGACCGCAACGGCGCGGCCGAGGTGTACGAAGAGCTCCTCCGGATCGCTCCGGAGCATCCGGAAGCCTTGCGCTTCCGCGCCGAACTGGCGTACGAGTGCAACCGGCTCGACGAGGCCGTCGCGCTCTTCGAGAGGATGGAGTCCCAGGAATCCGCTCGGGACCTCGACGACTTCGACACCCAGGTCGAAGTGGCGATGTACTTCTTCCGCTTCGCCGAGGCGCTCCGGCGCACCGGGCGGCCGGCGGACGCCATGCTTCGGTACGAGAAGGCCCTCGCGCTCAACCCGACCCACCTCCCGTCGCTCGAAGCGGTGGGCCCGGTCTACATGACCGCCGGCGAGTGGACCAAGGCCGACAAGGTCTGGAAGCAGCTCCTTCAGCTCACCGGCGGGCACGGCAACCCCGAGCAGCTCGCGCGCATCTACGCCAGCCTCGGCACGGTCGAGCACCAGCTCGGGCAGGCCGATAAGGCGCGCAAGCGGTTCACCAAGGCGCTCGAGCTTCGGCCGAACGACATCGGCGCGCTGCGCGGCTACGGTGCGGTGCTCTTCGCCGCGGAAGACTGGAACAACCTCCTCAACATCTTCAACAACATCATCTACCACACGCAGGATCCCGCCGACGTCATCGACGCCTACCTGAGCAAGGGGTTCATCCTCGACGCGCGGCTCGGCCTCCCGGACAAGGCGGCCCAGCACTACGAGAAGAGCCTCGCGTTCGACCCGGGCCAGCC
>CAXNIN010000347.1:0-4356 GCA_964202365.1 Myxococcota bacterium | reverse complement strand
GTGTCGCCGCCTTCAATCGCCTCGCGAAGCTCGATCCCGTCGCGGCCGCCGCGGTGCTGCGCGTGGTGCTCGAGGAGCCGGAGACCACCCGCACCGGGATCGTGGCGGTGCGCAACACCGCGGCGCTCGAGCGGTACGAGCTGCTCGAGGCGCTCGTTCGCCGCACCTCGGTCTCGCGTGATGTGCGTCGCGTCGCGCTGGAGATGCTCGCGAAGGGGAACCAGCCCGTCACCGACGAGCTCATCGAGCAGCACGGCGCCTTCCTGGGCTATCGCCGCCCCGGTACGCTCCCGCCCGCGCCGACTACCGCGGACGGAACGCCATGAGCGTCCCGTACTGGCTCGACGGCGCGACGGCCATCGCTCCCCCGCTCGTCGGCGACGCGAAGGCGGATGTGCTCGTCGTCGGCGCGGGGTTGTGCGGCGCGTCCGCCGCGCTCTCTCTCTCTCGGGCGGGGGTGGATACCCTCTGGCTCGAAGGCGGGGCCGTCGCGCACGGCGCGTCCGGGCGGAACGCCGGGTTCCTCCTCCAGGGAACCGCCGAGCGTTATGTCCGCGCCGTCGCGATCCACGGGCGCGAACGCGCGCGCCGCGTTCACGCGCTCTCGCGGGAGAACCACCGCGCGATGGCCGAAGAGATCGTCAATCTCGGGCTGTCCTGCGGCTATATGCGTCGCGGCTCGCTCCAGCTCGCGGGCAGCGCCGAAGAGGAGGACGATCTGCTCGCGTCCGCCGCGCTCCTCCGAGAAGACGGCTTCCCGGCTGACGAACGGCACGGCGACGCGCTCGGGGCCGCGCTAATCGGCGCTGGCTTCCGCCTCGGGGTCCACCTCCCAGACGACGGCGAACTGCAGCCGGCGTCGTTCGTGCAGGGCGTCGCGCGCGCGGCCATCTCGCACGGCGTCCGGCTCCACGAGCACACCCCCGTCACGCGGATCGACGCGCCGGCCCCCGGCGACGTGCGCGCGTGGACTCCCACGGGCGAGATCCGGGCGCAGATCGTCCTGGTGTGTACCAACGCCGCGGCGGGTTCCCTGCTGCCCTCCTTGAGCGGGAGCATCGACGCCGTCCGCGGACAGATGCTCGCCACGGCCCCCGCCCCTCCCACCTTCGAATGTCCGATCTACGCCGATCACGGCTTCGACTACTGGCGCCAGGACGAGCACGGCCGCATCGCGCTCGGCGGCTGGCGGAACCTCGATCCCGAGGGCGAGGTAGGGCCCGACGAGATGCTCCACCCGCTGATCCAGGAGCGGATGACCGCGTTCCTCCAGCGGTTTCCCTCGCTCCGGGACGTGCCCGTGACGCACCGATGGAGCGGCACGATGGGGTTCTCTCGGGACAGCCTCCCGCTCGTCGGGGCCGTCCCGTCGGCGCCCGGCGCCCTGGTGGCGGCGGGCTTCACGGGGCACGGCTTCGGGTTTGCCTGGAGCTGCGGTCGGGCCCTCGCCGACCTGGTCCTCGAAGGCCGCAGCGAGGCGGCCGACCTGTTCCCCGCGCGGCGGGTCCGGCTATAGCCGTGCGTATGGCGGGGTATCCGCGGGGATTCCGCGTCCGGTAATTTCCCCCGCGTAGCGCTGGTGGCGGAAGACTGTCCGCCGGAGATAAAGAGAGCGGCTTACGGAGCCGCGGCATGGGCCTCGATTATCGCGTTCGTTGTTGTCCGGATGGCCTCGTCACTGACCGTCGTCGCCGGATCAAAGTGCTCGATTGCACGATTCGCGACGGCGGAATCTGCAACGACTGGAAGTTCGATCGCGCCTGGGTGAAGCGCACCTTCGAGGCGCTTCAGGCGTCGGGCGTCGACTACATGGAGATCGGCTACCGGACGCGCGAGGGCGCGTTCGATCGGTCCAAGGTCGGCGAATGGCGCTTCCTCGAAGAGGACGTGCTCGCCGAGGTCACCGCCGGCAAGAACGGCTCGATGAAGATCGCCGCCATGCTCGACTGCGGCAAGGTCGACCCGAGCGACATCAAGCCGCGTGGCGAGACGGTGGTCAACACCCTGCGAATCGCGACGTACGCCCACCAGTTGGACGAGGCCCTTCGCCTCCTCGATCGGGCGCTGGAGTACGGCTACGAGACGTTCATGAACGTCATGGCGGTGTCGACGCTCACCCCGGACGAGGTCGACACCTTCCTCGACCGCCTTCGCACCAGCGGCGTGCACAACGTCGCGATCGTCGACAGCTTCGGCGCGCTGTTCCCGTACCACGTGGAGCACCTCTTCCGCGTCTACCAGAATCGCCTCGGCGAGAAGATCAAGGTGGGCATCCACACCCACAACAACCAGCAGCAGGCGTTCGCGAACACCATCGCCGCCATCGACGCCGGGGCGGACTTCGTCGACGCGACGGTGCACGGCATCGGCCGCGGCGCGGGCAACTGCCCGCTCGAACTTCTGCTCTTCTACCTGGACAATCCGCGCTACGACGTCCGGCCTATCCTGGAGATGGTGGACGAGTACGCCACGCTCCGCGACGAACTTCGCTGGGGGTACCACCTCCCGTACGCCATCACCGGGTTCTACAACGTGCACCCGCGCTCGGGCATCCAGCGGATGGCCCGTCCGGACCGCTACGAGTGCCGGGAGATGTACGAGGCGTTCACCGGTCGCTTCGGCGAGCGGTCGGGCGGCTCGGACTAAACGGTGCCCGCGGGCGAGACCTCTTTGCTTCGCCCAGGCGGCGTGTTGGCGCGCCTCGGCGAGGTAACGGGGCTTGTGCACCGGCCCGTCGAGGTGGAGCCCGTTCCCGTTGTGGGCGCCGCGGATCTTCCCGCGCTGGACGGTGAAGCGCCCTTCCGCGTGGTGAGCTGGAACATCCAGTACTCGGCCACCCGTCGGCAGAAGTTCTTCTACGACGGGGGCGATGCGGTGCGCGTCCCCACGGCCGATCGCGTCGTCGGAATCGAGGAGGTCGGTCGGCAGCTCGCGGGCATCGCGGCGGACATCGCTCTGATTCAGGAGCTCGACCGCGACAGCGATCGCACCGACCGGGTCGACCAGCTCCCGGAGATCCTCGCGCTCGCGCCGTACCCGGCCTGGGCGAGCGCCCCGTGTCACCGGAGCCGCTTCGTGCCGGCTCCCACGGGAGAGCCGCTCGGCCGTGTGGAATTGCACGTCGCGCTCCTCGCGCGCGTGGCCCTCGGCAGCGCGCTCCGGACACAGCTCCCGCTGCTCCGCGAGTCGCGTCTGCGTCGGGCTTTCAACCTCAAGCGGTGTCTCCTCACGGCCCGGCTGCCCGTGCGGGGTCGGGAGCGCCCGCTGCACGTCGCGGTGACACACCTCTCCGCGTTCTCCCGCGGGGACGGCACCCTGGTGGGCCAGGTCGGCGCGTTGAAGCGCTGGATGGAAGCGCGCGAAGCAGCCGGAGATTCGTACGTCCTCGGGGGCGACCTGAACCTGCTTCCCCCGGGGGACGAGCCCCAGCGGCTCGGAGCGGACGCGAAGGAGTACGCGGACCGTCCGAACCCGATCGAGCTCTTGATTCCGCGCTTTCGATCCGCCGTGCCCGCAACGCGACTGCTCGACCCCGCCTTCGCGACCTACCTCCCGTGGGGGGCGACCGCGCCGGATCGCGTCCTCGACTACCTCTTCGTGTCGGAGGATCTCGAGGTGCTGGAAGCGGGGCCGGCGTCGGGAGCACCGCCTGTTTCGGACCACCTGCCCCTCGTGGCGCAGCTCCGGTTCCGTCGAGGCCCGCGGAGGGCTCCGGAGCGGCGCGAATAAGGGTCGGAGAACCTGTCTCGGTAGGAACCGACGGACGGCGTGCCGTAGGTGCTTCCCGCGGGGGTCGGGCCGGGGTAGCATAGGGGGAATCTCCAGCCCCGGAAGCGCCATGGCCCGCTCCAAACAAATTGCGCGCGATCGCAACCTCCCGGCGGCGCCGGAGACCGACGTAGCGCCGCAGGGGCTGGGGCCCGCTCGCAGAAATGGGCCGGGGAGTCCGCAGGCCGAAGGTCCGTTGACCACGGGCGGCGCGCGGCGGGCGGCCGGCGCTGCCGGAAACGACTTCGTGGCCGGCATGGTGGGCGGGAAGCGGGGTGGCGGCGGTGCCGGTGGCGGCGTGCAGATCAACGCGGATGTCGCGACGGGCGGGGGGCAGGCTTCGCTCCAGGTCGCGGGTGGGGTTCAGGTCGGCGGGCTGCAGCTCGGCGGCAATCTTCGCATCGGCGGCGGTGGGCGCGGTGGCGACGGCGGGCGGAGTGCCGAGGCTCCGGCGCGTGGTGCTCCCGAAGCGGCCGCGAAGGGCGCCGGTGCCCCCGCGCACGGCGGTGGCGGCGGCTCGGGTCCGGGTGCCACTGCGGGTGGCCCCTCCCCGGCGGCTGGAGCGGGCGGCGACGCCCCCCCCGGCGG